>JAEUKY010000258.1 GCA_016794005.1 Rhodospirillales bacterium
GCGTTCCTCGAATGGCTCGAAGGCAAGGAACTTCCCGGCGTGGCCGCGCTGGCCGTGCGCTAGGAAATCAGTTCAACCGCTTCAGCGGCTTGCGGCGCGGCGGGCTGCCGGCGTGCATCTTGCGCGTCGGCGCCGGGGAAAGCGGCTCGCGACGCACGTCCTCGTTCGCCACCATGCCGTCGTCGACCAGGGGCCCCCGCGTCTCGCCGCGGCGCCAGGCGGATACGCGCGCCTCGGCGACGCTTTCCTCGACCAGATCGAAGAACGAAAGCGTGTCGAACAGCTCGCCCGGATCGACCAGACCGCCGCTCGGCCCGCCGAGTTGGCGCATGGCGATGAAGAACTCGGTGAACAGCGACTTGTCGACGTGGCATCCCTTGCAGGCGACCGCGAGCGCCCGCCCGCCCTGTTCGTAGAGGCAGCGGCGCGCCGTGGCGACCGATACGCGCGCGAACTTGGCGAACAGGGTTTCCAGGAGCGAACGCTCGCCCGCGCGCGCCAACGGCAGCAGCATCTGCAGGTCGTGCACGTCGTCGCGGTCGAGCGCCGCACGGATCCGCACGAGCGCCCCGTTGAGGGCCGCGGCCCGCGCATGGTCGGCGACGACATCGGCCAGCGCATCGCCGATCGCCTTGTCGAGCAGATAGTGGTCGATCTCGAAATTCTCGATGATGTGCCGGCGCAGGGCTTCGGAAACCCAGCCATACATGCGGCCGGCCAGACGCGGGTCGAGATCCTCGCGCTTCAGGATCATCTCCTGAAGGTCGGAATCGGCCTGCGAAATCTCGACCAGCGACTCGAACGTGTCGGTCGCGATCGTGGCACCCGGGTTTTCCAGAACGGCGCGTACGACGTCCTGCTCGCCCGGACGGACCAGCGCGTCGCTGACGGGCGCGGAGATATGCTCGCGGCGCGCGATCGCCAGCCGATGCTGGAAGGTGCGCGTGCGGATTACGTTCAGCAGTTCGCCGTCGTCGAGCAGTTCGGATTTCAGCAGGACCGGCCAGGCGACCTCGATCCTGTCGTTGGCGAGCTGCACGATCAGACGGCGCGGGGCCACGCCCTCGGCCGCGAGGCGTTCGGCCAGCGCACGGCGGATCGGCATTTCCAGGTCGTGCAGCAGGCGCTGCAGGATTTCCTCGGCCAGCTCGCGTTCGCGCGGCGACATCGAACCGAGGTCGGTTCCAAGGATCATGTCGCCCATGCGGACCGCCAGATGCGCGCGCGCGTCGGGGCGCTTGTCCTGGGCGAGAATCAGGAGGCCCTGCAACTGCTCGCTGTCGAAAGGAGTCGTCATCTAGTCAAAGTCACCAAGATTCTTCGACGCGCCGGACCCGCGTACGTTCTATTAGTAAGTCTAAGTCTGATCGTCCCGCGAATCCAGATGCACACCCATTCGGCGCGATTATTTGGGTAACGAGCGTGACATCTTCGTGCGCTTGTTTGCAATTTGCCAAACCACACAAATTACGGGGCGATTTGAAGCGGATCGCGGTGCAATGCGCGTGGCGTTTTCGTCGCAGGTGCCTCGGCGCGAGGCAACTGCCGGCGTGATTCCGGAATTAACTTAGAATTAAATAAAATTTGGTTCTATTGCCGATCATGCAGATTCAAGCCGGCACACCTTCGATTGCAAACGGCCTCGGCCGCCCCGACAGCGGGCGCGTCGCCGGCCGTCCGAGCTTTTCCGCCCGCGGCGGACAGACGGCCGACGTGGGCGGCGGCTTCGTCGTTCCGGTTCGCAGCACCGGCCTGCCCGAGGTGCGCGAAGCAATCGCAACGAATTTCGCCGAAGAAGCGATGCCGACGCGGACCCTGCCGCGCGGCTCGCTGGTCGATCTGCTTATCTGAACTAGCGTCGGCCGAACGGCTGCGCGAGCAACCGCCACAGGCCCTGACTGCCCGCTTCGCGGTGGTCCGGCAGCCCGATCGTCAGGCCGAGCTGGCCGTCGGCGGGCTCGGCGCGATAGGTGCCGAACAGCCGGTCCCACCACGATACCGAGAATCCGAAATTGCTGTCCGTCTCGTCGCGCCGCACCGAATGGTGGATCCGGTGCATGTCCGGCGTGACGAGAACCAGCCGCAATGCGCGTTCCAGTCCGGCGTGCATGCGGATATTGGCGTGGTTGAACACGGAGCTGGCGTTGAGCAGCACTTCGAACGCGAAGACGGCCTCGGGCGGCGCCCCGGTCGCGGCGACGACGGCAAGCTTGATCGCCAGCGACAGGCCGATCTCCAGCGGGTGGAACCGCACGCCGGTCGTCGTGTCGAACATGACGTCCGAATGGTGCATCCGGTGCAGCCGCCACAGGACGGGGACCGCGTGGAAGACCCGATGCTGGAAATAGATGGCAAGGTCGAGCGCCGCGACCCCGGCCAGAACCGCGATCCAGCCGGAAAGGCCGGCCCACCCGATCAGTCCCCATCCTTGCGCCTGCGCCTGGATCGCGAACGCGGCCGCCCCGCCGGGCACGGCGACGCGCGCGACGATCGCGCCCAGAACCGCGAAAGCGAGATTGACGGGCCAGCGTCGGCGACGCACGGGCGGGTCGCTCCGGCGCGGGGCCAGTGCCTCCCACAACGCCATGGCCGCGAGCAGGCCGACGAAGATCGAAAGCCGGATCGCCGCTTCGCCCGGCATCGCGTTCAGCCGATCCGGAAATTCATCGCGAGCAGGCCGGACACGAGCACGACCGCCGCGACGATCCGGAGCTTGCCGAACTTCTCGCCCAGCAGGAACGTGCCCATCAGCGTGGCGAACAGGACCGACGTCTCGCGCAGCGCCGAGACATGCGCGATGGCGCCCAGGCTCGATGCCCAGATGGCGATGCCGTAGCCGATCGTCGCGACGACACCGCCGGCCGACCCGCGCCACCAATACTTACGCATGTAGTCGAAGATCGCCGGTCCGCGCTTCCAGACCGCGAAGACGAAAACCCACGGCCCCTCCAGAAGATTGAGCCAGACGATGTAGGAGAGCGCGTTGCCTGACGCGCGCGCGCCGAGCCCGTCGATGACCGTATAGGCCGCGATCGTGAAGCCGGTCAGGACCGCGAGCAGGATGGCGCGTCGTTCGGCGAAATTCGGGATGCCGCGCGCGAAGGCAAGGCCCGCGATGCCGAGCGACACCAGAACGACGCCGACCGACTCGCGGAAATCGAGATACTCGCCGACGACCGTACCCGACATGATCGCGACAAGTGTGGGGCCGAGGCCACGCGCGATGGGATAGACCAGCGACAGGTCGCCCAGCGCGTAGGCGCGTAGCAGGAACACGTAATAGAAGACGTGGATGAGGACCGACGCGATCAGATAGGGCCACGCTGCGGCGGCCGGGAACTCGACGAACGGCGCCAGTGCCGCGCCGAAAATGCAGCCGGCCAGCATGACCAGGCCGAACGAGGCGAGGCGGTCGGGGTCCGACTTGATGACCGCATTCCAGGAAGCGTGCATGAGGGCCGCCATGAGCACGAGCCCCGCGACCGTCGGATCGACTTTTTCCAAGTTGCCCTCGCCCTCCCGAACGGGTGCGCCAGTCTCGCACGTCCGGCACGCGAATCGTCCCCCCGAAAAGCAGAAGGGGCGCGGGAGAAGAACCCCCGCGCCCCCAAATGCACTGAGCGAAAACCGCTTACTTCTTCTTCTTAGCGGCCTTCTTCTTCGCCTTCTTCTTCGCAGCCATGATGTGACTCCTTGTTTCCGATGGTGTCGGACCGGGAAAGGCGCGCCGGAGATCTGAGCGGAGCTGGGTGTTTAATCCCTGCCCTTTTGACCTTCGACGGAGTTGGAGCCCTCCCTGGAGACGATCCGAACGTGGCTAGAACATCATTTTGAACAAGGGCATGTCAAGGAAATTCAATATGAGGGGGGTTGACATCCACGATCCCACTATCGTTAGGGGTCGCCCCTTGGTGTTGCGGGAGTCGCATCGACACCTTCTACAGCTAGTGAACGACAGCAAGAAAACCCAAATAAAATCGAGACAATTTGCATGTCGTCGATTCATGCACGCGATGAATTTCCACGCGCGGAATCATTCGGAACCGTCATGCGTCGAGGTCGAGAAGACTCTTCGAAAAATTCTCGGCGTCGAACGATTTCAGGTCGTCGACACCCTCTCCGACGCCGATAAGCACCGTCGGAGTCGCGAATCGATTCGCGATCGCCACCAGGACGCCGCCCTTGGCGCTGCCGTCGAGCTTCGTGACGACCAGCGCGTCGACGTCGACCATGCTCTTGAAGGTCTCGACCTGCTGCAGCGCGTTCTGGCCGATCGTCGCATCGAGGACGAGCATCGTGTCGTGCGGCGCGCTCGGATCCAGCTTCTTGATCACGCGCACGATTTTCTTCAGTTCGTCCATCAGGTCGGCCTTGTTGTGCAGCCGGCCCGCGGTATCGACGAGCAGCACGTCGACATTCGCCGCCCGCGCCTTCTCCAAGGCTTCGTAGGCGAGTGCGGCCGGATCGCCGCCTTCGCGCGCCGCAACGACGGTCACGCCGGCCCGCTCGCCCCAGATCTCGAGCTGGCGCACGGCGGCCGCCCGGAACGTGTCGCCGGCCGCGAGCATCACGGATTTGCCTTCGGCGCGCAGGGACGACGCGATCTTGCCGATCGTCGTCGTCTTGCCGCTGCCGTTGACGCCGACGACCAGCACGACATGCGGCCTGCGCGCGGGATCCGGCACCCAGCTTCGTGCGACCGGAGCGAGGATCGCAGCGATCTCGGCAGCGAGAATCTTTCGCACTTCGATCGCCGGCGTATCGCCCGGCAGCTTGCGCGCCCGCACGCGCTCGACAAGCTTGGCCGCGACGCTCGGACCGAGATCGGCTTCGATCAGCGCTTCTTCGAGCGCGTCGAGCGACGCGGCATCGAGACGCCCGAGATTGAGCGCGCGGCCGATCCCATCGACGAGCTTGCCGGAAGATTTCTTGAGACCTTCCTTGAGACGGCCAAGCCAGCTCATGCCGGGACTCCGGTCAGGCCGTTCGCGTCGTGACTCGCAACGCGGACGCGCACCAGCGCGCCGCGCGGCCGTAACTCGGTCAGGCGCACGCGCACGCCCTGCGCGTCGAGCCCGTCCTGTCCCGACTTCTCGACAAGCACGTCGGCCATACCGCCGACGCGGGCGGCGAGATAGCCGAGCCGCGCGCCTGCGGCCGTGTCGCGCAGTTCGCGTGCGCGCCGGCGCACGGTCGATTCGGGGAGTGCGCGCATGCGCGCGGCGGGCGCGCCGGGGCGTGCCGAATAGGCGAACACGTGCGCATGTGCGAGGCCGAGTTCACCGACCAGTGCACGGGTATTCTCAAACGCGGCGTCGCTTTCGGTCGGGAAGCCGGCGATCAGGTCGGCGGCGATGGCGATATCGGGCCTGACATCGCGCGCGCGGGCGACGACATCGATCACCTGCGCGCGGCTGTGCCGGCGCTTCATGCGCTTCAGGATCAGGTCGTCGCCGGCCTGGATCGACAGGTGCAGGAACGGGGCAAGACGCGGCTCGTCGGCCAGAAGACCGAACAGCCGACCGTCGATTTCCGCCGGATCCACCGAGGAAAGTCGCAGGCGCGCCAGGTCGGGTACGGCGGCAAGGATTGCCGCACACAGGTCGCTGAGCCGCGGCTGGTCCGGCAGGTCGTCGCCCCATGCGGTCAGGTCGACGCCGGTCAGCACGACCTCGCGCCGGCCGGCGGCGACGGCCTGGCGCACGCGCGCGACGGCACCTTCGGCCGGCAGCGAGCGCGACGGACCGCGCGCGAACGGGATGACGCAGAACGTGCAGCGATGGTCGCAGCCCTGCTGGACCTCGACGAACGCGCGCGTACGGCCCTCGGCAAGGCCGATTTCGGCCGCGACGAAATCCTGGCGCACCATGATGTCGGAAACCGCACCGGTACGCGCACGCCAGACGGCGGGATCGAGCTTGTCGCGGTTGCCGACCACGGCATCGACCTCGGCCAGCGCCTCGTAGCGCGCGGGATCGAGCTGGGCCGAGCAGCCGGTCACGACGATTCGCGCCTCGGGCCGTTCGCGCTTCAGCCGGCGGATCGCGGCAAGTGCTTCGCGCTCGGCCTCCTGCGTCACGGCACAGGTATTGACGACCAGCGTATCGCCGTCGCCCGCGGCGGCAAGCAGCGCTTCGATCGTGGCGGCCTCCGCGGCGTTGAGCCGGCAGCCGAAATTGACGATGCGCGCCTGCGTCATCCCGGCCAGACGCCCGAGAAGGACAGGGCGACCGGCCCCGCCATCAGCACGTGGCCGTCGGCGCGCCATTCGATGTCGAGCGAACCCCCTCCGTCCGCGCCGCCGTCGACGATCACGCGCGCGCGCCGCCCGGCGAGCAGGCCGCGCCGCACGGCCGCGACGGTCGCGGCACACGCACCCGAACCGCAGGCGAGCGTGATGCCGGCCCCGCGTTCCCACACGCGCAGACGCAGCGTGGCGGGATCAAGGATCTGCGCCACGCCGATATTCGCGCGCTCGGGAAACATGCGGTGATGTTCGAGCTGCGGTCCCAGGACGGCAAGATCGACGGCACCGGCATCGGGCACGAAGAACGTCGCGTGCGGATTGCCCATGCTCGTCGCGACCGGATCGGCGAGCGGGCCGACGGCGAGCGGCACGTGCAGCGTATCGCACGCCTCGGCGAGCGGAATCTCGCGCCAGTCGGTGCGCGCCGGGCCCATGTCGACGCTGACGATGCCCGCTTCGTCGCGACGCGACTTCAGCAGGCCGGCACGCGTCTGGATCGTCAATGCGTCGGCGTTCTTCTCGCGCATGACGAAGTCGGCCACGCATCGCGTCCCGTTGCCGCACGCACCGGCTTCCGAGCCGTCGGCATTGAGGAAGCGGAAGAACACGTCGGCCGACCTGTCGGCGGGTTGTTCCAGCACGACGAGCTGGTCGAAGCCCACGCCCTTGTGGCGGTCGGCGATCGCGCGCACGCGCGTCGTATCGAGGGCGACTTTTTGTGCGCGCGCATCGACCACGACGAAGTCGTTGCCAAGGCCGTGCATTTTCAGGAAGGGCAATCCGCTCATGGCCGGGGATATAGGACCCGGCCGCCGGGCTTGTCTAGCAAGGTGGCATTTCGAGGAAATATAGCCTATAAATCGTGAAATTTATATAACAAAGCAATTTCAATAACTTAGAACTCCGAACCGAAAGCAGCGGACACTCCCTATATACGTGTGGCCGGCGGTAGTCCCCGGCGGCTTGACGCCCCCGGCCTTTGGGCCTAGAACCGCCGCCGTTCAGGGGAAATCTGCGCCCTTGGGCCTTCGGGTCTCCCGCCGTCCGCGAGTGTCGCGCACGGCGGCCGTCGTGTTTTGCGTGTCGGGAAGGTTTTCGGGTCGGGATGTTCGAGTCGCTATCAACCAAGCTGGGGTCGGTCTTCGACAAGCTGCGCGGGCGCGGTGCGCTCGGCGAGGCGGATGTCGACGCGGCCCTGCGCGAGGTGCGCGTGGCGCTGCTCGAGGCCGACGTGGCGCTGTCGGTCGTCAAGGATTTCGTCGCCGGCGTGAAGCTCGAGGCGATCGGCCAGCAGGTCGTCCGCTCGGTCACGCCGGGCCAGATGGTCGTCAAGATCGTCAACGACAAGCTCGTCGAAACGCTCGGCTCGACCGCCAGCGAGATCAATCTTCGCGCCAATCCGCCGGTCGCGGTGCTGATGCTGGGCCTGCAGGGCTCGGGCAAGACCACGACGTCGGCCAAGCTCGCCAGGCGCCTCGTCGAGAAGGACCGCAAGAAGGTCCTGCTCGCCTCGCTCGACGTGCGCCGCCCGGCGGCGCAGGAACAGCTCGCCGTGCTGGGCACGCAGGTGTCCGTCCCCACGCTGCCCATCGTCTCCGGACAGGATCCCGTCGCGATCGCCAAGCGCGCGATGGAGACGGGCCGCACCGAAGGCTACGACGTCGTCATCCTCGACACCGCCGGCCGCCTTTCCATCGACGACGAGCTGATGGCCGAAGCCGCTTCCGTGCGCGACGCGGTCGGCCCCACCGAATCGCTGCTGGTGGTCGACGCGCTGACCGGCCAGGACGCCGTCAACACCGCCACGCAGTTCAATACGCGTCTGGGCATCACCGGCATCGTCATGACGCGCGTCGACGGCGACCAGCGCGGCGGTGCAGCGCTCTCGATGCGCGCCGTCACCGGCAAGCCGATCAAGTTCATCGGCCTCGGCGAGAAGATGGACGCCCTCGACGTCTTCCATCCCGACCGCATCGCCGGCCGCATCCTCGGCATGGGCGACATCGTCGGCCTCGTCGAGAAGGCCGCCGAGAACGTCGAGAAGGAAGAGGCCGAGCGGCTCGCGAAGAAGGTCCAGAAGGGCGAGTTCGACCTCGAGGACATGGCGAGTCAGCTCAAGCAGCTTCGTCGGATGGGCGGCCTCGGCGGCGTCATGGGCATGCTGCCGGGCATCGGCAAGATCAAGCAGCAGCTCGACAGCGCCAAGGTCGACGACCGGGTGATCAAGCGCCAGGAAGCGATCATCGGTTCGATGACCAGGGCCGAGCGGCGCGACGTGAACCTGCTCAACGCCAAGCGTCGCAAGCGCATCGCGGCGGGCTCGGGCACGAGCGTCGAGGACGTGAACCGGCTCGTGAAGCAGTACATGGAGATGAGCCGGATGATGAAGCAGGTCTCCAAGCTCGGTCAGAAAGGCCTGATGCGCACGGGCCTCGGCAATCTGTTCCGCCGCTGACCACCACGCCGTTCACCGCGCAATCCACCACTTCGGAAGCCAATCAACGCAGAAGGAAGACGATCCAAGATGGCCCTCAAGATCCGCATGTCCCGCGCCGGGACGAAGCACCGCCCGTTCTTCAAGATCGTGATCGCCGACAGCCGCAAGGCGCGCGACGGCGCCTTCGTCGAGCGCGTCGGGTCCTACAACCCGCTGCTCCCCAAGGAGCACAAGGACCGCGTCAT
>JAEUKY010000294.1 GCA_016794005.1 Rhodospirillales bacterium
ATCCCGCATCTGCTGTCGCCGGTCGTCACCGATCCGAAGAAGGCGGTCGTGGCGCTGAAATGGACCGTGCGCGAGATGGAGAACCGCTACCGCGCCATGTCGAAGCTCGGCGTGCGCAACATCGCGGGCTACAACCAGCGCCTCGCGGAAGCGAAGAAAAGCGGCGAGCTGCTGACGCGCAAGGTGCAGACCGGCTTCGACGAGGCGGGCAAGCCCGTGTTCGAGGACCAGCCGCTCGACATGACGCCGCTGCCTTTCATCGTGGTGGTGGTCGACGAGATGGCCGACCTGATGCTCGTCGCCGGCAAGGAAGTGGAATGGGCCGTCCAGCGCCTCGCGCAGATGGCGCGCGCGGCCGGCATCCACATCCTGATGGCCACGCAGCGCCCGTCGGTCGACGTCATCACCGGCACCATCAAGGCGAACTTCCCCACGCGCATCTCGTTCCAGGTGACGAGCAAGATCGACAGCCGCACGATCCTGGGCGAGCAGGGCGCCGAACAGCTCCTCGGCCAGGGCGACATGCTCTACATGGCCGGCGGCGGGCGCATCACGCGCGTCCACGGCCCGTTCGTGTCCGACCGCGAGGTCGAGCACGTCGTCCAGCACCTGAAGGCGCAGGGGGCACCCGCCTATATCGAGGAAGTCACCGAGGACGACGACGCGCTGGCCGCGATGGGCCTGGGCGAAGGCGGCGAAGGCGGGGCTTCCGGCGGCTCGGGCGGCGGGGAAGGCTCCGACCAGCTCTACGACCAGGCCGTGGCGCTGGTGGCGCGCGAGCGCAAATGCTCGACCAGCTTCATCCAGCGCCATCTCCAGATCGGCTACAACCGCGCGGCGCGCATCGTCGAGCGGATGGAATCCGAAGGCGTGGTCGGCTCGGCCAACCATGTCGGCAAGCGCGAGGTGCTGGCCCCCAAGGGCGATTACGCGAACTGACGGCGGGGGCTGACGGGGCGGGGCGTTTGGGCTAACGTCGCTGCCGTTCCGGCGACGGCGAAGGCCGCGCCCGCAATCCCCCGAGGAGACCCGCCCTTGAAGCTTTCCCGCCGCCATTTCATCGCCGCCGCCGGTGCCGCCGCCGCCCTGCCGGGCATCGCCAGCGCGCAGACCTTCCCCAGCCGCCCGATCCGCTTCGTCGTGCCGTTCCCGCCGGGCGGCTCGCTCGACGTTTCGGCGCGCGCGGTCGCCGACCGCATGACCGTGCTGCTCGGCCAGACCGTCGTCGTCGAGAACCGCCCGGGTGCGGGCGGCAATGTCGGCGTCGATCTCGTCGCGAAATCGGCGCCCGACGGGCACACGATCGTCATGGGTGCCTTGTCGACCCACGCGGTCAACCCGCATCTCTACGCGAAGATGCCGTTCGAGCCGCTGCGCGACACGGTCGCGATCACCCAGGTCGGCGACGTGCCGAACATCCTGGTCGTCGGCCCGTCGGTGAAGGCCGATACGGTCGCCGACCTCGTGCGCCTCATCAAGGCGAACCCGAAGGGCTTCAACTACGGCTCGGGCGGCAACGGCAGCGGCGGGCATCTGGCCGGCGCACTGTTCGCCGACCGCATCGGCGTGCCGATCGAGCACATCCCCTATCAGGGCGGCGCCCCGCAGCTCAACGCGCTGCTGTCGGGCGAAACGCAGTTCACGTTCGATAACCTCGCCAACGCGTTCCCGCAGATCGAGGCGGGCAAGCTGCGTCCGCTCGCCGTGACCACGCCCAGGCGCAGCGCGCAGGTGCCCAACGTGCCGACGATGGGCGAGGCGGGTATTGCCGGTTTCGACATCAGCACGTGGTTCGGCATCTTCGCGCCCGCCGGCACGCCGGCCGACATCGTGCAGAAGCTCGCCACGGCGAGCATCGCGGCCCTCAAGGATCCCGCGACGGTCGAGCGGCTCGCCAAGCTTGCGGTCGTGCCGGTCGGCAACACGCCGGCGGAATTCACCGCCTTCGTGCGCGCCGAACACGCGAAGTACCGCGAGATCGTCCGCCTGTCGGGTGCGCGGGTCGACTGAATGAAAGGCCGCCTGCTGCGTACCGGTACGCTCGCGGGCGGCCTCTTCGTCCTGTTCGGTCTCCTCGCCGTGACGCTCGCGTGGAACTATCCGGCGGGCGATCTGCGGCGCATGGGGCCGGGCTGGGTTCCCGTGGCGCTGGGGGCCGCGTTGGCGGTGCTGGGCGGCGGCATCGGCCTCGCCGGACTGTTCGCGCGCGAAGGGGCGGCACTCCCCGAACGCGATCCGCGCCCGCTCTTCTGGCTGCTGCTCGGCGTGGCCGCGTTCGCGTTCCTGCTCGAACGCGCGGGATTGATCGCCGCGATCCTCGCCTGCGTGGGCTTCGCGCGCCTCGGCGAACGGCCCTACCGGCCGGTCGAGACGGCCGTGCTGGCCGCGTTCCTCGCCGCACTGGGCGCCGGGATCTTCGTCTACGGGCTGGGCCTGCCGATCCCGCTTTTCGGGCGATGAGCGAACTCTTCGATCCGCTGCTGCTCGGGTTCGGCGTCGCGCTGACGCCCGTCAACGTCTTCTGGTGCCTGGCGGGCGCGCTGCTCGGCACGCTGATCGGCGTGCTGCCGGGGATCGGCCCGGTCGCGACGATCGCGATGCTGCTGCCCGTGACGTTCTCGCTGGAACCCGTCGGCGCGCTCATCATGCTCGCGGGCATCTATTACGGCGCGCAGTACGGCGGCTCGACGACGGCGATCCTCGTCAACATGCCGGGGGAATCCTCGTCGGTCGTCACGTGCCTCGACGGGCATGCGATGGCGCGCAACGGGCGGGCGGGTGCGGCGCTCGCGATCGCGGCCCTCGCCTCGTTCTTCGCAGGGACCGTCGCCACGCTCGTCGTTGCGCTCGCAAGCCCCGCGATGGTGCGCTTCGCCCAGCTCTTCCAGGCGCCCGAGTATTTCTCGCTGATGGCCTTCGGCCTCGTCGCGGCGATCGTGCTGGCGCACGGTTCGGTCGCCAAGGCGGTGGCGATGACGCTGCTCGGCCTCGTGCTCGGCCTCGTGGGCACCGACGTGAACTCGGGCCAGCTTCGCTTCACGTTCGGCATTCCCGAACTGTCCGACGGCATCGGCTTCGTGCCGCTGGCGATGGGCCTGTTCGCCATCGCCGAGATCGCCGTGCAGCTCGAACGGCATTTCGTGCGCGGGCAATCCGCCGCCATCGAAGGACTGTGGCCGACGCGCGCGGAGCTGCGCGAAGCGGCCCCCGCGGCCGCGCGCGGCACGCTGGTGGGATCGATCCTCGGCGTGCTGCCGGGCGGGGGCGCGCTGCTGTCGAGCTTCGCGGCCTACACGCTCGAAAAGAAACTGTCGGCGCATCCCGAGCGCTTCGGCAAGGGGGCCGCCGCCGGCGTTGCGGCGCCGGAGGCCGCGAACAACGCGGGCGCGCAGACCTCGTTCATCCCGATGCTGACGCTGGGCATCCCGCCCAACGCGGTGATGGCGCTGATGATTGGTGCCATGTCGATCCACGGCATCGTGCCGGGCCCGCAGGTGATGACGCGCGAACCCGCCCTGTTCTGGGGCCTGATCGCCAGCATGTGGGTGGGCAACCTGATGCTCGTCATCATCAACCTGCCGCTGATCGGGCTGTGGGTCAGCCTGCTGCGCGTCCCCTACCGGCTGCTCTATCCGGCGATCCTCGTGTTCTGCTGCATCGGGGTCTACGGGCTCAACAACTCGACCTTCGAGGTGGCGCTGGCACTCGCCTTCGGCGTGCTCGGCTACGTGTTCGTCAAGCTCGGCTGCGAACCGGCCCCGCTGCTGCTGGGCTTCATCCTGGGGCCGATGATGGAAGAGAACCTGCGCCGCGCGATGCGGATCTCGCGCGGCGACCCGCTGGTCTTCGTCGAGCGGCCGATCAGCCTGGCGCTGCTGGTCCTCGCGGTGCTGCTGCTCGTCGCGGTCCTCGCCCCGTCGGTGCGCCGGGCGCGCGAGAAGGCGTTCGTCGAGTAGACCGGCTCAGCCGTCCAGCTGCCCGATGCGTCGACGGATATCCTCGGCGCCGAGCGCGACGCCGTGGGACAGGAAATCTCCGGCGATCTTGCGGACGACGTCGTCGTGGCCCGGCGAGTCGTAGTCGGCCGTGACGACCTCTTCGACATAGGCGTCGAGCCAGGGGCCGGAGAAGCCCATCTGGCGGCCGGCCCACCGCGCCAGCCGCTCGTTGCGTTGCTTGATGCGGGCGCACCTGAACTCGAAATCGTCGCTCATGCAGGCGCAGATGGGGAGTGAATGTGGCCGAATCGGGGCATTCGGAAGCGCCGGCTTGAAAATCCGCCGCCGGCTGCCATCTCGGGGAGGCTGCCGTTCCCTGGGAGACGCACCGTGATCGCCGAAATGCTCGCCGCCGCAATCTCGCTCTTCCTGCTTGAGCCATTCGAAGCCGGGGTGCGCGAGCGCATGGCCGCCGCGCGCACTTCGGAGGCGACGGTCCGGCTTGTGACCGACTGCGTGCGTCGGGCCGGGCCGATACTGGCCGATCGGGTGGTCGCGGATCCGGGGGCGATGGCGGCGACCGCGACCCGGTTGATGCTGGGCACGACCACGCCCGAACGCGTGCTTTCCGATCTCGACCCCGGCTGCGCTTCCGGATTCGAGGCTGTTCGGCCGCTCCTGGAAGGCTGACCCCCCGAATTGTGCCATAAAATTCCCGTCGACCCCCCTTGCGCGGCCGGGATGCGCGCACCACCTCCCTCCCATCAGGGTCCGGGCCCCTCTGGTCGCGCCAATGCGCGGCGATGTCGGACTCCCTCGTAACGGGAGTGCGACTTCATGGAATTTCTCTTCGCGAACGAATTTCTCGGCAAGCCGGCCTGGATGTGGGCCGGCTTCGTGGCGATCGTCGTCACGCTGCTCGCCCTCGACCTCGGCGTGCTCAATCGCGGCCAGAAGGAAATCGGCGTCGCGCAGAGCCTGAAGCTCTCGGCCTTCTACCTTTCGCTCGCCATGCTGTTCGGCGGCTGGGTCTGGTGGTTCATGGGCCCGGTGCCGGGCATGGAGTACTTCACCGGCTTCTTCGTCGAATGGTCGCTGTCGCTCGACAACGTCTTCGCGATCTCGATGATCTTCACCTATTTCGCGGTCCCGCGGAAATACCAGCACCGCGTGCTGTTCTGGGGCGTGATCGGCGTCGTCGTCATGCGCGGGATCATGATCGCGCTCGGTGCCGCCCTCGTCGCCGAGTTCCAGTGGATCCTCTACTTCTTCGGCGCGTTCCTGTTCTTCACCGGCGTCAAGATGCTGGTGATGGCCGACAAGGAAGGCGACCTCGGCGAGAACCCGGTCCTGAAGTTCCTGCAGGCGCGCATGCGCGTGACGGCGACGCTGCACGAGGAACGCTTCTTCGTGACGCGCCCCGACCCGGTCTCGGGCCGCATGGTGCGCTGGGCGACGCCCCTGTTCCTGTGCCTCGTGCTGGTCGAGGCGATCGACCTTGTCTTCGCGGTCGACTCGGTGCCGGCGATCTTCGC
>JAEUKY010000374.1 GCA_016794005.1 Rhodospirillales bacterium
GCTCAAGACGCAGACTTTCGCGCCGCGGTGAAGTTGCCGCGCTTCGCGCGCCGCTTTTCCTAAGTCGTGGATGCCCGGGACAAGCCCGGGCATGACGGGAAAAGCTGGATCACTTCCGTCATGCCCGGCGAATGCCGGGCATCCACGACTTTTCACGGATAACTACATAAGTATTTATAGTTGTATTTAATCCTCGCGCAGATTATCGTCCTCGCATCGGTCGAGACGATCCGGCCGTGCGCTGTTTGACAAGTGAATAGGGACGGCAAAGTTTGCTTGACGGACCGCGTTTCCCGTCAACGTCAACAGCCTAAGCCGTTGGAAACGAACGAGTTCGTCTGTTGGCGGTCAACCGCCGTCAACCGCCGCAGATCATCCGGCGCTGGCGAGGCTCGCGGCGGCGCGCTTGTCGTTCGACGGGCCGACGATCATGCAATCCATGTCGCGCTGGTCGAGCACGCGGCATGCCGCACGCGCCTGCGTCTGGGTGAGGCCGGTCAGGCGCGCGCGGTGCGAGGCGGAATTGCGCGCGGTCGAGGCGGGGCCGAGGATCCGGATCTCGGCATCGGCGACATGCTGGGCGGCGACGCGCGCGGCCTCCTCGGCGGCCTTGCGTGCCTGCGCGCGCTGGTTGAAGGCGCCGACCTGGATCGACCATTCGGCCGCGGCGGCGCGGTGGAGCGTCTGGCCGCCGGTCTCGCGCTTGGGCGGGTTCGCGCGCCTGGGTTCGGCCGTCGTCGCCTTCGCCGGCTTCGCGGCGCTCTTCGCCGCCGGCTTGGCGGCGGCCGAGGCGACCTGGCGCGGCACGTTGGGCGCCTGCGCCTGGCGCACGGCGGGCAGTTCGCCCGTGCGGTGGAAGCTCGCCTCGAGCAGCTTGCCCATGTACTGGTCGCGCTCGGTCGGGTTCGGCCCGCCGATGACGGCACCCACGATGCGCCGCCCGTCGCGCACGGCCGAGGCGACGAGGTTGAAGCCCGAGGCGCGGATGAAGCCGGTCTTGATGCCGTCCGCCCCCTCGAACCAGCGCATCAGCCGGTTGTGGTTGGCGAAGGTGCGGCCTTCGTAGACGAACTCGGACGTCGAGAAGAAATGGTAGTGGTGCGGGAAGCGGCGGATCAGTTCGGTGCCGAGCTTCGCCATGTCGCGCACCGTGGTGACCTGCGCGTCGTTCGGCAGGCCGTGCGCGTTCTGGAAGACGGTCGAGGCCATGCCGATCTGGCGCGCGCGGCGCGTCATCAGTTCGGCGAACTTCGCCTCGCTGCCCGCGAGGCCTTCGGCCGCGACCGTCGCCGCGTCGTTGGCCGAGCGCGTGACCATGCCGAGGATCACGTCGCGCACGCGGATGCGGTCGCCTTCCTCGAGGCCGAGCTTCGTGGGCGGCTGGCCGGCCGCGAACGCGCTGACGGTCCAGCGCGTGTCGAGCGCGATCTGCTTCTGGTCGATCGCCTCGAAGATCAGGTAGAGCGTCATCATCTTCGTCAGCGACGCGGGGTGGCGGCGCTCGTCGGCCCCCTGTTCGTGCAGGATGCGGCCGGTCTCGAAATCGACGACGATGGAGGCGTAGCGGGCCTGCGCCGGGGCGGCGGCGGCGAACAGCAGAAGGCCGGCAAAGGCCAGACGCGCGAGGGTCCGGAAGAAATCTGTCGGGCGGCGCGCGGGGCTATCGTCCGGTCGTTCGGCTGTCACGGCTGGCGCGCCCTCTGTTGCAAATTGTTTCAGCGAATCGAGAGTAAACGACGGCGATTCCCGGTGTCCAGAAAAAATCGCTTTTTCATGGTATTGGATAGGCCAGTTCGACTCGAATCGAGGGTTTCGGAATGCGCGTGACGTCGCTCGCGTTGTTGGCCTCCGCCCTGCTCGTTTCGGCCTGCAGCGATGCCGGCCGCATCGGCGAGCCGGTCACGGGCCGGCTGTCGTGGCTCGCCTATCTGGGCGGCGAGGATATCCGCGATTCCTGCAAGCCCGGTTCGCCGGCGCGCTACCGCTTCGTCTACAACGCCGTGCTCGACGTGCAGATCCGCAGCTACGATCTGGTCCGCACCGAGACGGGGGCGACGCTGCAGGTGCGCGTCCCGCATCCGGGCTTCGCCCTCGTCGACGTGCGCACCGCGTCGGCCAACATGTTCGCACCCGTGCGCGACGCGCGATCCACGCTCGACGCGGCTTCCTACCGCGCGATCGCGCGTCAGCTCGAAGACGACGGGTTCGGCGCGCCGACGCTGACGGGCCGGAACTTCTCGTCGTGGGACTATTACTGGATCGTGTCGGCCTGCGCCGAGGGCCGCTTCCACATCAACGGCTGGCACAACGGTTCGCCCGGTTTCGCGGCGCTGCGCTTCCCGGCGCTGCTCTACGCCCAGGACCGCACAGAGATCCCGGTCAATCCGGTCAGCCCGAACGTCTATGCCGACCACCTGACCCGGATGCGGAACGGCGCGGCGGACCTCAATTTCGACGTCCAGCTCGCGCCCGGCGGCTTGCGTCACCAGCTCCGGCCTTTCTAAATAAATCCGTTTATTTCCAGATAGTTGATAAAAATATTGCGCCTGCTATGTTGCGGCGCACAAAAACCCCTTGACCGGCGGGGCCACGTGCCCATATTGTGATCATGTTGCGTTGCAGCATTCACCGCCGGAGACGGGTATCGACATGGGTAAGGCGAAAGACAAGTCGAAGGGGACGAAGCCGGCGGCCGTGAAGGCCGTGGCCGCTCCCGCGACGACGCCGCCCAGGACGGTCTCCCCGAAGCCGGCACCGACGACGAACAAGACCCCAACCCAGACGGCGATCCCCGCGATCGCCTTCCCGATCGTGAAAGGATCCACCATGAACGAGCAGTTCCAGCAGTTCGCCCAGCTCTTCAACCCGAAGGGTTTCGAGCAGTTCTTCGGCCCCGCCAAGGAGCAGGCCGACAAGGCGCAGGCCCAGGGCGTGAAGGCGCTCGAGGAGATCTCGAAGTTCTCGAAGGAGAACCTCGAGGCCGCCGTCGCCGCGTCGACCGTCTACACGAAGGGCTTCGAGACCTTCGGCAAGGCATGGTACGCGCTGACTCAGGAGACGGTCGAGGCTTCGGCCGCCGTCGCCAAGGCGCTCCTCGGCGCCAAGACGCTGAAGGAAGCCGTCGACCTGCAGACCGACTTCGCCAAGACGACGTTCGACAAGTTCGTCGCCGAAGGCACGAAGCTGTCGGAGATGTCGATCAAGGTCGCCAACGAGGCGCTCGAGCCGATCAACGCCCGCGTCAACGTGGCCGTCGAGAAGCTGCTGAAGCCCGCCAACGCGGCCTGAGCCTTCCCGGCACGGTAGAATCGAACCGGCATAGAGCCCGGCTCCCGCAAGGGGGTCGGGCTTTTTTGCATTTGCGAACAAAGCTTTCGACCCTCCGGGGCGTCACCCCTTTATTCGGCCGCGGCGAATGCCATATCATTGGTCGTGAAGGACAATATGATTCGACCCACCCGGATGAGCGACGAGAAGGACCCCGACCGCGGCACCGGCCAGACCGGCGACGACGGCAACGGCTCGGGCGTGGCGCTGCAGACGCGCACGCGCACCAAGCGCCCGGCCATGTACAAGGTCCTGATGCTGAACGACGACTACACGCCGATGGAGTTCGTCGTCCACGTCCTCGAGAAATACTTCTCCAAGACCCGCCAGGAAGCGACCGACATCATGCTGCAGGTGCACCGCCGCGGCGTGGGCGTGTGCGGCGTGTTCACCTACGAGGTCGCCGAGACCAAGGTCAACCAGGTCACCGAATTCGCGCGCCGCAACCAGCATCCGCTGCGCTGCACCCTCGAAAAAGAGTGAGGTAGGGTGGGAAGTCCGGCGCATCTCTCGTATTTCGCGGCGGATACACCTAAGTTGGTAGGGACCGAGTACGATTTCAGGACGGTCGTGGAGTTGGCATCGCGCCGATTGGCCCGTAGTCTCTTTCCCGACAGGTCGCGGCCCACAGCTTGCACCGCCACCGGCGACCGGTTCCGCCGGCGGTCACGGGAAGAGGGGAGTTGATCAGCGCATGTTGTCCCGCAATCTCGAGCAGAGCCTGCACCGCGCGCTGGCGCACGCCAACGAGCGCCGGCACGAATACGCCACCCTCGAACACCTGCTGCTGGCACTGACCGAGGACCAGGACGCGATCGCGGTCCTGCGCGCCTGCGGCGTGGAGATCGACAAGCTGCGCCGCGATCTCGGCCAGTATCTCGACAACGAACTCGCCGGCCTCGTCACCTCGCGCGGCGGCGAGGCCAAGCCGACCGCCGGCTTCCAGCGCGTGCTGCAGCGCGCGGCGATCCACGTCCAGTCCTCGGGCCGCGAGGAAGTGACCGGTGCGAACGTGCTGGTCGCGATGTTCTCCGAGCGCGAGAGCCACGCCGTCTACTTCCTGCAGGAGCAGGACATGTCGCGGCTCGACGCGGTCAATTACATCTCGCACGGTGTAGCCAAGGTGCCGGGCCGCTCCGAGCCGCGCCGCGTGCGCGGGGCGACGGAAGACGAAGGCACCGGCCAGTCGAACGAGCGCGGCGCCGAACGCGGCCCCGAGCGCGGGGCGGAAAAGTCGGCCGGCAAGACCAAGGAAGGCGCGCTCGCGGCCTACTGCGTCAACCTCAACAAGAAGGCGGCGCAAGGCAAGATCGACCCGCTGATCGGCCGCGAACCCGAAGTCGAGCGCACGATCCAGATCCTGTGCCGCCGCTTCAAGAACAACCCGCTCTATGTGGGCGATCCGGGCGTGGGCAAGACCGCGATCGCCGAGGGCCTCGCGCGCAAGATCGTCAAGGGCGAAGTGCCCGAGGTGCTGCTCAACGCGGTCATCTACGCGATCGACATGGGCACGCTGCTCGCGGGCACGCGCTATCGCGGCGATTTCGAGGAGCGGCTGACGGCCGTTCTCGCCGAGCTCGAGGCGCAGGAAAACTCGATCCTGGACATCGACGAGATCCACACCGTGATCGGTGCTGGCGCCACGTCGGGCGGTTCGATGGACGCGTCGAACCTGCTGAAGCCCGCACTCGCCTCGGGCACGCTGCGCTGCATCGGTTCGACGACGTACAAGGAATATCGCGGCTATTTCGAGAAGGACCGCGCGCTCGTGCGCCGCTTCCAGAAGATCGACGTCAACGAGCCGTCGGTCGAGGACGCGATCAAGATCGTCGAGGGCATCAAGCCCTACTACGAGGAGCACCACAAGGTGCGCTACACGCGCGACGCGGTGAAGGCCGCCGTCGACCTGTCGGCGCGCTACATCAACGACCGCAAGCTGCCCGACAAGGCGATCGACGTGATCGACGAAGTTGGTGCTGCACAGATGCTGCTGCCCGTGGGCAAGCGCAAGAAGACGATCACGGTGAAGGACGTCGAGGCGACCGTCGCCAAGATCGCCCGCATCCCGCCCAAGTCGGTCTCGACCGACGACAAGGCGGTGCTGATGAATCTCGAAAGCCAGCTCAAGGGCGTGGTCTACGGCCAGGACAAGGCGATCGAGGCGCTGTGCGCGTCGATCAAGCTCGCGCGCGCGGGCCTTCGCGAACCGGAGAAGCCGATCGGCTCCTACCTGTTCTCGGGCCCCACGGGCGTAGGCAAGACTGAGGTCGCGCGCCAGCTCGCACTCTCGCTCGGCGTCGAGCTCAAGCGCTTCGACATGTCCGAATACATGGAGCGCCACACCGTCTCGCGCCTGATCGGCGCCCCGCCGGGCTACGTGGGCTTCGACCAGGGCGGCCTGCTCACCGACGCGATCGACCAGCACCCGCACTGCGTGCTGCTGCTCGACGAGATCGAGAAGGCGCATCCGGATCTCTACAACATCCTTCTCCAGGTCATGGACCACGGGAAGCTCACCGACCACAACGGCAAGAACGTCGACTTCCGCAACGTCATCCTGATCATGACGACGAACGCCGGCGCGGCCGAGCAGGCCAAGCCCGCGATCGGCTTCGGCGCGGAGATGCGCACCGGCGAGGACGAAGAGGCGATCAAGCGGATGTTCACGCCCGAGTTCCGCAACCGCCTCGACGCCACGATCGGCTTCGCGCGCCTGTCGCAGGAGGTCATCCACAAGGTCGTCGACAAGTTCGTCGGCCAGCTCGAGCGCCAGCTCGCCGAGCGGCAGGTCGTGCTGTCGGTCTCCGACGAGGCGCGCACGTGGCTCGCCGAGAAGGGCTATGACGAACTCTATGGCGCGCGTCCGCTCGGCCGCGTGATCCAGGAGAACATCAAGAAGCCGCTCGCCGACGAGCTGCTGTTCGGCAAGCTCGCCAAGGGCGGCAAGGTGCGCGTCAAGGTCGAGAACGGCAAGCTCGCCTTCGACTACCCGCCGCCGGCCCCGCCCGAGAAGGACGCGCCGAAGCTTCCCGCGCTGGCGACCTGATCCAGGTCGACCGGCCGGGCGCGTCGCGATGTTCCTGGCGGGCATCCGCGTCCTCGACCTGTCGCAGTACATTCCCGGCCCGTACGCAGCACAGCTGCTTGCCGATCTCGGCGCGCAGGTGCTCAAGATCGAGCCGCCCGGCGGCGATCCGATGCGCGGGCTCGGGCCCCGCGACGCCGACGGCATCTCGCCTTTGTGGAAGGGGATGAATGCCGGCAAGACGGTCCTCGAACTCGACCTGAAGGCCGGCGACGGCAAGGCGCTGCTGGCGCGGCTGCTCGCCAAGGCCGACGTGCTCGTCGAATCCTACCGGCCGGGCACGCTCGACCGGCTCGGCTTCGGGCGTCCCGCACTCGAAGCGCTCAATCCGCGGCTCGTCCATGTGGCGCTGTCGGGCTACGGGCAGACCGGTCCGTGGCGCCTGCGCACCGGGCACGACCTCAACTACATGGCGACCGCCGGCGGGCTGTGGGCGTCGGGGACGCGCGAAGCGCCGCAGATCGCGCATCCGCCGACGGCCGACTATGCCAGTGCTCAGTTCGCTGCCCTGGCAGCCTGCGCGGCCCTGCTGGGACGCGCGGCGAGCGGCCGGGGGGCCTATGTCGACGCGAGCCTCGCCGACACCGTGGCGGGCTGGCAGGGGCCGCTGCTGGCCCAGCACGGCGTGCCGGGTTTCGTACAGGACCGCGCGGCGGGGCTGCTCAATGGCGGGGCGGCGTTCTATCGCATCTATGCCTGCGCCGACGGCCACGTGACGCTGGGCGCCATCGAGCCCAAATTCTGGGCGAATTTCTGCGATGCCGTCGGTCGGCCTGACTGGATCGCCCGCCAGGACGAGGCGCTGCCGCAGACGGCGCTGATCGGCGAACTGTCAGTACTGTTTGCCGGCCGCACGCGGGTCGAATGGGAGGCGCTGCTGGGGCCGGTCGATTGCTGCTTTGCAGCAGTCCTGGCGCCCGACGAGATCGCCGGCCATCCGCAGGTCGCCGCACGCGGCCTGCTCGGCCGGTTCCCGGCGCGACTCGACGGGGAGGCATTGCCGGCACGCCCTGCGGTCGTAAAAGGTGACGCGGCATCGGTTCGTGCGGCGTGGGGCTTGTGATAGGATTCGCTTGATGTCGTCGCAGATTCTCCCCCGCAAGCATTTCAGGGCCGGCCGCGCGATCTTCCGCAAGGGCGACGCCGGCGACGTCGCCTACGTGATCCAGAGCGGCACGGTCGAGATCGTCCGCCCGGTCGTCGACCAGCGCCGCATCATCGCCTCGCTCGCGGCGGGCGAGATCTTCGGCGAGATGGCGCTGATCGACGGCAGGCCGCGCATGGCCGACGCGATCGCGCTGACCGACGTGACGGTGCTGGCGATCCCGGTCGACCAGTTCGAGCACAAGCTCAAGGAAGCCGATCCGTTCGTGCGCGCGCTGCTGCGCATGTTCGTCAAGAACCTGCGCGTGATGACGGAGAAGGCGATCGCGGCCGAGATGCGCATGGAAGCGATGTCGCGCCGGCAGGCCGACGAAGCCGTCGTCGCCGCCGTCGCCGAAGCGGTCAAGCCGGCGGCGTCTTGAACGGCCCTTCGCCGGCGAGTGCCGCGATGTGCGCGGCGATGGCCTTCGCCTCGTGCCGGCAGAAATCCCGCACCGCCGTCTGGAACCCCGGTTCGCGCATCGCGTGGGCGCTCCACGTGGGCACGGGCATGTAGCCGCGCTGCAGCTTGTGCTCGCCCTGCGCGCCCGCCTCGACGCGCGCGAGCTTGCGCTCGATCGCGAAATCGAGCGCCTGGTAGTAGCAGGTCTCGAAATGCAGGAACCTGAAATCGCCGCTGCAGCCCCAGTTGCGGCCATAGAGCGTGTCGCGGCCGATCAGGTTGAGGGCCCCTGCCACCCATTCGCCCGACCGGCGCGCCATCACCAGCAGGACCTTGTCCGCCATCGTGGCGCCCAGCCGGTCGAAGAAGTCGCGCGTCAGGTAGGGGCTGCCCCATTTTCGGTCGGACGTGGAGATGTAGAACTCAAAGAACGCGTCCCAGTGCTCGCGCCGGATCGCGTCGCCGGTCAGGCGCACATGCTCCACACCCTGGGCAGCGACGTCGCGCCGCTCCTTGCGGATCGATTTGCGCCGGCTGTGCGTGAGCTCGGCGAGGAACGCCTCGAAATCCGGATAGCCGCGATTCGTCCAGTGGAACTGGAATCCGCTTCGTACGATGCAGCCGGCGTCCTCCAGCAGCTCCGCCTCGTCCTGCGTGCAGAAGGTCAGATGCAGCGACGAGACGCCAAGGCGCTTGGGCAGGCCCGCAAGGGTCGTCGCCATCGCCTCGCGTACGCGTTCGGCAAGCGGGCTCGGTCGGGCGAGCAGGCGCGGGCCGGGCACGGGCGTGAACGGCACGCAGGCCTGCAGCTTCGGGTAATAGCGCCCGCCGGCGCGCCGGTAGCCCTCCGCCCAGCTGTGGTCGAACACGTATTCGCCGTAGGAATGGCCCTTGAGATACATCGGCACGGCGCCGACGAGCGCGCCCGACGCGTCGCGCGCGATCAGGTGCTGCGGCCCCCAGCCGGTCTCTTCCGTGGCCGATTCCGATTCCTCGACCGCCAGCAGGAAGGCGTGGCTGACGAAGGGATTGTCCGCACCCGCGCAGGCATCCCAGTCGGCCGCCGCGATGCCGGCGAGCGTGTCGACGGTCTCCAGCGTCAGCGTCGGATCGCCGTCGGGCATCGGCGTCAGGCGATCTCGGCGACCGCTTCGATCTCGACCGCCACGCCGAGCGGCAGCGACGATGCCCCCACCGCCGCGCGCGCATGCTTGCCGGCCTCGCCGAAGATCTGGACGATCAGGTCCGACGCGCCGTTGATGACCTTGGGCTGGTCGGTGAATTCGGGGATGCAGTTGACGAAGCCGCCGAGGCGCACGATGCGCACGACGCGGTCGAGATCGCCGCCGCACGCGGCCTTGAGCTGCGAGACGATGTTGATCGCGCACAGGCGGGCGGCCGCCTGGCCTTCCTCGATGCCGAATTCTCGGCCGAGCTTGCCGAGGACCTGCGGCTTGCCGTCCTTGAGCGTGATCTGGCCGGCGATGTACGCCGTCTTGCCCGACACGACCCACGGCACGTAGTTGCCCGCGGGTGCCGCCGCGGCCGGCAGGTCGATACCGAGTTCCTTGAGACGCGCGTCGATCTTGCCGGGCATGGGCGATCCGTTCGTTGTCGGGCCAGACGGCCAGACTAGCCGACGGCCGAAGCGGAAACCAGACCGCCGCCCCGCCTTGCCGCCGCCATTTTCCCCGCCTATACCGGGCGGCATGGACCGCCGCGGATTCCTCGCCGCCTTTGCCGCGTTTGCCGCCGCGCCCGCCGCCGCGCAGGGACAGGCGCCTTCGCCGTTTGCACCGCTGGTCGAGTACGCGATCGAGGGCCAGTTCGGCCGGCCGGCCGACGGCAAGCCGCCGGAGGCCGCGCGCATCTGGCGCACGCGCGAGGCGATCCGCTACGCGGCGCGCGACGGGATCGAGCGGGTCGTCGT
>JAEUKY010000067.1 GCA_016794005.1 Rhodospirillales bacterium
AAGCCCGTTCCGGTTTGACGGCTCGGTGGTCTTAGCGAGAGGTGACCCACCCGATCCCATTCCGAACTCGGCCGTGAAAACTCTCAGCGCTGATGGTACTGCGTCTCAAGACGCGGGAGAGTAAGTCGCCGCCGAGCCTTCTAACCGGAACGACAGCTTCGAGATCATCCTCTTCAAACCATGTCCGACACGCCCGCTTCGGCGGGCGTTGTCTTTTCTAGACGACCGGTTTGGCGCGGGGTGGAGCAGCCCGGTAGCTCGTCAGGCTCATAACCTGAAGGTCACAGGTTCAAATCCTGTCCCCGCAACCAAGATCAGGCCCGCCGACTCTTCCCCGAGTCGGCGGGCTTTTTCGTTCCGGGCGTCCGATAACCCGCTACTCTTTGCGGCGGCCAACCCCGAGGAGCCAGACCCATGGGCGTGCTCGACCGATTCCGACTCGACGGCAGGCGGCTGTTCATCACCGGCGGCAGCCGCGGACTCGGCCGCGAGATGGCGCTGGCGCTCGCCGAAGCGGGGGCGGACGTCGTCATGGCGGGCCGCGAAGCCGCAAGCCTGGAACGCACGGCCGGCGAAATCCGCGCACGCGACCGTGCTTGCGTCGCGATCGTGGCCGACGTCGGCGTGCCCGAGGAATGCGAGCGTGCGTGCGCCGAAGCGCTGGCGTCGGGCCCGGTCGACATCCTGATCAACAATGTCGGCGGGCGGCGCGTCAACGTGCCGATCGCCGAGGAAACGCTCGAGACGTGGCGCACGCATCTCGACCTCAACCTCACCAGCACGTTCGTGTGCACGAAGGCGATCGGCGGCGCGATGCTCAAGCGCGGCAAGGGCGGGCGCGTGATCAACGTCGCGTCGATCAGCGGGCTCATCGCCAATCGCGGGATCGGCGGGCGCCATTACGAGGCTGCGAAAGCGGCAGTACTGCATTTCACGCGCGCGACGGCGGCCGACTGGGCGCCGCACGGCATCACCGCCAACGCGATATTGCCCGGCGTCTTCATGACCGCACCCAACGAACGCTGGGCGCGCGAGCAGCCCGACATGATGGCGAAGCTCAAGGACCAGATCCCGATGGGCGAGTTCGGCCGGCCGGAGGATCTGGGCCCGCTCGCCGTCTATCTCGCCAGCGACGCCAGCCGCTACATGACGGGGGCCGCCCTCGTCATCGACGGCGGCACGCTGCTGTGGTGACCTTGTTCGCATTTCAATCGATTCAAGCGATCAATATACGAACTTAAATCGATTTCTCTTGTTGAAAACGACGACCTAGGTTCTTCGCATGCGGGACCGGCGCCGCCGGCCCTGCCGCCCGATCGAAACCGAAGGAGAATCGAAAATGAGCGCAGCGAAATGCCCCGTGATGCACGGCGCCAACACGAAGGCCGCCGACACGCCCGTCGCCTGGTGGCCCAAGGCCCTCAATCTCGACATTCTCCACCAGCACGACACGAAGACCGACCCGCTGGGTGCGGGCTTCGACTATCGCGAGGAGCTCAAGAAGCTCGACATCGCGGCGCTGAAGAAGGACGTGCGCGCGCTGATGACCGACAGCCAGCCCTGGTGGCCGGCCGACTGGGGCCATTACGGCGGCCTGATGATCCGCATGGCGTGGCACGCCGCCGGTTCCTACCGCACGGCCGACGGGCGCGGTGGTGGGAACACCGGCAACCAGCGCTTCGCCCCGCTCAATTCCTGGCCCGACAACGCCAATCTCGACAAGGCGCGCCGCCTGCTCTGGCCGATAAAGAAGAAGTACGGCAACCGCATCAGCTGGGCCGACCTGATCCTGCTCGCCGGCACGATCGCGTACGAATCGATGGGCCTCAAGACATTCGGCTTCGCCTTCGGCCGCGCCGACATCTGGCATCCCGAGAAGGACGTGTACTGGGGCGCCGAGAAGGAATGGCTCGGCGCCGACAAGCGCTACGAGACCGACAAACGCGACTCGCTCGAGAACCCGCTTGCCGCCGTGCAGATGGGCCTCATCTACGTCAATCCCGAGGGCGTGGGCGGCAAGCCCGATCCGCTGCGCACCGCACAGGACGTGCGCATCACTTTCGCGCGCATGGCGATGGACGACGAGGAGACGGTGGCGCTGACCGCCGGCGGCCACACGGTCGGCAAGGCGCATGGCAATGGCGATGCCAAGCGCCTCGGGCCCGAGCCCGAAGCGACCGATGTCGAGGACCAGGGCCTCGGCTGGCTCAACAAGACGACGCGCGGTATTGGCCGCGACACGGTGACCAGCGGCCTCGAAGGGGCGTGGACCACGCATCCGACCAAATGGGACAACGGCTATTTCAAGCTGCTGCTCGGCTACGACTGGGAACTGAAGAAGAGCCCGGCCGGTGCGTGGCAGTGGGAACCGGTCGGCATCAAGGAAGAGGACAAGCCGGTCGACGTCGAGGACCCGTCGATCCGCCGCAACCCGATCATGACCGACGCCGACATGGCCATGAAGATGGACCCGGCCTACCGGAAGATCTCGGAGAAGTTCCACAAGGACCCGGACTACTTCTCGAAGACCTTCGCGCGCGCCTGGTTCAAGCTCACGCATCGCGATATGGGCCCGAAGGTCCGCTATTTCGGCCCCGACGTGCCGAAGGAAGACCTGATCTGGCAGGATCCGGTTCCCGCCGGCCGCACGGGCTACGACGTCGCCGCCGTGAAGGCGAAGATCGCGGCGAGCGGCCTTTCGGTCGCC
>JAEUKY010000114.1 GCA_016794005.1 Rhodospirillales bacterium
CGAGCTTGCGGACCGGCAAGGCGATGCGCCTTACGCCGGTTCCTCGGTGCGCACGAGCGCCCAGTTGGGATCGCGGTTGCGCGTGTCGCGCGCGAAGGTCCACAGGTCGGTCAGCACCGTCACCTTGGCCGCCTCGCCGTCGACGACGTTGCCGTCGGCGTCGCGCGTGACGTTGACCTGCTCGGTGACGAACTTGACCGTCACGTTCGCGAAACGGCCTTCCATCGACGCGGCGACGATCTCGGCGCTGCGGATACCCACCAGCGTCGTCTCCAGCGTGTGCTTGGCGGCGAGCCGGTCCTTGATCGCCTTGGCGAAGCCTTCGTAGACGTCGGCGGCGAGCAGCGGCTTCAGCGTGGCGGTGTCGCCCTGCGCGAAGGCCTGCACGATCATCTCGAACGCGCCGCGCGCACCCTGCACGAACTCGCCCGGCACGAACGACGGATCGGCGCGGCGGATCGCGTCGTAGCCGGCCTGCAGGGCGGGATCGCCGGCGGGAGCCGCGTCGGCCGCAGGCGTGGCGTCGATCGTCGGACGGCCGGCGCCGGGAAACGGCGTGACGTTGTCGGGAACGCCTTCGGCGCGTTCGAGCGTGCGTTCGGGCGGGCGGGCGCGCCAGCGTTCGGCATCCTCCGCGCCCGTGCGTTTGCCCAGGATGCTGCGCAGGCGCAGGATCAGGAACGCCGCGACCGCCGCGAACAGCAGGATATCCATGAATGCCATATCGCCCATCTCGCGCCGGTCCACCGAAAAAAGGGGGAGGCGGGTGATTTCCCGCCTTGTCCTGCTATAAATAAGCGCGGCCGGGGCCCGGAACAAGCGGCTTGGCCCCCTTTTCGACCCTTTCCGGCCGCGACGAGGCCTGCCGAACCCCCGCCCATGCTGCTGATCCGACACGGCCAATCCGAGTTCAACGTCGTCTATTCGCGCACGCGCGTCGACCCCGGAATCCCCGATCCGCGCCTGACCGATCTCGGCCGCGCGCAGGCCGCCGAGGTGGGGGCCGCACTGGCGGGCCGCGGCGTGCGCCGGCTGATCGCCAGCCCCTATACGCGCGCGATCGAGACGGCGCTGATCATCGCCGATCGGCTGGGCCTGCCGATCAGCCTCGATCCGCTGGTCGGCGAGCGGGCGGCGTTCCATTGCGACATCGGCTCGCCGCCGTCGGTGCTGAAGGCGCGCTTCCCGGCGCTGGATTTCGACCATCTCGACGATCCGTGGTGGCACGACCATGTCGGACTCGGGCGCGACGAGACCGAGGAGGAGCTGGGTGCGCGCGGCGCACGCTTCCGGGCGCGGGCTTCCGCCTTCGCCGACCGCACGGACGTCGCCGTCGTCACGCACTGGGGCTTCATCCGGGCGCTGACCGGCTACGAGGCGAAAAACGCCGAAATCGTGCGCCTCCAATTCGACGATTGAGCCGGTCCGCCGGTTCGTGTTAACCCCCGCCGGTCTTTCCTCCGACCGGAGCTTCCCGTCCCATGACCGATCCCGCGAGCGGTGCCGCCGCCCAAGGCCCCGTGTTCGGCGTTCTCGCCCAGTATCTCAAGGACCTGTCCTTCGAGAGTCCGCGGGCACCCGACGTGTTCCTGCAGCAGGACAAGAACCCGCAGGTCGGTGCCGACGTGAAGGTCGAGGCGCGCCCGCTGGGCCAGGACGTGTACGAGGTCGAGCTGTCGATCGAGGCGTCGGCGCGCAGCGGCGAGGACACCGTCTTCGTCATCGAGTGCCTCTATGCCGGCGTGTTCCAGGTGTCGGGCCTGCCGCAGGAACATCTCGGGCCGTTCCTGATGATCGAGTGCCCGCGCCTGCTGTTCCCGTTCGCGCGCAACATCGTGGCCGATTCCACGCGCGAGGGCGGCTTCCCGCCGCTGCTGCTGCAGCCGGTCGATTTCGTCGAGCTCTACCGCAAGCGGCTGGCCGAACGCACGGACGCCCCCGCCCCGTCGGCCACCGGCCCGACGTCGAAGATCATCCTGCCGAACTGATCAGTTCAGCCAGAGCGGCGCCTTGAGCCTGGCGAGGGCCGCGGCATGCGCCGCGGCTTCCGCCTCGGTGGGCGCATGCGGGCGCGCCACGCGCGTCGGCCCCTTCGCGACGGCGACTTGCGCGGGCTTGCCGCCGGCGGCCGCCATGTCCGTACCCAGCAGCGCCGCCTGCCTTCCGCCGACCAGTTCGAGATAGACCTGCGCCAGCAGATCGGCGTCGAGCAACGCGCCGTGCAGCGTGCGATGCGCGTTGTCCACGCCGAAGCGCTTGCACAGCGCGTCGAGCGAGGCGGGCGCACCCGGGAACTTCTTGCGCGCGACCTGCACCGTATCCAGTGCCCGCGTCAGCGGGATCTTCGGGAAGCCCAGCCGGGAAAGCTCGGCGTTGAGGAAGCCCACGTCGAATTCGGCGTTGTGGATGACGAGCCGCGCGTCGCCGATGAATTCGAGGAACTCGGCCACGATCGACGAGAAGACGGGCGCGTCCTTGACCTTCGCGTTCGTGATGCCGTGGATCGCGGCGGCCTCGGCCGAGATGTCCATCTCCGGATTGACGAGCTTGTGGAACTTCGCCCCCGTCGGCACGTGGTTGACGAGCTCGATGCACGCCACCTCGACGATGCGGTGGCTCTTCGGGTCGAGGCCGGTGGTTTCGGTGTCGAGGACGATTTCGCGCATCAGTTCTTCCGTCGTCTGGGAATGCGTCGCGCCAGTCTCGCGGCTTTGCGCAACGCGCGCAACGTCGCGAGCTGGCCCAGGGCCGAGACCGCGACGAGATCGGCGAGTGCGCGCTTCTTCGCGTCGGGCATCTGGCGGGCGAGGATGCCGGCGAGCTTTTCCGGCGTCATGCCCGGCCTTGCGAGCGCGCGCTGGCGCTGGATCGCGGCCGAGGCCGACACGACGACGACCAGATCGCAGTTGCGCTCGCCCATCGTCTCGTAGAGCAGCGGCACGTCGAGGCACACGAGCTTCGTGCGCGCGCGCATGTGCCGGGCGAGGAAGGCGCGCTGGTTGCGCCAGGCGAGCGGATGGAGGATCGCCTCGAGCCGGCGCAGGTCGGCCGGATCGGCGAAGACGCGCGCCCCCAGCGCCGCGCGGTCGACGGAGCCTTCGCGCACGACGCCCGGAAACGCCGCCGCGACCGGCGCCACGCCGTCGCCGCCGCGCGCGAGCAGCCGGTGGATCTCGGCGTCGGAATCGTAGACGGGGACGCGCATGCGCCGCAGGATGCGCGCCGCGGTCGACTTGCCCATCGCGATCGAGCCGGTGAGGCCCAGCACGCGCGTCATTCGGGCACCACGCCCTGCGCGCGCAGGAAGCCGAGCAGGGCCAGCAGCGGCAGGCCGAGGATCACGAAGAAATCGCCTTCGACGCGCGCGAAGAGCTGCGCGCCCAGCCCTTCGAGCTGGTAGGCGCCGACCGACGCGTAGGCGTCCTCGCCGGCGGCGTCGAGATAGCGCACGATGAACGCCTCGTCGAGCGGGCGCATCGTCAGGCGCGCATGCTCCACGTGGTGCCAGACGCGCGTGCCGTTGCGGAACACGACGGCCGCAGTCGCAAGCCTGTGCGTCTTGCCCGAAAGGGCGCGCAGATGCGCCTCGGCATGCGCGCGGTCGACGGGCTTGTCGAACCACACGCCGTTGCAGTCGAGCATCTGGTCCGAGCCGATCACGATGGCGCCGGGCCAGCGCTGCGCCACGCGGCGCGCCTTGTGTTCGGCAAGCTTGATCGCGACGTCGTCGACCGAAGCGCCCTCGGCATGCATCGAGCGCTTGATCTCGTCCTCGTCCACGTGGGCGGGCTCGACCGCGAATTCGAGGCCGGCGCGTTCCAGCATCTCGCGCCGGAAGCGGCTCTGCGAGGCAAGGACGAGCGCCGGGGCTTCCGCGTTGAACAGCTTCGTCATCGCGGCTTGCCGGCCTTCTCGCGCCGTTCCTGGACCATCGTCATGATCTGCGCCGAGGTTTCCTCGATCGAGCGGCGCGCCACGTCGATGACCGGCCAGCCGCGCGCGGTGAAGAAGCGGCGCGCCTCGGTCACCTCGCCGCGCACTTTTTCCAGGTCCGTATAGTCCGTCTCGCGGTTCTCGTTGAGCATGTTGAGGCGGTTGCGCCGCAGCTGCACGAGGATGTTGGGATCGTTGGTGAGGCCGACGAAGATCGGGCCGTCTTCCCTGGCGTGCAGCGCCTCGATTTCCTCGGGCAGCGCCACGCCGGGCACGTAGGGCACGTTCGCCGCCTTGATGCCGCGGTTGGCGAGATAGATGCAGGTCGGCGTCTTCGACGTGCGCGACACGCCCACGAGGATCACTTCGGCGTCGCCCAGACCCTGTGCGGCCTGCCCGTCGTCGTGGATCATCACCCAGTTGATCGCGTCGATGCGGCGGAAATAGTCGGCGTCGAGCGCGTGCTGCCGGCCGGGCAGGTTGCGCGTCTTCAGACCCAGATAGTTGGTGAGCGCCCCCATCGTCGGATCGAGGACCGGGATGCACGGGATCGAAAGCGCGCGGCACGCCGTCTCGAGTGCGGCACGGATGCGTTCTTCCATCATCGTATAGAGGACGATGCCCGGATTGGCCGCGATGCCGGCCATCACCTTCTCGAGCTGGCGGTCGGTGCGGATCATCGACCACATATGCTCGACCGGCTCGACGTTCTCGAACTGCACCAGGCACGCGCGCACGACCGAGTTCAGCGTCTCGCCGGTCGCGTCGGAAACGAGGTGGAGATGGAAGCGCTTCATCTGGGGAATGCGGGGATCAGGGGCACAAACAAGCTGTTCATCCACAGGGCCGAAAATTCGTCCTCAAACCGTATACACGTCAACCGGCAGTTCGGCACAGGGCGAACCGAATCTTGCCGACAGGACGAAGAACGGGGACAAACCGCGCGCGTCCGGTTATCCCCGTTTTCCGGAGACGGACCATCCCCGCCCGCGTTGCCGTCCGGACGGGCGGCGCACGGCATTTTTCCCGGACATTCCCGACCATCATCCACAATTCCACATGCGCGGTCCGGCCGCGGGGACGAACGCGGGACAAGTTGGATTCCCCGCCATCCACAGGCACCCACCTACCTCCACCTCCTAGAAAGTATTTAGATTCTTAGTTTGGTAGAGGGGGAGCCCGGCAGGTATATTCCGCCCGCTTTTCCGACCTAGGTGACTTCGCACCGATGCGCCAGCCGATCGAAAACGGGATCCGGGCCAAACCCTTCGTGCGCAGCCTGCGCGGCGAGGTGCAGGCGCGCCCGTGCTTCTGGCTGATGCGCCAGGCCGGCCGGTACCTGCCCGAGTATCGCGCGACGCGCGCCCAGGCGAAGGGCTTCGTCGATCTGTGCCTGCGGCCCGATCTTGCCTGCGAGATCACGCTGCAGCCGCTGCGCCGCTACGCGATGGACGCGGCGATCCTGTTCTCGGACATCCTGATGGTGCCACACGGGCTCGGCCAGAAGCTCGAGTTCCGCGAGGGCGAGGGGCCGGTGCTGGAACCGGTGCGCGACGCGGGCGGTGTCGCGAAACTGGAAGCCGGGCTTGCCGAATTTTCGGAGCGCGTCGGACCGGTCTACGAGACCGTGTCGCGCGTCGCCGCGAACCTGCCCGACGCGACGGCGCTGATCGGTTTTGCCGGCGCGCCGTGGACCGTGGCGACCTACATGGTCGAAGGCGGAACCAGCAAGGATTTCGCCAACGTCCGGCTGTTCGCCTATCGCGACCGCGCGGCGTTCCGCCGGCTGATCGACCTGCTGGTCGAGGCGACGACGGTCTACCTGCTGCGCCAGGTCGCGGCCGGCGCCGAAGCGCTGCAGCTCTTCGACACGTGGGCCGGCATCCTGCCCGAGGACGAATACGCCGAATGGGTGCTCGGCCCCGTCGCGCGGATCGTCGCGGCGATCGCGGCGAAGCATCCGGAAATCCCGGTCGTGTTCTTCCCGAAGGGCTCCGGCCTGCTCTACGAGAAGGCCGCCGCGATCCCGGGCGTATCGGCACTCGGTCTCGACACGGCCGTACCTCTGGAATTCGCCAGGCGCCTGCAGCAGCGCACGACCGTGCAGGGCAATCTCGATCCCATCGTGCTGACGGCCGGCGGCGAAGCGCTCGACCGGGCGGCGACGCGCATTCTCGAAGCGCTGGGCGGCGGCCCGTTCGTGTTCAATCTCGGCCACGGCGTGATCCCGCAGACACCGCCGGAGAACGTGGGCCGGCTCGCGGACCTGATCCGCAGCTGGCGCAGGCGCTAGGCGCGGCCGCGATGCCGAAGATCGCCGTCATCCTGTTCAATCTCGGCGGGCCCGACCGGCCCGAAGCGGTCCGTCCGTTCCTGTTCAACCTCTTCAACGATCCCGCGATCATCGGCATCCCCAATCCGTTCCGCTGGCTGCTGGCGCATTTCATCGCCGGCCGGCGCGCGGGCAAGGCGCGCGGGATCTACGCGGCGATGGGCGGCGGCTCGCCGATCCTGCCCAACACGAAGGCGCAGGCGGCGGCACTCGAAAACGCGCTGCGCGATCTGGGCGAGGTGCGCTGCTTTCCCGCGATGCGCTACTGGCATCCGCTGACGGACGAGGTCGCGCGCGACGTGGCCGCGTTCGGCCCCGACCGCATCGTGCTGCTGCCGCTCTACCCGCAATATTCGACGACGACGACGGCAAGCTCGAAGAAGGCGTGGGATCGCGCGGCGAAGGTGCGGGGCCTGTCGGCACCCACGGCGTCGGCCTGCTGCTATCCGCGCCAGCCCGGCTTCGTCGCCGCGATCGCCGACCTGATGGGTGCCCATCTCGACGCTGCGGCGAAGCACGGCAAGCCGCGCGTGCTGTTCTCGGCGCACGGCCTGCCGAAGAAGATCGTCGCGAAGGGCGATCCCTACCAGATGCAGGTCGAGACGACGGTCGCCGCGGTCGTGGCGCGGCTGGGGATCGCCGGCCTCGACCATGTCGTGTGCTACCAGTCGCGCGTGGGTCCGCTCGAATGGATCGGCCCCAGCACCGAACACGAGATCGAGCGCGCGGCGGCCGACAGGGTGCCCGTCGTCGTCGTGCCCGTCGCGTTCGTCTCCGAGCATTCGGAAACGCTGGTCGAGCTCGACATCGAGTACCGCGACCGGGCGAAGGAACTCGGCGTGCCGTTCTACACGCGCGTGCCGACCGTCTCGACGCATCCCGATTTCGTCCGCGGCCTCGCCGAGATCGCGCGCGCCCTGGTGCGCGGGAGCCCGCGCGAATGCAGCGGCGACGGATATAGCTGTGCGGCCGAATGCGCGAAGTGCCCGCTCGCGCGAGGAGAGTGACGTTGGACGCGGTGCTCGACACGATCAACGACTGGTATCTCTGGATCAAGTGGCTGCACGTCGCCTCGGTGATCTCGTGGATGGCGGGGCTGCTCTACCTGCCGCGCCTGTTCGTCTACCACTGCGCGGCCGCACCCGGCTCCGAGACGTCGGAGACCTTCAAGGTCATGGAGCGCCGCCTGCTGCGCGCGATCATGAATCCCGCGATGGTGGCGACGTGGATCTTCGGCTCGCTGCTGCTTGCCGTGCAGGACTGGGCCGGCGGCTGGCTGCACGTGAAGCTGGTTTGCGTGGCGGCACTGACCGTCCACCACCACCTGCAGGCGCGCTGGCGCAAGGACTTCGCGGCCGACCGGAACCGTCGGCCGGCGCGTTTCTACCGGATGCACAACGAGGTTCCGGCCGCCCTGATGGTCGTCATCGTCTTGATGGTGATCGTAAAACCGTTCTGAGCAAGGCGATTGACATCCCCCCGGGATCGGCTAGATTGGCGTCCGGACGGGTCCTAGCCCGTTCGCGTGGCCGCTTTTAAGTGCCGGCCGATCCTTCCCGACGACGATTTCCGAGGCTACCCCGCGAACCGACAGACGCTGTGCGTCCGGGTTCGCCCGAAAGCCCAAAGCGTTCGCGGGTCCTCTCCCCAAACCCAGCCCCAGAAAAAAGAATGAATCTCCAGGAATTGAAGCGCAAGACGCCCGCCGAGCTGCTGGCCTATGCCGAAGAACTGCAGATCGAGGCCGCGTCGGCCCTGCGCAAGCAGGACATGATGTTCGCCATCCTGAAGCGGATGGCCGAGAACGACGTGGCGATCTACGGCGACGGCGTGCTCGAGACCCTCTCCGACGGGTTCGGCTTCCTGCGCAGCCCTGAATCGAACTACCTGCCCGGCCCCGACGACATCTACGTCACGCCGCAGATCATCCGCCGCTACGGCCTGCGCACCGGCGACACGGTCGAAGGCCAGATCCGGGCACCCAAGGACGGCGAGCGCTATTTCGCGCTGACCGCCGTGCGCACGATCAATTTCGACGAGCCGGAAGTCGCGCGCCACCGCATCAACTTCGACAACCTGACGCCGTTCTATCCGACCTCGCGGCTCAATCTCGAATTCGGCGACGAGCCTGTCGAGGCCCCGCCGCCGCCCAAGCCCAAGCCCGCCCGCCGCCCGCAGGGCGACGAAGAGGCGGTGGCGCTGAAGGGCACGCTGTCGGCCCGGCGCACCGAGGTGGTCAAGCGCGACAACGCGCCGGCACAGCGACGCGACATCACGGGCCGGATCATCGATCTGGTCTGCCCGCTCGGCAAGGGCCAGCGCGCGCTGGTGATCGCGCCCCCGCGCGTCGGCAAGACCGTGATGCTGCAGAACATCGCGCACTCGATCGCGCAGAACCATCCCGAGGTCTATCTCATCGTCCTGCTGATCGACGAGCGGCCCGAGGAAGTCACCGACATGATCCGCTCGGTCAAGGGCGAGGTCGTGTCGTCCACCTTCGACGAACCCGCCGTGCGCCACGTGCAGGTCGCCGAGATGGTGATCGAGAAGGCCAAGCGTCTGGTCGAGCACAAGCGCGACGTCGTGATCCTGCTCGATTCCATCACGCGCCTGGCGCGCGCCTACAACACGGTCGTCCCCTCGTCCGGCAAGGTGCTGACGGGCGGCGTGGACGCCAACGCGCTGCAGCGCCCGAAGCGCTTCTTCGGTGCGGCGCGTAACATCGAGGAAGGCGGTTCGCTGACGATCATCGCCACGGGCCTCATCGATACCGGCAGCCGCATGGACGAAGTGATCTTCGAAGAGTTCAAGGGTACGGGTAACTCCGAAATCATCCTCGACCGCAAGCTCGCCGACAAGCGCACCTTCCCGGCGATCGACATCACCAAGTCGGGGACCCGCAAGGAAGAGCTGCTGGTCGACAAGGCCGTGCTGTCGAAGATGTGGGTCCTGCGCCGCATCCTGATGCCGATGGGCACGACGGACGCGATGGAGTTCCTGATCGACAAGCTGAAGCACTCGAAGAACAACAAGGACTTCTTCGAGGCGATGAACACCTGATGCCGGTGCTGCACGTCATGGTCGCGGGCCCCTATTCGGCGCCCACGGCCGAGGGACGTGCAGCGAACCTCCGGCGCATGAACGAGGCGGCGGCCAGGGTCGCCGGCCTCGGCCACGTGCCGGTCGTCGGCGTCAACGCGGCCCTGCCCGTCCTCGAGGCGGCGGGCCTGCCTTATACCCATCCTTGGATGATGGATATCTCGCTCGCACTCGCGGCGCGCTGCGACGCGTGCCTGCACATCGCCCGCTCGCCCGGGGCCGACCGCGAGGCGGCCGCCTTCGCGGCCCGCGGCCTGCCCGTCTGGACGCGGATCGAGGACGTGCCGCGGGCGGAATAACCGGATAAGCTTCGGCCGGGAAGGCCGGGGCGGAGTTCATGTCGGACAGCGGCGGCGATTTCTACCGGCGGATTTTCGAGTCCGCACGGATCGGCATCTACGAGACGAGCGGCGACGGCCAATTGCTGCGCGCCAACGAATACCTTGCCCGGATGTTCGGCTATCCCGACGCGCGGACGATGCTCGCCGAGCCGGGCCATGTCGGCGACCGCTTCTACGCGAGGCGCGCCGATCGCGACCGCTTCGCCGCCAGGCTGCGCGCCGACGGCGTGGTCTCCGAGTTCGTCAGCGAAGGAAAGCGGCCGGACGGCAGGCGCGTCTGGTTCAGCCAGACGGCCGTGCGCGAGGTCGGTGCGGACGGGCGCGAGCGGTTTCTCGGCACGATGGTCGACGTCACGGCGCTGATCGACGCGCAGGACCGCGCCGCCGAGGCCGAGGTCGCCTACCGTTCGATTTTCGAGAATTCGAGCCTCGGGCTCTACCGTTCCACGCCGGACGGACGGCAGCTTCGCGCCAACCCCGCCCTCGTGCGCTTCAACGGATATGCGACGGAGGCCGAGCTTCTCGCCGCGGTCACCGACATCGCCCAGGAATGGTACGTCGACCCCAACCGGCGCGCGGAATTCCGCCAGCAGATCGAACGCGACGGACGCGTCGTCAATTTCGTCGCCGAGGTCTACCGCCACCGCACGCGCGAGCGCGTGTGGGTCTCGGAGAACGGCTGGGTCGTGCGCCGGCCCGACGGCAGCGTGCTGTGCTACGAGGGCACGATCGAGGACATCACCGAACGCCATCTCGCCGAGGTGCGGCTGGCGCAGGCCAAGGCGGCGGCCGAGCAGGCGGAGTCCGACTACCGTTCGATGTTCGACAACGCCGATTTCGGCATCTACCGCACGCGGCCCGACGGGATCCAGCTGCGCTCGAACCTGGCGCTGGCGCGCATCAACGGCTTCTCGTCCGAGGCAGAGCAGCTCGAGGCCGTCGCGAAGGCGAAGGTCTCGGGGATGGGGTGGTACGTGATCCCGGACCGGCGGGCGGAGTTCCAGCGCATCCTGCAGCGCGACGGCTATATCCGGAATTTCGAATCGGAAGTCGTCCGGCGCGCCACGGGCGAACGCGCGTGGGTCAGCGAGAACGGCTGGCTGGTGCGCGACCGCGACGGCAACGTGCTGGCCTACGAAGGCACCGTCACCGACATCACCGAGCGCAAGCGCGCCGAGATCGAGCTCCACCAGGCCAAGTCCGCGGCCGAGGCCGCGTCGGCCGCCAAGAGCGCGTTCCTGGCGGTGATGAGCCACGAGCTGCGCACGCCGCTCAACGCGATCATCGGCTTCGCCGAGATCATCGAGACGCGGATGTTCGGGCCGAACGACGACCGCTATTTCGAATACGCGGCCGACATCCGCAACAGCGGCACGCACCTGCTGCGGCTCATCAACGACATCCTCGACCTGTCGAAGATCGCGGCCGGCCGTCTGGAACTGATCGAGGTGCCGGTCGACGTGGATTCGCTGGTCGGCGCCACGATCAAGCTGTTCGCCGCCAACGCGACGAAGGCGGGCCTCGACGTCGCGGCCGAGATCCCCGACCCCGCCCTGTGCGTGCGCGGGGATTCGCTGCGCCTGCAGCAGGTGCTGATGAATCTCGTGTCGAACGCGATCAAGTTCACGCCCGCCGGCGGCCGCGTGCGCGTCTTCGCGCGGCGCGATCCCGACGCGGTGCGCATCGGCGTTTCGGATACCGGCGCCGGCATGACGCCGGCCGAGACGCGCGCGGCGATGGAGCCGTTCGTGCAGCTCGACTCGCGCCTGGCGCGCCGGCACGAGGGCACGGGCCTCGGCCTGTCGATCAGCAAGGAACTGGTCGCCCTGCACGATGGCGAACTTTCGATCGCCAGCGTGAAGGGCGAGGGCACGACCGTGACGGCGACGCTGCCTTTGTCGCGGGTGGTCGACTGAGCCTACGGAACGAGAATCACCGAGCCCGTCGTCTTGCGGCCTTCGAGGTCCTGGTGCGCGCGTACGGCGTCCTTCAGCGCGTATTCGGCCGTGGTCTCGATCTTCACGACGCCCTTCGACACGACGTCGAACAGGTCGTTCGCCGCGGCGACGAGGTCGGTGCGCTTGGCGGTGTAGGTGTTCAGCGTCGGGCGCGTAACGTAGAGCGAGCCCTTGGCCGACAGCAGGCCCAGATTGAGCGGCTCGGCCGGGCCCGAGGACTGGCCGAACGACACGAGCAGGCCGAGGGGCTTGAGGCAGTCGAGCGACTTCAGCAGCGTGTCCTTGCCGACCGAATCGTAGACGACCGGCACGCCCTCGCCCCCGGTCAGCGCCTTCACGGCCGGGACGAAATCGGTCTCGCGGTAGAGGACCGTGTGGTGGCAGCCATGCGCCTTGGCAAGCTCGGCCTTGTCCTTCGAGCCGACCGTGCCGATGGTCGTGGCCCCCAGGTGCTTGGCCCACTGGCACGCGATGAGGCCCACGCCGCCGGCGGCCGCGTGGAACAGGATCGTGTCGCCCTTCTGCACCTTGTAAGTCCGGCGCAGCAGGTACTGCACGGTCATGCCCTTCAGCATCATCGAGGCGGCCTGCCTGTCGGAAATGCCGGCGGGCAGCTTGACCACGCGGTCGGCGGGCACGAGGCGCTTCTCGGCATAAGTACCGGGGCCGGCCACGTAGGCCACGCGGTCGCCGGCTTTCAGGTCGGTCACGGCGGAGCCCACCGCCTCGACCACGCCCGCCGCCTCGTTGCCCGGCGAGAACGGCGCCGGCGCCGGATAGAGGCCGGAGCGGAAATAGGTGTCGATGAAGTTGACGCCGATCGCGGTGTGGCGGACCAGCACCTCGCTCGCGGCGGGGGCCGCGATCTCGATGTCTTCCCACTTCATCGCGTCGGGACCGCCGGGTTTGTGGACGCGGATCGCCTTGACCATCGTTGATGCTCCTTCAGCCGAAATGCCTTCCCGAACCGCCGCGGCGGCACCGGTTGCGGGTGCGGGCGGGGGACGGGTAAGGTCGCAAGATGACCATATGAGGACGCGCCGATGAAGATCAAAATCGATGTCGAGTGCACGCCGGAGGAGGCCCGCGTCTTCATGGGCCTGCCCGACGTGAAGCCGATGCAGGAGGCGCTGATGGGCCAGATGACCGGCCGGCTGGAAAGCGCCATGAAGGCGATGGAGCCCGAGACGATCCTGCGCCAATGGTTCACCGGGGCGGGCTGGGACCAGATGCAGAAATTCTGGTCGCTGTCGGGCGACCGCGAAAAGGCGAAGTGACGTGGACGGCGATCCCAAGCATTTCTACCAGGCCCATGTCTTCGTGTGCACGAACGAGCGGCCCGCCGGCCATCCGCGCGGCTGCTGCAAGGAAAAGGGTGCCGAGAAGCTGCGCGATTACATGAAGGCGCGCGCCAAGGAACTGGGCCTGCCCGAGACGCGCATCAACACGGCGGGCTGCCTCGAACGCTGCGAGTTCGGCCCCACCCTCGTGATCTATCCCGAGGGCGTGTGGTATTCGCCCAAGACGCGCGAGGACATCGACGAGATCCTGTCGGTCCACATGCAGCAGGGAAAGCGCGTCGAGCGCCTGATGCTGAAATACGAGGACCGCGTCCCGCCCAAGCCCAAGGGCTGATGGCCCGCCCCACGATCTATGCGCCCGCCAGTGCCGCCGGCAAGGCCGGGGTCGCGGTCGTGCGCGTGTCGGGGCCGGCGGCGGGTGCGGCCCTTGGCGCCCTCGCCGGCCGCCTGCCCGCCCCGCGCGTCGCGACGCGTGCGGCCCTTGCCGATCCGGCCGACGGATCGCCCATCGACGACGCGCTGGTGCTGTGGTTCCCGGGCCCGGCGAGCTTCACCGGCGAGGACGTCGCCGAGTTCCACATCCACGGCAGCCGCGCCACGCTGGCGGCATTGCTCGACGCACTGGCAAGGCAGCCGGGCCTGCGGCTGGCGCAGGCGGGCGAATTCGCGCGGCGCGCGTTCGATGCCGGAAAACTGGACCTCGCCCAGGTCGAAGCGCTCGCCGACCTGATCGCGGCGGAAACCAAGAGTCAGGCCCGGCAGGCGCTGCGCCAGCTCGGCGGCGCGCTGGGTGCGGCGGTCGAGGGCCTGCGCGAACGCGTCCTGAGGTTGCGCGCGCGCGCCGAGGCGGAGATCGATTTTCCCGACGAGGGCGACGTGCCCGACGGGCTGATCGCGCGCATGCGCGAACCGCTCGCCATCCTCGACCGCGAACTTGCGGCCCTGATCGACGGGGCCGCGCGCGGCGAACGCCTGCGTGCCGGATTCGCCGTCGCGATCCTGGGGCCGCCCAATGCGGGCAAGTCGAGCCTGCTCAACCGGCTTGCGGGCCGCGAGGTGGCGATCGTGTCGGAAACGGCGGGCACGACGCGCGACGTGATCGAGGTGCATCTCGACCTTGCCGGCTGGCCGGTGACGCTGTGGGACACGGCGGGCCTGCGCGACGTTGCGGCCGGCGACGCGCACGCGGCGATCGAGATCGAGGGCATGCGGCGCGCGCGCCGGCGCGCGGAGGAAGCGGACCTGAAGCTCGTCGTGCTCGACGCGCGCGATCCCGTTGCCGACGCGAGCCTTGCCGAATTCGCGCGCGACGGGCTCGTCGTGCTGAACAAGGCCGATCTCGTGCCGGCCGGTGCGGGCCTGCGCGTGTCGGCGCTGACCGGCGACGGGATCGCCACTCTGGAAGCCGAGCTGGCGAAGCGTGCGGCGGCGGCGCTTTCGGACGGCGACAGTGCCGCCCCGCTCGTCACGCGCGCGCGTCACCGCGAAGCGCTGGTCGACGTGCGCGCGGCACTTGCGCGTGCCGGCGCACGGCGCGAGGCCGAATTTATTGCGGAAGAATTGCGGATCGCGGGCGACGCGCTCGGGCGCATCGTCGGGCGGACGGGCGTGGAAGACGTGCTGGATCTGCTCTTCGCCGAATTCTGTATCGGCAAATAGCGGCGGCCTACTTCGCCATCGCCGCCGCGCGCAGGATCTGCTTGCTCTGCAGCTTCATGCGCGTCTTCTGGTTCCACAGAATGAGCCAGCCGGGCCCGAGCTCGCGCGAGGCCTTGTCGTAGGCCTGTGCGGCGGTCGAGAAATCGTTTCCGGCGAAGACCGGCGAGCCGGGCGCGTTTTGCGGCAGGCCGGCTTTGTAGAACTGCACCAGATAGGTTTCCATCGCGGGCGACCCTGTCGGTAAGTCCGGTGCCCAAAAGATAGTCCACAGTGTCAATCCTGTCTCGGGATAAATAACTGATAACGCTACGAATTTTAGATAAATTGCAGAACGCGAATTTGGCCTACCATCCAAATATATGATTTCATTAACTAATATTCGATGTTTCGCGGGAAACATTGACGCGCCGGGGCCGACTACCTAGGTTGCGCCCATGCGAAGCGAACGCGACTTCGACGTGATCGTCATCGGCGGCGGCCATGCCGGCTGTGAAGCCGCTTCCGCTTCGGCGCGCGCGGGTGCGGCCACGCTGCTGCTGACGCTCGACCCCGCCAGGATCGGCGAGATGAGCTGCAATCCCGCGATCGGCGGTCTGGGCAAGGGCCATCTCGTGCGCGAGATCGACGCGCTCGACGGCGTGATGGCGCGCGCGATCGACCGGGCCGGCATCCAGTTCCGCATGCTGAACCGCTCGAAAGGCCCGGCGGTGCGCGGGCCCCGCGCGCAGGCCGACCGCAAGCTCTACCGCCTGGCGATGCAGGAACTGCTGGCGGGCCAGGCGAATCTGGCGATCCGTGCCGGTGAGGCCGCTGATCTGGATATCGGCGCCGACGGCCGCGTGGCGGCCGTGCTGACCGCCGACGGGGCGCGTCTTTCCTGCGGCGCCGTCGTGCTGACGACGGGCACGTTCCTGCGCGGGCTCATCCATATCGGCACCGAGAAGATCCCGGCCGGTCGTGTCGGCGAGAAGCCGTCGGTGGCGTTGTCCGAAACGCTGGCGCGGCTGGGTTTCCCGCTGGGCCGGCTCAAGACCGGCACGCCGCCGCGCCTCGACGGGCGGACGATCGCGTGGGCCGGGCTGGAAATGCAGCCCGCCGACGATCCGCCCGAGCCGTTCTCGACGCTGACCGACCGTATTTCCGTGCCGCAGATCGAATGCGGCATCACCTACACGTCGCCGGCGACGCACGACATCATCCGCGCGAACCTGCATCAGGCCCCGATGTATTCCGGCCAGATCGAGGGCGTGGGGCCGCGCTATTGCCCGTCGATCGAGGACAAGGTGGTCCGCTTCGCCGGCCGCGAGCGCCACCAGATCTTCCTCGAACCCGAAGGGCTCGACGACGACACGGTCTACCCGAACGGCATTTCCACGTCCCTGCCCGCCGCTGTCCAGCTCGAAATCCTCAAGACGATCCAAGGGCTTGAGAATGCGACGATGCTGCGCCCGGGCTACGCGATCGAGTACGATTTCATCGATCCGCGGGCCCTGAAGCCCACGCTGGAAACGATCCGCCAGCCGGGTCTCTACCTCGCCGGCCAGATCAACGGCACGACGGGCTACGAGGAAGCGGCCGCCCAGGGACTGGTCGCCGGCGTCAACGCCGCGCTGGCGCTCGGCGGGTCCGCCCCGTTCGTGCTGGACCGGGCCGACGCGTATATCGGCGTGATGATCGACGATCTGGTCACGCTCGGCACGCGCGAGCCCTACCGCATGTTCACGAGCCGGGCCGAATATCGCCTGACCCTGCGCGCCGACAATGCCGACCAGCGCCTGACCGACCGCGGGATCGCGGCCGGTTTCGTCGGGTCCGCACGGACCGACGCTTGGACCGACAAGAAAGCCCGCCTTTCCGCGGCCCGCGCCCTGGTCGAAAGCCTCAAGGAATCGCCCGCCCGGCTCGCCAAGCGCGGCTTCGCGGTCAATCAGGACGGGGTGGCGCGCTCGCCGCTGGACCTTCTGGCGCTGCCGGGCGTCGATTGGGCCGGCCTCGTCGCGGTGTGGCCGGAACTGGGCGAACTTCGCCCCGACATCGCCGGCCAAGTCGAGATCGACGCGCTCTATCGCGGCTATCTTGCCCGGCAGGATGCCGATATCCGCGAATTCCGCCGCGACGAGGGGCTGGAACTGCCTGCCAACCTCGATTATGCGGCGCTGACGGCCCTTTCCAGCGAGATGCGCCAGAAGCTGGCGGCCGTGCGGCCGGCCACGCTCGGGCAGGCGGCACGCATTTCCGGCGTCACGCCGGCCGCCCTGACGATCCTGCTGCGCCACGCGAGGCGCGCGGCGTGAAGCCCTCGGATTTCGCCAAGCGAACCGGTGTTTCTCAAGAAACAATCGAGAAACTGGTTACGTATCAACGCCTTCTCGAAAAATGGCAGGCCAAGATCAATCTCGTCTCGGCGACCACGCTGCCGGACGTGTGGATCCGCCATTTCTACGATTCCTGGCAGGTGCTGCCGCATCTGGGCGATGTGCCGAGCATCGCCGATCTGGGTGCGGGTGCGGGCTTCCCGGGTCTCGTGATCGCGATCTGCGCGCCGGAAAAGACCGTCCATCTCGTCGAATCCGACGCGCGCAAATGCGCCTTCCAGATCGAGGTGGCGCGCGAGACGGGGGCCAAGATCAAAATCCACAACACCCGCGCCGAACGGCTGGCGGGCGAGCTGAAGGTCGCCGCCGTCACGTCGCGTGCGCTCGCACCCTTGCCCGACCTGCTCGAACTTGCCGTCCCGCTGCTCGAGCCGGGCGGGTTATGCACGTTTCTCAAGGGGGCGACGTTCAAAGCCGAATTGACCGCGGCGGAAAGCGCGTGGCATATGCGCGTGGACGTCGCCGCGTCGCTGACCGAACCCGACGCCGCCATCCTCACGCTTCGGGATATCGCGCGCAAGTGACTGACAAAAATACAAAAAAGCCGCGCATCCTGGCGATCGCCAACCAGAAAGGCGGGGTCGGCAAGACGACGACCGCGATCAACCTCGCCACGGCGCTCGCGGCCGTCGGCAAGAAGGTGCTGGTCGTCGATCTCGATCCGCAGGGCAACGCGTCGACCGGTTTCGGCATCCCGGCCGACCAGCGCGAGGTCGGCTCGTACGACGTGCTGATCGGCAACGCGACACCGGGCGAAGCGATCCAGCGTTCGATCATCCCCGGCCTGACCGTGATGCCGGCCACGCCCGATCTTGCCGGCGCGGAACTGGAGCTCGTCGATCTCGAACGGCGCGAATACCGGCTGGCCGACGCGCTCGTCGAGGCGGTCGCGAACATGGATCTCGACTACGTGATGATCGATGCACCCCCGTCGCTGGGGCTGCTGACGCTCAACGCGCTGGTCGCGGCCGATGCGCTGCTGGTTCCGCTCCAGTGCGAGTTCTTCGCCCTCGAAGGGCTTTCCAACCTGATGCGCACGCTCGACCGCGTGCGCGACCGGTTCAACCCGAGGTTGACGCTGCAGGGCGTGGTGCTGACGATGTTCGACAAGCGCAACAACCTGTCCGAAGCCGTCGCCGCCGACGTGCGCCAGCATCTGGGCGACGTCGTGTACGAGACGGCGATCCCGCGCAACGTGCGCATCTCCGAAGCGCCGTCGCACGGCAAGCCCGTGCTGCTCTACGACCTGCGCTGCCCGGGCTCGCAGGCCTACGTGATGCTGGCGAGCGAACTCTTGAAGCGCGAAAGCGCGCTCGCGACGGATCGCGCCGCATGACGCCCGCCGACGGAAAGAAGGGTCTGGGGCGCGGCCTCTCCTCGCTGCTCGGCACGCCGGCGCCCGGCCAGGCCGGTGCGGGCGACGCCCCGCGCGGGACGCGCAACCTGCCGGTGGGCAAGATCCATCCCGGCCGCTTCCAGCCGCGGCGGAACTTCGATGCGGCCGCACTCGCCGAACTCACCGCGTCGATCAAGGCGCAGGGTGTGCTCGCACCCATCCTCGTGCGCCGCGATCCCAAGGATCCCACTTCGTACGAGCTGATCGCCGGCGAGCGGCGCTGGCGTGCCGCCCAGGCCGCTCAGCTCCACGAGATCCCGGCGGTCGTGAAGGACCTGTCGGATCGCGAGGCGCTGGAAGCCGCCCTCGTCGAGAACCTGCAGCGCCAGGACCTCGACGCGATCGAGGAAGCGCTGGGCTATCGCCGCCTGATGGACGAGATGAAGTTCACGCAAGAGCGCGTGGCCGAAGCGGTCGGCAAGAGCCGGCCGCACGTCGCCAACACGCTGCGCCTGCTCGACCTGCCGGCGTCGGTGCAGAAGCTGATCGGCGAAGGCAAGCTCACGGCCGCGCACGCGCGCGTGGCGCTGGCGGCGAAGGACCCGGCTTTGTTCGCCGACATCGTCGTGCGCGAAGGGCTGAGCGTGCGCGCGGCCGAAGCGCGCCTGAAGGCCGCGGCCGAACCGGTCGCGAAAAAGAAGAAGCTGAAGGGGGCTTCGGGCGACGCGCGCGACGCCGACACGCGCGCGATCGAACGCCGGCTCACCGAATCGCTGGGTCTGAAGGTCGAGCTACGGCCCCGCAAGGGCGGATCGGGCGAACTCGTGCTGCACTACGGCTCGCTCGACCAGTTCGACGACCTGCTCGCCCGGCTCGAACGCAAGCCCGGCTGAATGCCGGGCCGTCGCCGCCGGCATCGCGTCGGCCGACATTTTCAGGATCGCGGCCTCGCCGTTGATCGCGCGCCCCCAGATCCAGCCCACGAACCCGAGCCGGCTTTCGAGCTGCGTGTAGAGGTGGAAATTGGCGCTGTCGGCCGCGAAGGGCGGCCGGTCGGCGGCCATCAGGAAGACGGCGACCGCCAGCAGCGGCACGATCGCGGCGAACCGGCGCACGCGCCGGCGACGCGCGCGCGCCAGCACGAGGGCCGCGAGCGCCCCCAGATTCGCGACGATCGCCAGCAGCGACAGCGTCATCGACATCGGCGGCAGGAACATCGCGGCGGTGGCGTTGCGCAGCGTGCCGTCGCCGGCATCGCGCGCGCGCGCCAATGCCGCTTCCGCGCGCGGGTCCAGCTCGACGCCTTCCAGCCGCGCCATCTCGCCGCGCGCCAGCCAGTCGCGCACCGCGAGAATCTCCGGCTTGTCGCCGGTCAGGCGCGCGGCGAGATTGACGAGCGCCAGACGGTGCGAATCTTCGAGTGCGCCTTCGCGCGCGCGCAGGTCGGTGTTCTCGATCGCACCGGAGAACACGGCCTCGCGATAGAGGGCGAGCTGGAACGCCTCGTGCTGCATCTCGACGGGCACGCGGTCGAGGACCGTTTCGTAGACGACCGTCAGCGCGCCGTAGGCCGCCGCCCACGCGCCGAGGAACGCGGCCGCGTGCCACGCGCGCAGCCGGCGCAGGCGCTGGAGGACGGGCCGGACGCCGAACAGCACCAGTCCGAACGCGCCCGACAGCTTGCCCAGCGTCGTCAGCCGGTCGAGCTCGTCCGGGTCGATCTCGGCGGCGGCGACCGTATCGACGAGACGGAAATTGAACGCCGTCTCCGCGACGACATAGATCGCCAGCAGCACGGCAAGCAGCGGCCACGCGAAGGGTCGGACGGCGGGTGCGGGTTTCATGGCGATGGGGGGCGGACTCGGACGGCCGACTATTGAGTGCCGGTAGTTGCATCTCAAGAAAGCGCGTGTAACAGCGCGCGACCGTGGCCGTCAGTGACGGCCGTCACGACGGGCCCGGCAGTTAATGCCGCCCGGCACCGTTTCTGCCGGGTGCCGTACGACCCGAACGCCATCCAAGACATTGATTTTCATGGGTTCCATGATTGGCGCGCCGCTTGCGAAGGAAACCGCCGAAGCATCTTCAACGCGTTCCGGAGCCGTCGTCCCATGTCGCAAGCCGCCACCGCCGACCTGCCGTCCCACAAGGGCCTGTTCGATCTCGCCAGCCAGGGCCAGCCCGCCTCGCAGCCCGCCCGGCGTTCGCTGCTGTCCGCCACCGACGGCGGGCGCGTCGAACCGCGCCTTGTCCCCGTGACGGCCGCCACCCCGGCGCCGGCGGCCCCCGCGGCCCCGCCCGTCCGTCCCGTCGCCGCCCGCCCGCAGCTTGCCGTCGCGTCGACGAACCTCGCCCCGCGCGCCCCCGCCGCCGCCGGCGGTTCGGCGCAGGTCCAGCCCAAGCCGCAGGCACCCGCCCGCCGCATCCCCGACGCCGCCGAGCCGATGAGCCGCGGCCGGTTCCTGAAGACCATCGAGCATCTCGCCAAGACCGAAGAGGCCAAGGCCGTCGGCGAGATCGTCACGCGCGTGCGCGTGCGCGAAGTCGAGCAGGCGATCCAGCATTCCGCGCGCGCACGCGCGCGCTATCTCGCCTGCGTCGTCGATCTCGGCGCCAACCGCTCGCCGGTCGGCCGCGCGAACGTCGAGGAACTGTCGGCGCTGCGCCGCGCGCACGAAGAGCTCTCCAAGGGCATGGACGCGCTCGCCGACGCGATCCGCGAAGGCCTCGTCGACGTCGTGGGCGTGGGCGAATAACGCGTTTCCCCAAGCGCCGTCCGTCGTAGAATGCGCCGTTCGCATTCCGTCGACGGGTGAGGCTTGGACAACGCACGACCGGACGCCGCCGGGCTCTCGGCCATCGCCGCCGTGGTCGTCGACGACGATTCCTTCGCGCTGCGCTTCATGGAAAAAGCGCTCGGCCGGATCGGCGTCGGACGCGTCCATAGCTGCCTGTCGGCCCCGCTCGCCCTTCGCACGATTTCGGATCTGGGCGACGCGCCCGTCCTGCTGGTCTGCGATCTCAACATGCCCGACATGGACGGGATCGAGTTCCTGCGCGCGATCGCGCAGCGCCGCTTCCACGGCTCGGTGCTGATCCTGTCGGGCGCCGACGAGACCGTGCGCGAGGCCGCCACGAAGCTGACGAAGGCCTACGGGCTCGACCTGCTCGGCACGTTCGCCAAGCCCATCGCGTTCGACCGGCTCGCCGACGCCGTCGCGCGCATGGCGAAATCCCTGCCGCAGGCCAGGCCGTGAAGGGCATCGTCACGTCGCTCAACACGCCGTTCGCGCCTGACGGCAGCGTCGCCCTGGACGGGCTG
>JAEUKY010000118.1 GCA_016794005.1 Rhodospirillales bacterium
ACCAGCGCTTCGAGCACGCGGTCCTCGGCGGCAAGCTCGGCGCGCGCCTCCACTTCCTTGCGCAGGCGTTCGCGCACCATGTGCAGCGCCGTCTCCATCAGGTCGCGCACGATCTGCTCGACGTCGCGCCCGACGTAGCCCACCTCGGTGAACTTCGTCGCTTCGACCTTGATGAAGGGCGCCTGGGCGAGCTTCGCCAGACGCCGCGCGATCTCGGTCTTGCCGCAGCCCGTCGGCCCGATCATCAGGATGTTCTTGGGCAGCACCTCGTCGCGCAGCTCGGGGGCGAGCTGCAGCCGGCGCCAGCGGTTGCGCAGCGCCACCGCGACGGCGCGCTTTGCCGCGTCCTGGCCGACGATGTAGCGGTCGAGTTCGGAAACGATCTCGCGCGGGGAGAAGGCCGGCTGGCTCATAGTTCCTCGATGGTCAGGTTGCCGTTGGTGTAGACGCAGATGTCGGCGGCGATCTTCAGCGAACGCTCGGCGATCTCGCGCGCGGAAAGCTCGGTCGAGCCGACGAGGGCGCGCGCGGCCGACAGCGCGTAGGAACCGCCCGAGCCGATGCCGATCAGCCCGTCCTCCGGCTCCAGCACGTCGCCCGTGCCGGTCAGCACGAGGCTGACCTGCCGGTCGGCGACGGCCATCATCGCCTCGAGCCGGCGCAGATAGCGGTCGGTCCGCCAGTCCTTGGCGAGCTCGACGCACGCGCGCATCAGCTGGTCGGGATGCTTCTCGAGCTTGGCTTCCAGCCGTTCGAACAGCGTGAAGGCGTCGGCCGTGGCCCCGGCGAAACCGGCGATCACGTTGCCGCCGCCGATCCGGCGGACCTTGCGCGCGTTCGATTTTATGACGGTGGCACCCAGGCTCACCTGCCCGTCGCCCGCGACGACGACCTTGCCCGCCCGGCGGACGGCGAGGATCGTCGTGCCGTGCCAGCTCTCGTTCCGGTTGGAATCCATCGGGAAAACGCCTTTCTTTCCAGTCCCATCGATCTAGGGACGCAAGCCCGCCGGATCAAGCGGCAGGGACTTATCTGTGGTCCGGGCAGCCGTTCGTCTGGTAAATATCGGCCGTTATGGCCGAACCCAAACCCACCGTCTATCCGTTCCCTTCGCCGCGCCGGGCCACGGTCAAGCGCGCCACGAAGGAGACCCAGATCGAAGCCACCGTCAACCTCGACGGGTCGGGCGTCTACGACGTCTCGACCGGCATCGGTTTCCTCGACCACATGATGGAACAGCTCTCGCGCCACTCGCTGATCGACATCCACCTGCGCGCGAAGGGCGACCTGCACATCGATTTCCACCACACGACCGAGGACGTGGGCATCGCGCTCGGCGAAGCGGTCGCCAAGGCGATGGGCGAACGCAAAGGTATCGTGCGCTACGGCGACGCGATGATCCCGATGGACGAGACGCTGACGCGCGTGGCGCTCGACGCGTCGAACCGGCCGTACCTGATCTGGAAGGTCGCCTTCACGCGGCCCAAGCTCGGCGACATCGACACCGAGCTGTTCAAGGAATGGTTCCAGGCGTTCGCGCAGAACGCCGGGCTGACGCTGCACGTCGAGAATCTCTACGGCGAGAACAACCACCACATCGTCGAGTCCTGCTTCAAGGGGCTGGCCCGCGCGCTGCGCGCGGCGGTGGCGATCGATCCGCGCAAGGCCGACGCGATCCCGTCGACCAAGGGCGTGCTCGGCGGCGGCTCGGCCGACGGCGTCGACGTGTGATGGGCGCGAAGCTCTACACCGTCCATCTCAGCCCCTTCGCAACCGGACCCGACCGCGGCGCCGTCTTCGTGCGCGAAGGTTTCTGCTGGCCCGCGTGCCTCTTCGGCGTGCTGTGGGCGCTGCGCCATCGGCTGTGGTGGCCGGCGGCCGGCATGTTCGCGTATCTCGTGGCGCTCGCGGCGGCCGAGACGTTCCTGCCGCTCGATCCGGTGCGCGTGATCTGCTTCGACCTCGCCTTCGCGCTGATCGTCGGCTTCGAGGCGAACGACCTGCGCCGGGCCGCCCTCGCCGAGCGCGGCTACGTGGAGCGCGGCTACGCGCGCGGCCGCGACCTGGGCGAGGCCGAGCTGCGCTGGTTCTCGGCGCACGCATGAAGATCGTCGTCGTCGACTACGGGTCGGGCAACCTGCGCTCGGCCGCCAAGGCGTTCGAACGCCAGGCGGGCCCGGGCCACGCGGTCGAGATCTCGTCCGATCCCGTCGCCGTGCGGCTGGCCGACCGCGTCGTGCTGCCGGGGCAGGGGGCGTTCGGCGACTGTGCCGCCGGCCTGCGCGCCGTTCCCGGCATGGTCGAAGCGCTCGAGGATTCCGTGCTGAAGCGCGCGGTTCCCTTCTTCGGCATCTGCGTGGGCATGCAGCTCTTGGCCACGCGCGGGCTCGAATACGGCACGCACGAGGGGCTTGGCTGGATCGCGGGCGAGACGCGCCGCATGACGCCGGCCGATCCCGCACTCAAGCTGCCGCAGCTCGGGTGGAACGCGCTCGATTTCCGCGAACACGCGCTGACCGCCGGCTGGCCGAAGGACGCGCACGTCTATTTCGCGAACTCGTACCATTTCGTGCCGGACGACCGCGCGCACGTGTTCGCGACGGCGGACTATGGCGGCCCGATCGTCGCCGCCGTGCTCAAGGACAACATCTTCGGCACGCAGTTCCATCCCGAGAAAAGCCAGGCCATCGGCCTTCGTCTCGTCTCGAACTTCCTCGCGTGGAATCCATGATCCTGTTCCCGGCCATCGACCTCAAGGGCGGCAAGTGCGTGCGCCTGCTGCGCGGCGACATGGACGCCGCCACGACGTTCAACGAGGATCCCGCCGACCAGGCGCGCAAGTTCGAGGCCGCCGGCTGCCGGTGGATCCATGTCGTCGATCTCGACGGTGCGTTCGCAGGCGCACCGGTCAACGCGCCCGCCGTGCGCGCGATCCTGGGTGCCGTGAAGGTGCCCGTGCAGCTCGGCGGCGGTATCCGCGATGCGGCCGGAATCGCCGCGTGGCTCGAGGCCGGCATCAACCGCGTGATCCTGGGCACTGTGGCGCTGCGCGACCCCGAACTCGTCAAGCGCGCCTGCCGGGACTGGCCGGGGCGCATCGTCGTGGGCATCGATGCGCGCGGCGGGCGCGTGGCGGTCGAAGGCTGGGCGGAAACCTCCGACGTGCTGGCGGTGGACCTTGCCCGGAAATTCGCAGACGCCGGTGTCGCCGCCATCGTCTACACCGACATCGAGCGCGACGGCGCCATGGGCGGGCCCAATGTCGAGGCAACGGCCGCACTCGCGAGATCCTCAGGCATCCCGGTGATCGCGTCGGGTGGCGTTTCCTCGCTCGACGACCTGCGGGCGCTGAAGGCGCATGCGGCCGACGGCATCGTCGGCGTGATCTCGGGCCGCGCGCTCTATGACGGGCGCATCGATCTTGGCCAGGCCGTCCGCCTGCTGGATGCCGCCTGATGCTCAAGATCCGCATCATCCCGTGTCTCGACGTCAAGAACGGCCGCGTGGTCAAGGGCGTCAACTTCGTCGATCTGGTCGACGCGGGCGACCCGGTCGAGGCCGCGGCGGCCTACGACGCGGCGGGGGCTGACGAACTCTGCTTCCTCGACATCGCCGCGAGCCACGAGAACCGCGAGACGATCTACGACGTCGTCGCGCGCACCGCCGCGCGCTGCTTCATGCCGCTGACCGTGGGTGGCGGCGTGCGCACCGTGGAGGACATCCGCCGGCTGCTGCTCGCCGGCGCCGACAAGGCCTCGATCAACACGGCCGCCGTCACGCGGCCCGAGTTCGTGCGCGAGGCGGCCGAGAAGTTCGGCAGCCAGTGCGTGACCGTCGCGGTCGACGCCAAGCGCGCGGCAGGCGGGCGCTTCGAGGTGTTCACCCATGGCGGGCGCAATCCGACGGGGCTGGAAGCCATCGGCTGGGCCAGGCGCATGGTCGAGCTGGGGGCGGGGGAAATCCTGCTGACCTCGATGGACCGCGACGGCACCAAGGCCGGCTACGACACGGAACTGACGCGCGCGATCGCCGATGCGGTGTCGGTCCCGGTCATCGCGTCGGGCGGCGTGGGCACGCTCGACCATTTCACCGACGGCGTGCGCGAGGGCCATGCGGCCGCATTGCTGGCCGCCTCGGTGTTCCATTTCGGTACGTATACGATCGCGCAGGTCAAGGCGCATCTGGCCGCCGCGGGCGTGCCGGTGCGCCCGGCTTGAGTTCGCAGCCCCGCTCTGCCATTTTCAGGCCATGGCCATGAACCCGACGCCCCCGAATGCCGACGACGTGATCCTGCGGCTCTATCGCACGATCGAGAGCCGGCGCAACGCCGACCCCGAGGTGTCGCACACCGCCAAGCTCTTCCAGAAGGGCACCAAGAAGATCGCGCAGAAGGTCGGCGAGGAAGCGGTCGAGGTCGTCATCGAGGCGATCCGCAACAACCGCAAGCGCCTCGTCGACGAGAGTGCGGACCTCATGTACCACCTGCTCGTGCTGTGGGCCGACGCGCATATCGAGCCGCACGAGATCTGGGACGAGCTGTCGCGCCGGGCGGGCCTTTCGGGCATCGCCGAGAAGGCGTCGCGCGATCCCGACAAGGACGATTGAGCCCGAGATGGCCTACGATCCGAACAACGTGTTCGCGAAGATCCTGCGCGGCGAGATCCCGTGCAAGAAGGTCTACGAGAACGAGCACGTGCTCGCTTTCCACGACATCGCCCCGCAGACGCCTGTCCACGTGCTGGTGATCCCGAAGGGCGCCTACGTGTCGATGGACGATTTCACGGCCAACGCCAGCCTCGCCGAGCAGGGCGCGTTCCTGAAGGCCGTCGGCGACGTGGCGCGCCTCGTCGGCGTGGCGGAAGCCGGCTACCGCGTGCTGTCCAACTGCGGCGTGGGCGGCAACCAGGAAGTGCCGCACCTGCACATGCATATTTTCGGCGGCAAGCCGCTCGGCCGGATGATCGGCAAGTAGGCTTGTCCGCCGTCTAGAATTCCTCGTCCCAGTCGCTGCCGGCGGCGGTCGGGCCGCCGGGACGGGATTTTTCCGCCGGCATCCTGGGTGCCTTCGCCGGCTGCACGCCGCGGAAGCTCGCGACGACCTCGACAAGCTGCCGGGCCTGCTCGGCAAGCGATGCGGCGGACGCAGAGCTTTCCTCGACCAGTGCGGCGTTCTGCTGCGTCGCCGCATCGAGATCGCCGAGCGCCTTGTTGATCTCGGTGATGCTGCGCGACTGCTCGCGGCTGCCCGCCGCGATCTCGGGCGCGATCTCGGCCACGCGGCGCACGATGTCGACGATGCCCGACAGCGATTCCCCAGCACCGCCGACCAGCTTGACCCCCTGGCCGACCTCGCGCGAACTCTGCGCGATCAGCTCGCGGATCTGCTGGGAGGCCTGGCGCGAACGGTCGGCAAGCGAGCGCACTTCCTGCGCCACGACCGCGAAGCCCTTGCCGGACTCGCCCGCGCGCGCCGCCTCGACGGCGGCGTGGAGGGCGAGCAGCTTGGTCTGGAACGAGATCTCCTCCATCACCTGGATGATCTCGGCGATGCGCGCGGACGAACCCTCGATGCCCGACATCGCGTTCACGACGCTCGACATGGCATTGCCGCCGGCTTCCGCGCGCGCCAGCGCGTCGGCGGCGAGCTTGCGCGCCTGTTCGGAGTTCTGCGCGTTCATCGACACGGTCGCCGAGATCTCGGCCATCGTGGCGACCGTCTGCTGCAGGGCCGAGGCCTGCCGTTCGGTGCGCGAGGCAAGGTCGTTGCTGCCCTGCGAGATCTCGCTTGCCGCCGCCCGGATCGCGTCGACCGAGCCTGCGATGCGCTCGGCCGTCTCGACCTTGCTCTGCTCGATATAGACCGAGATCGCGAAATCCATGTCGAGCATCACGGCCTTGGTCAGCGCCTTCAGCGTCGCCGCCCGCTCGGCCGGCTTCCAGCGACTGGTCTCGGCCGCGACCGCCAGGAGCTCGCCGAAGGCCAGCGAATAGCCCGCGATGTACCAGCGCGGTTCGAGCCCGATGCGGCTGTGCGTCTTGCCGATGCGCAGCACGCGCTCGACATAGGCCTGATCGAAGCTGCTGGAGAAGAGCTGGAGCCAGTGCTGGGCCTGTGCCGAGCGCGCGTGCGCGATCCCGGCGTCGCCGCCGAACATCTGCATCAGGTTCGGATGGCTCTCGATATGGCCGTAGAATTTCGACAGGATCCGTTCGAGATGTCGCTCCAGCACCGGACGCACCCGGCGCAGCGCGGCCGCGTCTTCCGCGCCGAACTGGATGAACTTGAGCCGCTCCTCGAGATGGGCGGACGAATCGCCGACCGTCATCAGAATTCCTCGTCCCAGTCCCCGTCGCGCAGCGCGGCCTTGCCGGCTGTTGGCGGTGTCTTTTCGGGCTTCGTCTTGGCGGGCGCGGGCTTGGGCGGGGCGGCGGGGGTCGTGCCGCCGTCGCTGCGGAAGCTCGATACGACGGCCACGAGCTGTCCGGCCTGCTCGGCAAGCGATGCGGCGGACGCGGAGCTTTCCTCGACCAGTGCGGCGTTCTGCTGCGTCGCCGCATCGAGATCGCCGAGCGCCTTGTTGATCTCGGTGATGCTGCGCGACTGCTCGCGGCTGCCCGCCGCGATCTCGGGCGCGCGCTCCGCCACGCGGCGCACGATGTCGACGATGCCCGACAGGGCCTCGCCCGCGCCGCCGGCGAGCTTGACGCCCTGGCCGACCTCGCGCGTGCTCTGCGCGATCAGCTCGCGGATCTGCTGGGACGCCTGGCGCGAGCGGTCGGCGAGCGAGCGCACTTCCTGCGCCACGACCGCGAAGCCCTTGCCGGACTCGCCCGCGCGCGCCGCCTCGACGGCGGCGTTGAGGGCGAGCAGCTTAGTCTGGAACGAGATCTCCTCCATCACCTGGATGATCTCTGCGATGCGCGAGGACGACACCTCGATGCCCGACATGGCCGAGACCACGCTGGAAACCGCGTTGCCGCCGCTCTCGGCGCGCGCCAGCGCGTCGGCGGCGAGCTTGCGCGCCTGCTCGGAGTTCTGCGCGTTCATCGCTACGGTCGCCGAGATCTCGGCCATCGTCGCGACGGTTTCCTGCAGGGCGGAGGCCTGCCGCTCGGTGCGCGAGGCAAGGTCGTTGCTGCCCTGCGAGATCTCGCTCGCCGCCGCCCGGATCGCGTCGACCGACTCGGCGACCTGCTCGGCGGTCTGCGACAGACGCACGACCATCGCTTTTTCTTTTTCCTGGAGCGTGCGCTGGACTTCCGAGTTCTGCCGCAGCACCTCGACCGAGCGCATCAGGCTGCCGATCTCGTCGACCCGCTCGGTCCCGGCGATGGCGATGTCGAGCTTGCCGCCGGCGATCTGTGTTGTCGTTTCTTCGGCCGTGCGGATGTCACGCGACGTGCGGATCACGACCCGCCACATCGACACGAAAAGCACCAGCATCACCGCGATGCAGATCGCGGAATTGATATAAAGCTCGCGCTTGTGCCTCTCGTTCCGGACTTGCAGATTGTGGTCGATCAGGGTCGAAAGATTCTTCCAGTTCGTGATCAGGACCCCGAGCATCGCTTCGTCGGCGTCGACCACGCCGGGTGCTGCGGGCAGATCCTTCAGCGCCACTTCGAGCGTGCCTTCGAACCGCTGGCTCCGGTCCTGCATGGCAATGCCACTCTCGATCCGCTTGTCCCATCCGCGGCCGCTTGTGTCGGCCTTGGCAGCCCGAGTGGCATTGCGCAGTTGCTGGCGCAGGATCTCCTGGATCGTGCCCTTCTGTTGCTGGAGCGCGTCGAACTGGTCCTGGATTGCGGTCGCCGTCACCGAATCCGAAGCGAGCGACTCGTCGAGCATGAAGATCCGGCCCATCAGATAGGCGCGGCTCATCAGCAGGCTCGGATACACGTCGAACTGGTTGATCAGGATCAGCGTAACGTCGGTCTCGTCATCTCCAAGGACATTGAAGGCGTCGGCCGAGGCGAAAACCAGATTGCGGAACTGGGCGAAGCTCGCTTCGTGGACCTGAACGATGCTTGTCACCGTCAGCGCCATGCTCGTCTGCAGCGACAGCACCCTGTCGATTGCCGGCTTCAGTCCGGGAACGTCAATTCCGTGCCCGAACCGGCTCCGGAGCTTCTGGTCGACGACGTCCAGCTGGCGCATCGCGCCGCGGATGGCGTCCTTGCTGCGGGCGAGCGCCTCCGCGTCCGACTTTCCCATCGCGACGCTCTTGAGAAGCGCGACCTTGTGCCGGTAGAGCCCTTCGCCCAGGTCGCGCATCGGCGCCACATAGGCGCCGCCGGTGATCACGATCTCCTCCTGCCGGAGCTTTGAAAGCGACTGGTAGGACAGCGCAGCGAACAGTCCGCCCGTCACGAGTGCGGCGGCCACGATCAGGCCCGTGAGCTTCGTCGAGATCTTCATCGGCAATCGCCTTCGTGGGGGTGGGTGCGCATCAGGTGAGCTGGCCGAGGATGTGGACGACGCGCTGCTTGAGGGCCTCGAGAGACACGGGCTTGACCACGTAGCCGTTGACGCCGGCCTTGACGACGGATGTCACCGTCTCGCCGTCGGCGTTTCCGGTGACCATGATGACGGGCACGCGCTTCAGGACCGGATGCATGCGCATGTTCTTGAGCAGGTCGAGGCCGGACCCGTTGTCCATGTTGAAGTCGGAAATGACGAGGTTGTAGGGACGCAACCCCAGTTCCTTGAGCGCATCGCTGCCGCTGGGGGCCTCGTCGATGGATTCGAACCCCATCTTGCGCAGGTAGCTGCGCACGAGGCCGCGCATGCTGGGCTGGTCGTCGACGACGAGAACGCGAAGCGATCTTGCGGCAGGCATGGTCAATGCACTCCGTCAGGGGTTTTTATGGGTTCGAGCATCGCGGCGGCGATGCGCGAGAGAGGGAGTTCGAGCCGGGCGGCGCCGGCTTCGGCAGCCGCGCGCGGCATGCCGTAGACGACCGACGTCGCGGCATCCTGCGCGATGGTGAGAGCGCCCGCATCGCGCATGGCCTTGAGGCCGAGCACGCCGTCGCGCCCCATGCCGGTCAGGATCACGCCCGCCGCACGCCGGCCGAAGGGGACGAGCGAGCGGAAGAGCCGGTCGATCGACGGCAGGTGCCCGGTCTCCGCCGGACCGTCGACGAGCCGGCACACCGGCCGGCCGGCGGCGTCGCGCGCGACTTCCAGATGCTGGCCGCCGCGCCCGACATGCACGCTGCCCGGCAGGATCGGCGCACCGTCGGCCGCCTCGACCACCTTCAGCGCCAGCGTGGCGTCGAGGCGCGCGGCGAAACGGCCGGTGAAATTCGCCGGCAGGTGCTGCACGACGACGATGCCGGGTGCGTCGGCGGGCACGGCGGCGAGGATCTCGCCGATCGCCTCGACCCCGCCGGTGGAAGCGCCGATCGCGATGACGTCGAGATCGCCGAAGCGCGCCGGATCGCCCGCGACGGCGGCTGCCGGTGCGGCTGCCGGGCGCGCCGACGGCATGCCGCGCACGCGCGCGGCCGCCGCGGTCTTCACCTTCGAGCAGATCTCGAGCTTCAGCTGGTCGAACGACTCGCTCAGGCGCTGCGTGGGCTTGGCGACATAGTCGACGGCGCCGAGCTCCAGCGCACGAAGCGTGGTGTCGGCCCCGTCCTGGGTCAGGGTCGAGATCATCACGACGGGCATCGGGCGCATGCGCATCAGCCGTTCGAGGAAATCGATGCCGTTCATGCGCGGCATCTCCACGTCGAGCGTCAGCACGTCGGGGTTGAGGGCCTTGATCTTGTCGCGCGCGATGATCGGGTCGGGTGCCGTACCCACGACCTCGAGATCGGGGTCGGCCGACAGGATGCCCGTCAGCATCTCGCGCACCAGTGCCGAATCGTCGATGATGAGGACGCGTGCCGGCCGACGTCCGGTGGCCGGGGTATCAGATCCTGACATAGCTGCTCGCAACCTCTATCCGCTTGATGGGCATGTCCTCGGTCCGCGCGATTTCCGAATGGCCGAGGCACAGGATGCCGCCGACCTTCAGCAGGCGCGCGAGGCGCTTGATGACCTTCGTCTGGTCGTCCGGCGCCAGGTAGATCAGCACGTTCCGGCAGAAGATCGCGTCGAAGGGGCCGCGCATCGGCCATTCGCCGCCGATCAGGTTGTGGTACCGGAAGCGCACGAGATCGCGCGGCGTCCCCGTCACGGTGAACGTGCCGTCCGCTTCGGGCGTCATGAAGGGCCGCGCGAAACGCGGCAGGTGGCCGACGTCTTCGGGCGCATAGCGGCCGACCGCGGCCGCCTCCAGCACCGTCCGGTCGACGTCGGTCGCCAGCACGCGTGCGTCGATCTCCGGCCGCCCCTGCTTCAGGTGCGCCACCAGCATCGCCATCGAATAGGGCTCCTGGCCGGCGGCGCACGCGGCCGACCACAGGCGCATGCGCTTGACGCCGCGCCCGAACGCCTCTTCCAGATGGCGCGACAGGAGCTTGAAATGGTGGATCTCGCGGAAGAACCGCGAATGGTTGGTCGTCAGCAGCGCCACGACGCGCTCCCATTCGGCGTCGTGCGGATCGGCGAGATGTTCGCGGTAGCGCGCGAACGTGTCGAACCCCAGTTCGCGCACGCGCGGCGCCAGCCGGCGGAACACGAGTGCGGCCTTCGCGTCGGGCAACACGACGCCGATGCGCTGGCGCACGCCGTCGGCGAAGAACCGCATGTCGCGGGCCTCGAAGGCGGGGCCGGTCGCGCTCGACGCGGCGGCGATGTCGCGCAAGGCCGGTTCCGTCATGCAGGCGGGCCCCCCGGTTCGACGCCGTCCGGAAACGCTTCCGTCACCAGCCGGTCGACGTCGGTCACGCCCAGGATGCGTTCTTCGGCGAAGACGACGCCCGACATGAACGGGGTGGCGTCGCCACCTTCGATCTTGGGCATCGGCGCCATGTTGTCGGGCCGCGCATTGACGATGTCGGTCACCGAATCGACGAGCAGCCCGACCGAGCGGGAATCCTCGCCGCGCACGATCACGACGACGTGACGCGGTCCCGGCTCGGTCATGCCGCGTCCGAGGCGGGCAGCCACGTCGTAGACGGGCACGATCTCGCCGCGGATGTTGACGATGCCGCGCACGTAGTCGGGCGTGTGCGGCACCGAAGTCGGCTCGGTCCACGTGCGGAACTCGACGACGCGCTCGATCGGGATCAGGTACGTATGTTCGCCGATCTCGAACGTGACGAACTGCGATTCCGGACCGTCGGTCCCGACGTGCTTGTGGCGCTCTGTTTCCATCGGCATCACCTTCATCCCGCGTTCGTGCCGGCTTCGGCCCGGGGCCGCCGCGCCATCACCGCACCCAGTGCGGGCAGATCGAGGATCAGCGCCGGCCGCCCGTCGCCCAGGATCGTGGCGCCGGAAATGCCGCGGACCTTGCGGTAGTTGCGCTCCAGGCTCTTCACCACGACCGGCTCCTGGCCGATCAGGTCGTCGACCTGGAGCGCGATCAGCTCGCCGCCCGCGGGCTTCACGATGACGAGGATTCCGCGCGTGGGATCGTCCATCGCACCCGGCACCGAGAATTCGGCACCCAGCGACAGGATGCGCAGCATCGAGCCGCGCCAGGCGAGCAGCGTGTTCTGCCCGTCCATGCGCACGAGGGCCGAGGCCGCCGGGCGCAGGCTCTCGATGATGGCGCTGGTCGGGATCAGGTAGCTGTGCAGCCCGACGAGCGTGACCATCGCGTCGAGGATGGCGAGCGACAGCGGCAGGTGGAGCGAGAAGGTGGTGCCGAGCCCGGTGCGCGACACCAGCCCGACCTGTCCGCCCATCTCGGCGATCGTCGCGCGCACGGCATCCATGCCCACGCCGCGCCCGGAGACGGACGTCACCGCCTCGGCGGTGGAGAAGCCGGGCACGAACAGCAGGTCGTCGATCTCCTGGTCGCTCAGGTTCGCACCGGGAGAGACGAGCCCGCGCTCGATCGCCTTGGCGAGCACGCGCGGCCGGTTGACGCCGGCCCCGTCGTCGGAAAGCTCGATGGCCACATGCGTGCCGCGCTGTTCGGCGCTGAGCTTCAGGAGCCCGACCGGGTCCTTGCCGGCCGCGAGCCGCTTCTCGGCGGACTCGATCCCGTGATCGACCGAGTTGCGGATGAGATGCGTCAGCGGCTCGCTCAGCCGCTCGACGACGGTCTTGTCGATCTCGGTACCTTCGCCCGAGACCTCGAGACGGATGCGCTTGCCGGTCGATTTCTCCAGATCGCGCACCAGCGCCCCGAAACGCGAGAACACGACCTTCAGCGGCTGGGCGCGGATCGATGTCGCGGCGTCGGCAAGATCGCGGATGTGCTGCGACATCTCGTCGAGGGCGCGGAACAGGCGGCGGTGCTTCTCGGTGTCGAGGTCGCTTGCCTGCCTAGCGAGGAAGGCCGGCGTGATGATGAGCTCGCCCACCATGTTGCCCAGCCGTTCGAGCTTGGGCACGTCGACGCGCACCGTGGCGACGGGCTTCTCGCGCCGCGTGTCGGGAACGGGCGCCCCGGCCGCAGGTGCCGCAACGGGTGCCGCCGCCGCCGTCGCTGCCTCCGCCGTCGCTGCCTCCGCCGTCGGGACAACGGGTTCGGGCGGCGCTTCCGGTTCGGGCGGCGTCAGGTCCTCGATCGCGACATCGGCAAGGTCGTCGATCATCCCGGCGATCTCGTCGACATCGTCGCGCGGTGCCGACGTTTCGAGCGCGATCGTCCAGCGCAGGTGGCAGACGGCCGGATCGAGCGCCTCGAGCGCCGGCAGGTCCGACGCGTCGATCTCGACCGACACGCTGCCCAGCGCCTTCAGGTTGGCGATGACGCGCAGCGGATCGACGCCGGCCGCCAGCATGCGCGGGCCGGGGGCGAGGACGATGCGGTACTGGCGCAGCGCCGCCGCCGCGGGTGCCTCGAACTCGATCCCGGCGGTCGGATCGGGGGCGGCGGGTTCGGGCGCGGAATCGGCCGGACCGGTTTCGAGGCCGGCCGCCTTGCGCAGGGCCGAAAACGCCGCGTCGTAGCGCTGGGGCGGGGCTTGCGTGCCGTTCTGGGCTTCGTCGACCAGCATGCGCAGCACGTCCACGCCGTCGAACAGCAGGTCGATGGCGGCGGCGTCGAGCGTGGCCCTGCCCTTGCGCAGCAGGTCCATGAAGGATTCGAACGCGTGCGCGAACTTCGCCAGCCGGTCGAGGCCGAACGCGCCGGCCCCGCCCTTGATCGAATGGACCGCGCGGAACAGCGCGTTGATCGCGTCGTCTTGCGTGCCGCCGGCGCGCAGCGTCTCGACGCTCTGCTCGGCGCTGGCGACCAGTTCCTCGCATTCGAGGAAAAAGATGCGCTGGAGATCTTCTTCTTCGGTGGCCATCGCGCGCCGCTACCCTGCGACCGCGATGCGCGACATCAGCGACCCGAACAGCCCGAGATCCTCGTAGGCCGAACACAGCGCGTCGGACGGCTAGACGAGGCCGAAGGCAAGCTCGCGCGCGGCGAACGCGGCGGCGGCGGATTCGACGAGCTGGACAAGGGCGGTCGACGGCTCGTGGACATGGCGCGCGTCGAGATGGACGGCCTGGCCGGCCGCCAGCCTGTCGAGCAGGACCGTCTTGAGATTGCCGAGCGCGGCCAACTCGCCGGTCGCGGGAAGCTCCAACCGGTCGATTGCCGAATCGCCCCCCATAGGACCCCCTATCACACACAAGAATTGTATATGGCGGGAGTCGCGTCGGACAAGCTTTCCGACGCCCGGCCGGCGGCTAACCGGTTAATTTCAATTTGCGAATCGCACGCGCCGGTAGCCCAGCGCCTCGGCGACATGGGTCCGCGAGGGGGTGCGGGCCGCGTCGAGGTCGGCGAGCGTGCGCGCGACGCGCATCACGCGGTGATAGCCGCGCGCCGACAGGCGCATGCGCTCGGCCGCCTCGTCGAGCAGGCGCCGTCCGGCGGGCTCGGGGGCGGCCAGTTCCTCGAGCGCGCGGCCGTCGAGTTCGGCGTTGGAGCGCGGCCGGTTCTCGGCCGGCAGCGACGCAAAACGTTCATGCTGGCGCGCGCGCGCCTCGGCCACGCGGTCGGCGACCTCGGCCGTCCCCTCGGCCGGCGGGGGCAGCGACAGGTCGCGCGGGTTCACCGGGGGCACGTCGACATGCAGGTCGATGCGGTCGAACAGCGGGCCTGAGATGCGCGACTGGTATTCCGAAGCACACTTGGGGGCGCGCCCGCAGGCCTGCACGGGATCGTCGAGATGGCCGCAGCGGCACGGGTTCATCGCCGCGACGAGCTGCACGCGCGCCGGATACGCGACATGCGCCTGCGCGCGCGCGACGATGGCGCGCCCCGTTTCCAGCGGCTGGCGCAGCGCTTCGAGGGCGGCGCGCGGAAACTCCGGCAGCTCGTCGAGGAACAGCACGCCCAGATGGGCAAGGCTCACCTCGCCGGGCTTGGCGCGCGGGCCGCCGCCGATCAGGGCGACGTGGCTTGCGGTGTGGTGCGGATCGCGGAACGGGCGGCTGCGCGCGATGTGCCCGTCGCCCAGCAATCCCGCGAGCGAGCGCACGGTCGAGATCTCCAGCGCCTCGGCCGCCGTCAGCGGCGGCAGCAGGCCGGGCAGGCAGCGTGCCAGCATCGACTTGCCGGCTCCGGGCGGGCCGACCATCAGCAGGTTGTGGCCGCCGGCCGCCGCCACCTCGATGGCGCGCTTGGCGGTTTCCTGTCCCTTGACGTCGCGAAGATCGGGGCCGGGGACGCGCGGGGCCGCCAGGCGCGGCTGCGGGCGGGCCAGCAGCTGGGCGCCGCGCAGATGGTTGAGCAGCGAAAGCAGCGTGGGCGGGGCGACGATCTCGAATTCCCGCGCGTCGGCG
>JAEUKY010000128.1 GCA_016794005.1 Rhodospirillales bacterium
CTGCCGGCGGTGATGGCGAGCTACATCCTGATGTCGGCGCGCGACGGCACGCCGCTCGCCGTCATCGACGGCCACATGCTGACGCTGAAGCGCACGGCGGCGGCATCCGCGCTGGCCGCGAAATATCTCTCGCGGCCCGACGCCGACAGGCTGCTGATGGTGGGCACGGGCTCGCTCGCCCCGCACCTGATCCTCGCGCACGCCAGCGTGCGGCCGATCCGCGAGCTCGTCGTGTGGGGGCGCGACCCGAAGAAGGCGCAGGCGCTGGCCGCGAATTTCGACGGCCGGCGGCTGAAGGCGCGCGCGATGACCGACCTTGCCGAGGCGGTGGCGTGGGCCGACACGATCAGCTGCGCCACGCTCGCCAAGGAACCGCTGGTGCGCGGCGTCTGGCTGCGGCCGGGCCAGCACGTGGATCTCGTCGGCGGCTTCACCCCGGACATGCGCGAGGCCGACGACGAGGCGGTGGCGCGCGCGCGCGTCTATGTCGACACGTGGTCGGGCGCGCTCAAGGAAGCCGGCGACATCGTGCAGCCGCTGGCCAACGGCACGATCGTCGAGAAGCAGATCGCGGGCGACCTTGCCGACCTGACGCAGGGGCGCGCGGCCGGCCGTTCGTTCCACAACCAGATCACGCTGTTCAAGTCGGTGGGCAGCGCCATCGAGGACCTCGCCGCGGCCGAACTCGTTTTCGAGGCGAGCCGGCGATAGGCCCTTGACCGGCCGCCGATTCGGCGCTTTGCGAGTCGTTTGGGAGTTTGTTATAGTTAACTTGGCGTGGTAGGTCCCGCGCGCGGAAGCCTTGGTTATTTACGCAGCGCTTCTTGGCAAGAAGAAGCCATCGCGAAGTCCGAAGCCCTCCCGCATCAGGGTTCCCTGCCGCACCTTGGACGCGCGGATCGTGCGTCCGGGGACAGGGACAACGACGTCGAAGAGACGCGCAAGGCGAGGACGACAGCTATGCCTTCGGGTGACGGCACGATGCGGGCCACGGTGAAGTGGTTCAACACGGCCAAGGGTTTCGGGTTCGTAACGCCTTCCGACGGATCTCCGGAGGCGTTCCTCCATCTCTCGGCATTGAAGCAGGCCGGCTACGAATCGGTCGGCGAAGGTGCCAGCGTCACGGTCGAGATCGGGTCCAGCCCGAAAGGCCGGCAGGTGCTGCGCGTCATGGAGGTCGACAATTCGACCGCGCAGCCCTCCGCACCGCGCGCACCGCGCGCCCCTTACGGCGATCGCGGCGGCAGCGACCGCAGCGGCTGGGGCGGCGGCGGCGGCGGGGATCGCGGCGGCTGGGGTGGTGGCGGCGGCAATGACCGCGGCGGCTGGGGCGGTGGTGGTGGCGGCGGTGGCGGGGATCGCGGCGGCTACCAGGCGCCGGTCGACCTGTCGAACGCCGAATCCATGGACGGCGTCGTCAAATGGTTCTCCGGCCTCAAGGGCTACGGCTTCGTGCAGCCCAACGGCGGCGGCAAGGACGTGTTCGTGCACATCACCGTGCTGCGCAACGCGGGCCTGCAGAGTCTGGCGCCCGGCCAGCCCGTGCGCATGAAGGTCGTCACGGCCCGCAAGGGGCCCGAGGCGGTCACGGTCGAACTCAACGGCCCGATCGGCGCGCCGCCGGCCTGACGGCTATTCGCCGACCAGCGTCTCGATCCGGATGCCGCCTTCGATCCCGAGGGCGGCCCCGCACCATTCCCATGCTTCGCGCAGACGTTCCTCGAACTTCCACGGCGCGTTGACCGTCAGCAGGCCGCTGCCGTTGAGGCGCCGGTCGTCGTCGGGCGGGAAGCGCATGAACTCGGCCACGCCGACGCGCCGGATGCGCCCGTCGGCCATTTCCGACAGGAACGCGTCGACCGGGGCCCGGCCCTTGACCGGATACCACGCGACGAACGTGCCGGTGGCGAAACGCCGGTGGCCCTGGCGCAGGGCGCGCGCCAGCGCCGCGAACTCGTCCTTGCGCTCGAAGGGCGGGTCGACGAAGGCGAGCCCGCGCCGTTCCGCCGGCGGCAGCTTGGCCTTCAATGCGGTGTAGCCGTCGCCCTCGGCGATCTCGACGCCGGGCTCGCGCGCGAAGGTGCGGCGCAGCGTCTCGGCGTCGGCGGGGTGCAGTTCGTTGGCGACCAGCCGGTCGCCGGGCCGCAGCAGGTCGCGCACGAGGCGCGGGCTGCCCGGATACCAGCGCAGGCTTCCGTCGGGATTGAGCGCGCGCACGGCGCGCAGATAGGCGCCCATCGCGTCGGGCGCGTCCGTGCGCCCGAACAGCCGCGCGATGCCGTCGCGCCATTCGCCGGTGCGCGTGGCCGCGTCGGCGAGCAGGTCGTACTCGCCCAGCCCCGCATGCGTATCGAGCACGCAGAAAGGCTTCGGCTTGTCGCGCAGACGTTCGACGAGCAGGGCGAGGGCCGCGTGCTTCGCCACGTCGGCGAAGCCGCCGGCGTGGAACGCGTGGCGGTAGTTCATGACGGACGGGAGACTAACCCGGCGGCTCCCGCCGCGTCATGTCCGGTTCAGCGCCAGCCGGCGCGGTCGGTCAGCTTGAGGGCCGCCTCGTTGTTGCGGCCGAAGACCGCGGCGTTGAGGTCGTCCTCGCGGAACTCGCCCCATGCCGCGATGATCGGCGTCATCTTCGTGCCGACGACGATCGGGAACTCGTTGTTGCCCTCGGCGAACACCGACTGCGCCTCGGCCGAGACGAGATATTCGAGGAACCGGACCGCGTTGGCGCGGTTCGGCGCGTTCTTCGCGATGCCCGCACCCGCGATGTTGACGTGCGTGCCGCGCTGGCCGGCACCCTGGTCGGGGAACGAGATGCCGACCTTCTCGACCACGGCGAGGTCGGCCGGGTTCTTCGAGCGCGAGAGGTTGGCGTAGTAGTAGTGGTTGGCGACCGCGAGCTCGGCTTCGCCCGCGGCGATCGCCTTGATCTGGTCGGTGTCGCCGCCGCGCGGCGGCCGCGCGAGATTCGCGACGAGACCGCGCGCCCATTCCTCGGTCTTCGCTTCGCCCTGGTGGGCGATCATCGCGCCGACGAGCGACTGGTTGTAGACGTTCGTCGACGAGCGGATGGCGATCTTGCCCTTCCACTTCGGGTCGGCGAGCGAGGCATAGGTCGGCACGTCGGCGGGCTTCAGCTTCGACTTGTCGTAGAAGATCGCGCGCGCGCGCTTCGACAGGCCGAACCAGTGGCCGCCCGGCTCGCGGAACTGGGCCGGGATCGCCGCTTCGAGCGTCGCCGAGCGGACCGGCTGCAGCAGGCCCGCCTCGTGCGCGCGCCAGATGCGGCCGGCATCGACGGTGACGAACAGGTCGGCCGGGCTGTTGGCGCCTTCGGCGCGCATGCGCTCGACGAGCTTGTCGGCCTCGGCCTCGACGCGGTTCACGCGGATGCCGGTCGCCTTGGTGAAGTTCGTGTAGATCGCCTCGTCCGTGTCGTAGTGCCGGGCGCTGTAGAGATTCACCACGCCGCCGGCGGCCTGCGCGTCGGCGCGGTTCGAGACGATGGCGAACGTGGAGACGGCGGCGGCGCCACGGAGCAGGTTGCGGCGGCTGATCGGACGCATGGGGAAACTCCTCGGGTTCCAAGGTATGAGAATGACTTGCAATTTCGTTTCGGGAAATTAGGCTGAAATCCCGATTGGCGCAAGTGCGAATTAATCGCATACCCCTGCCGCCGACCCGGCTATCGCTTGCCGGCGACTCACCCGCTCGCATAACGTGACGGACGATGTCCAAGGCCATCCAGTCGAAGATCGAAGCGCTGCTCCAGGTCGCCCAGACGAGCCGCGGGACCGCGCGCGCCGAGATCGGCAACCAGCTCGGCGAGATCCTCGCCGACGCGCCGGCCGCCCTCGACCGCGGCGAGTTCGAGATCGCCGCCGACATCGTGCGCCAGCTGATCCGCGAGACCGAGGCCGAGATCCGCCGGCGGCTGGCCGAGCGGCTGGCCGAGACGCCGGATGCGCCGCGCGAACTGGTGCTGGCCCTCGCCAACGACGAGATCTCGATCGCGCGCCCGCTTCTGACGATGAGTGCGGCCCTCGCCGACAGCGACCTGGTCGAGATCATCCGCCAGCGCGGCCAGGCGCACCGGCTTGCCATCGCCAACCGCACCGACGTCAGCGCCGCGGTATCGGCCGCCCTCGTCGAGGCGGGCGATGCCGACGTGATGGAAGAGCTGCTCGCCAACCGCTCGGCGCGCATCGCGGAAGCCACGTTCGCCTATCTTTCCGACCTGTCGCGCGAACGGGAAAACCTGCAGCGCCCGCTCGTGTCGCGCGACGACCTGCCCGGCGACGTCGCCGCCCGCCTCTATGGCTGGGTCGCCGCCGACCTCAAGCGCCAGATCCGCGACCGTTATGCCTTCGACGCCAACAGCGCCAACTGGTCGCAGAGCTGGGAAGGTGCGGTCGACTGGGCGGTCGACGACGCCGCGCAAGGGGCCGCCGCCGACCACGGCGCGTCGATGGACTGGGGCTCGTCGGCCGACCGGCTGGCCGACACGATCCGCGCCGAGCGCCTGAACGATCCGGCCATCCTCGTGCGCACGCTGCGCCAGGGCCACGTGTCGCTGTTCGAGGCGCTGTTCGCGCGCTTCGCCGAACTGCCGATGAAGGTCGGGCGGCGCATCCTCTATCAGGCCGACGGACGGGCGCTTGCCGTCGCGGCCAAGGCGCTGGGCATGGAGCGCACACACTATTTGGCGCTCGCCCACCTCATCAAACGCACGTCGGCCAGCGAAGGGCGCCTGATGCCGGCCGACGCCGCCGCCGACCAGGGCCCGCCGCTGGAGGCGGTCGCGATGTTCGACCGCGTCGGCCTGCCCGAGGCGGTCGACGTGCTGGCCCGCTGGCGCACCAAGCCGCCCGGCCCGCCCGCCGGACGCGATCCGGTCTGGGCACGCCGTGTTGAACCGGTGCGCCCCGCCGGATAGAGTTGCCGACCGGCCCCGCAGACGCGACTCGGGGGGCCGCAACACGAAGATTCCCCGCCTCACGACGGAACGATGGACAGCAAGGCCACCGAAGCAAGCGACGAGGATGCACTCCTAGCCGAACTGGCCCGGGTCAAGAAATCCGAGGACATCCAGTTCCGCTACGGCGTCATCGTGGCCATGAACTCGCCCGCCTGGTTCAGCCGGCGGCGCGAGAATTTCCAGCAGATCATCGCCGCCCTGCGCCAGCTTCTCGGCACGTCGGACAGCGGCGTGTTCGCGATGCACAACTACAACATCGTGCTGCTGTTCCGCCGCGACCACCGCTACCACCTCGAGAATTTCGATTCCGACCTCAAGACGATCCTGCGCCAGCACGCCTCGGCCGCGGGTCTCGAGGAAGGCCAGGCGCAGGACGCCTACGAGCTGTTCGCCTTCAAGGACAGCTTCGCCGACTTCGAAGGCATCGTGAACAAGATCGCGGACGACTACCGCTCGTTCCAGGAGCGCCGCTCGCGCCTGCTGAACAAGGCGGGCACCGCGATGACGACGGCGCAGGGCCAGCCGCTGACGCCGGCCTCGCTCGCCAAGCTCGAAGACCTGCTGCGCAAGGCCGACATCACGGGCTTCCTCAAGAGCCAGATGTGCTGCGCGGTGGCGCCGGGCGAGCAGATCCGCGTGTTCTTCCGCGAAGTGTTCGTCGGCGTGACCGAGCTGCGCCAGATGGTGGCGCCGCGCAACGACCTCAAGATGGTGAAGCCGCTCTTCCAGCAGCTGACCCGCACGATGGACCAGCGCGTGCTGCGCGCGATGTTCGACGGTTTCGTCACGCGCCAGTCCGGCAACGTGTCGATCAACCTGAACATCCAGACGATCATGAGCGCCAGCTTCCGCGAGTTCGACACGCGCATCGCCAACTTCATCCCGAAGTCGCAGATCATCATCGAGATCCCGCGCTTCGACGTGTTCTGGGACTACGCGGAGTACCTGACCGCGTGCGAGTTCCTGCGCAACGCCGGCTACCGCGTGCTGCTCGACGCCGTCACGCTCGACGTGCTGCCGCTGTTCGCGCGCTCCGAGATGGGGGCGGATTTCATCAAGGTGCTGTTCCGCCCCGAACGCCCGAACGAATGGCGCGAGGCGGGCGTGGCCGAGAAGGTCGC
>JAEUKY010000156.1 GCA_016794005.1 Rhodospirillales bacterium
CTACCCGAACGCCTTGAACGTGATCAGCGTGAAGGTGTCCTTCACGCCGGGGATCTTCTGGATGCCCATCACGAAATGGCCGATGTCGGAATCGTCCGGCAGGTAGCACTTGAGGTGCAGGTCGTACTGGCCGGAGATCGAATAGACTTCGGAGACCTGTTCGGTTTCCATCGCCGCCTCGGCCACGTCGTAGGCGCGGCCGAGCTCGCACTTCACCATGATGAAGATCGTCTGCATCGCGGGCGGTCTCCCGAAGTCGCTTCGTATGCCTTCAGTTAGCCTGCCGCGCGCTTGCCGCGCAACAGGAAGGCGGGCACGCCGTCGTCGTCGAAGCCGCGTCCGCCGGGTGCGCCCGCACCGGCAAGCTGCGGCTCGCGTTCGCGCTCGCGCTCGCGGTTCCGCTGGCGCGGTTCGCGATGCGGGATCGGCGTCGGTGCGGGGGCAGGGGCCGCCGCGACGGGGGCGGGGGCCGGTGCGACCGGTGCCGGCGTCTCGACGATCGCCGCGACAGGTGCCGCGACCGGCGTTTCGCTCGCCGCCGGCGCGTCGCCGGCCGGGCCCCAGCCGGCACTCGCCAGGATCGGGGCCGAATTCTCGTGGTGCGACGGACGATGGCGTTCGCCGCCGCGTCCGCCCCGGTCGCGTCCGCCGCGTCCGCCGCGTTCGCGCCCGCCCCGGCCGCCGCGTCCGCCGCGCTCTTCGCGCGCCGGTTCCGGGCTGCCGTCGCCGGTCGGGGCGACGAAGCCCTCGACCGAAAGCGGCGGGATCTTCTTGCCGATCAGCCGTTCGATGGCCGAGACGAACTTGTGGTCGTCCGGCGTGCCGATCGTGTAGGCGACGCCCGAGCGGCCGGCACGTCCCGTGCGGCCGATGCGGTGGACGTAGTCCTCGGCGTTGATCGGCACGTCGAAATTGAACACGTGCGACAGGCCGCCGATGTCGAGGCCGCGTGCGGCCACGTCCGAGCAGCACAGGATCTGCACGTCGCCCTTCTTGAAGCCTTCGAGCGTCTCGGTGCGCGTCGCCTGGTCCATGTCGCCGTGCAGCGCGCCGACCGAGAAGCCGTGGCGCTTGAGCGACTTCCACAGGATGTCGACGTCGCGCTTGCGGTTGCAGAACACGAGCGCGTTCTTGATCTGCTCGGCCTGGATGAGCCGGCGCAGCGCCTCGCGCTTCTCGCGCTCCGGCACCGTGACGATGCCCTGCAGCACGGTGTCGGCCGTGGCGGCCGGGGCCGAAACGGCGACTTCCTTGGGGTTGGTCAGGAAGCGGTCCGCGAGCTTGCGGATTTCCGGCGCCATCGTCGCCGAGAAGAACAGCGTCTGGCGCAGCGGCGGCAGCAGGCCCACGATGCGCTCGACGTCGGGGATGAAGCCCATGTCGAGCATGCGGTCGGCCTCGTCGATGACGAGGATCTTCACGTCGTGCAGCAGGATGCGGCCGCGGTCGAACAGGTCCATCAGGCGGCCCGGCGTGGCGATCAGCACGTCGACGCCGCGGTCGAGCGCCTTTTCCTGGTCGTCCATCGAGACGCCGCCGATCAGCAGCGCCTTCGTGAGCTTGAGGTACTTGCCGTACTTGTCGAAATTCTCGGCGACCTGTGCGGCGAGTTCGCGCGTCGGCTCGAGGATCAGCGAGCGCGGCATGCGCGCCTTGGCGCGGCCCTGGCTCAGCGCGTCGATCATCGGCAGCGTGAAGCCGGCGGTCTTGCCGGTTCCGGTCTGGGCGCAGCCCAGAACGTCGCGGCCCATCTGTACGTAGGGAATTGCCTTTTCCTGGATCGGCGTGGGCGTCGTATAGCCCGCGTCCGCGATGGCCTGGAGCACGGGCTCCGACAGGCCGAGATCTTTGAATTCCATCTGGTTGTGTTCTTCTTTCGCTTTCGGACGCCGCTTTCCGCTTCGGCGGCGCGTCGCGTGCATCGTGCCCGCGACTGGTGCCCGACGTCCTGACGAGGATCGGCGGGAACCACAGACAGAACGCGGGATGCGGCGTTCCTTCGCAACCGCACAAAAACCCTTGGCGGCGGTCGGAAAATAGGGTTTCCCTCGCGAAAGTCAAGCTTTACCGGGTTTCGGGCGGGGTTGGCATACCGTCGCACCCGCTCTAGGGTGTGCGCCAAGATGCTGATCCAAGCCGCACAATCCGCCCTTCTGGTGATCGACGTGCAGGTGCGCCTCCTGCCCGCGATGGCGGCACCGGACCCGGTCGTCGCCAATTCCGCCCGGCTGATGAAGGCCGCCGCCCGGTTGGGCGTGCCGGTCCTCGTCACCGAGCAGTACCCCAAGGGGCTGGGGCCGACGGTGGCGGATCTGGCGTCGCTCGCCGCTTCCGGCGTCACGCTCGAGAAGAACGCGTTCGGCTGTGCGGGCGATCCCGGCATCGTCGCGCACGTCCAGTCGCTCGGCCGGCGCCAGCTCGTGCTGTGCGGCATCGAAAGCCACGTGTGCGTGCTGCAGACCGCGATCGGATTCCGCGAGCGCGGCTACGACGTGTTCGTCGCGTGGGACGCGACCAGCTCGCGCCGCGAGGCCGACCGCGATCTCGCCGCGGCACGCCTGCGCGCCGAGGGTGTCGCCCTCGTCGGCACCGAGATGGCGATGTTCGAATGGCTGGGCAAGGCGGGCACGCCCGAATTCAAGGAACTCTCGGTGCTGATCAAATGAGCCGCATCCCGCTCGTCCTTCTTCCCGGCCTCATCTGCGACCGCGACCTGTGGAAGGCGCAGATCGAGGGGCTGGCCGACATCGCCGACATCCAGGTCGCCGACCTCACGCAGTCCGACACGCTTTCCGGCATGGCCGAAAGCGTGCTGGCGCGCGCACCCGCGCGCTTCGCGCTCGCCGGGCTGTCGATGGGCGGCTATCTCTCGTTCGAGATCCTGCGCAAGGCGCACACGCGCGTGGAGCGGCTGGCCCTGCTCGACACGTCGGCGCGGCCCGACACGCCCGAACAGTCGCGCCGGCGCAAGATGTTCGTGGCGCACGCCAAGCGCGGCAAGTTCAAGGGTGTCACGCCGACGCTGCTGCCCAACTGGGTCAGCCCCAAATCCATCGCGCGCGATCCCGAGCTGCCGCAGCGCGTGCTCGACATGACCAACCGCGTGGGGCCCGACGCCTTCTGCCGCCAGCAGAACGCGATCCTCGGCCGGCCCGACAGCCGCCCGATGCTGGCCGGCATCGTGTGCAACACGCTGGTGCTGTGCGGGCGCGAGGACGAGGCGACGCCGCTGAACCTCAGCCAGGAAATGGCCGCCGACATCCCGGCCGCACAGCTGTGCGTCATCGACGATTGCGGCCATCTCTCGACGATGGAAAAGCCGAAAGAGACGAACGAAGCGCTGCGCCGCTGGCTGACGGCCTAGACCAGCTTCGTCATCACGATCTTGCGGAAGGCCGGGCGTTCCTGCAGGCGCGCGTACCACGCTTCGAGGTTCGCGTGCTTCGGGCGGTCGGGCACGAGGCTGGCATAGCGCCACATCCACTGGCCGAGCGGCAGGTCGCCGATCGTGAACGAGCTGCCGCCGATATAGTTGCGCCCGGCGAGTGCGGCATCGAGCGTGCCGGCCTTGTCGCGCAGCGTCTGGCACGCGGCGGCGAGGGCGGCGTTGTCGCGCTTTTCCGGTGCCGTGCGGATCGTCTGCAGCAGCACGACGGCGGTGGGCGGGGCAAGCACCGTCGCCTGCCAGTCCATCCAGCGGTCGGCGTCCGCGCGCACGCGCAGGTCCGACGGGAACAGCGAGCCGTTGGCGTGCTTGGCCGCGAGATAGCGCACGATCGCGTTCGACTCCCACAGCACGAAGCCGTCGTCGTCGATGGTCGGGATCAGGCCGTTGGGGTTGAGTTTCGAATAGTCCGCACTTTCCTTGGCCTTGCCCGGCGGCACGTCGTGCGCGGTCGAATAGGGCAGGCCCAGCTCCTCGCAGAGCCACAGGACTTTCTGGACGTTGGACGAGCTGGCGCGACCGTAGACGACGAGCATGTGCGGTGGTTCCTTATGCGGCGACGCGGGACATGACTGGCTTCAGGGCGCGCACGTCGACGCGCCCGTTCTCGACGACGAGCAGCGAGCTTTCGCCCACGGCCGTCCAGTGCTGGTGGTCGGTATCGAGCGGCTCGGAGAGGACGAGCAGCGAATCCTCGCCGCCGGTCCCGTCCGAACAGCCGCCGCCGTCGGCCGCCCGGATGCCGGTGCCGCAGCCGTAGAACAGCGTGGGCGAATGCCCGTCGGACGAGAAGCGCGCGGCATAGATGCGCCGCCCGTCGGTGAAGGCGGCGGTGAATCGGAACGGGTCCGCCGTGCCGGCCTTCTGCGTCGTCTCGACGATCTTGCCCAGCGTGCGGGCAAGGGCGTGCTCGGGGTCGCGCTCCAGTCCGTAGGTCAGCATCAGCAGGAAGATGGTTTCGCTGTCGGTCGTTCCGCGCCGCGCGCGGTAGTATTCCGGATCGATCGCGAAATCGAGATCGCGGGCCACGCGGTCGAAGCCGCCGATCTGGCCGTTGTGCATGAACATCCAGCGCCCGTGCTGGAACGGATGGCAGTTGGCCCGGCTGATCGACGTGCCCGTCGACGCGCGCACATGCGCGAAGAAATGGCCCGTGCGGATCTGCTCGGCGATCGAGCGCAGGTTCTCGTCGTTCCAGGCGGGGCGGATGTCGCGGAACAAGCCGGGCTCCGACCGGTCGCCGTACCAGCCCACGCCGAACCCGTCGCCGTTGGTCGCCACGTGGCCCTTGCGGGCGTGCAGCGACTGGTTGATCAGCGAATTCTCGGGCTTGAAGAGGAAGTCCTCGAGATAGAGCGGACGGCCGGAATAGGCCAACCAGCGGCACATTGGGCGGTCTCCTCCTCGGGGAAACTGTTAGGCTCAGTCTGCCGCAAGCGAACGATTCTGTCCGCACCCGAATTCCGGTCCGGACGGCGAAACCTTCCGGGACCGGGCGGCGAACCGTTGGCAGACGGAGCGGGACGTGCGGCGCATCATCGGCGGAATGGCGGGACTGGGACTTGCGGCGCTGATCGCCGCGTGCGCGCCCGTGGCGGACGGTGCTGCCGCCTGCCGGGTCGTGCGCGCCGCCGGCACGCCGACCGCTTCCCTCGGCGGGCTCGGCAATCCGCCCATGCAGCTCGACCCGGCCGAGATCGACGCGATGGCCGACTGCCTCGCACCCGCACTCGACGCCGCGATGGCCCGCGCCCGGGACGCGACGATCCGCGCCACGCGCGGCTGGCGGGCGATGTCGCGCACCTATATGGCGTCCGAGCACGGCATGTTCCTGAAGGTCTACGCCAACGCGGCGGCGGCGTCCGACTATGCGAAGGCCGAGCGCGGCGGCCGGCTGCCGCAGGGGGCGGCGATCCTGAAGCGCAGCTTCCGCGTCGACATGGAGGGCAACGCGGCGGCCGGGCCGGTCTTCGTCATGGAACGCATGGCGCCGGGCTACGACCCGACGACGAACGACTGGCGCTTCGCGGTGACGGCGCCCGACGGGCAGCGCATGGGCGAAAGCGGCGGCCAGAACGCGCCGGCCGTGGCCTTCTGCGCCGACTGCCACAAATCGGCGCGCGTGCAGGACTTCCTGTTCTTCGTGCCGCCGCGTTTCCGCGTCGCGGACTAGCCCTTCGTCCGCCGCCGCATCATCGCGGCGGAGACGGCCCCCAGCGCGCCCATCGCCGCCGCGATCGCGACCAGCACGGCGCCCAGCCCGAAGCCCGCCGCGAAGACCGCGACGATCAGGCCGGCCAGCGGCTGGGAAAGATTGTTCAGCATCACGACCAGCCCCGTCGTCTTGCCGAAGTCGCGCGGCGGGATCAGGCGCTGGCGCAGCGTGCGCATGAACACGCTGAACATCTTGTCGAAGCCCATCACCAGCAGATACGCCGCGAAATAGACGGGCATGGTGCCCGCGATGCCCGACAGCACGCCGCCCGCGAGGATCAGTACGAACGCCGCCACGCCGAGGATCTCGATGCGGATCGGGGCATGCGCCACGAACAGCAGGATCGCGACCGACGCGACGGCGCTCGCCGCCTGCAGCAGCGCGAAATCCGAGTCCGTCCCGCCGAGCGTGCCCACGACCATCGCGGCCGCCGTCGCCACCATCGCGCCGTAGACGAGATTGACGCCGGCCGCGAGCACGATGACCTCGCCCAGACCGGGCAGCCGCCAGATGTGCCGTGCGGCGACCGCTAGCGGGGCGAACCAGTTCGCGCGCGCCGTCTCGGGCGGCGCAAGTGCGGGGTTCGTCGCGCGTCGCCAGTGGTGGATGGCGCCGTCGGCCCCCAGGAACAGCCCGCCCGCGAACAGCACGACCAGTTCCCACGCCCACACGTCGAGCAATGCGGCTCCGGCGAGCGGGCCCAGCACCGAGCCGAGCTGGTCGGCGATCTGGGTGTAGGAAAGCACCTTCTCGAAGCGCTGGCCGCGCAGCATCTGCGGCAGGATCACCTCGCGCGACATCACGCCCTGCGTGGTCAGGACGCCGCAGATCGCCGAGATCGCGATCAGCCAGCCGATCCCGCCGAACGCCCAGTGGCCTGCCACGCCGCCGAACACCGCGGCGGCGCGCAGCATCTGGCTCAGATGCAGCAGGCGCAGCGGCGAGACGCGGTCGCACAGGATGCCGCAGAACGGGAACGCGACGTAGCGCGGCAGCGTTTCGAGGAAGAAGGCCGCACCCGACCACGCGACGGAGCCGGTCAGCCGGTAGATCACCAGCGGGACCAGGAACAGCAGGATCTGGTCGGCGAGCTTCGACAGGAACAGGCTGATGTAGAAGCTGCGGGTCATGCGGGCTCGCCGTTTAGCACGCGTGCGCCGCCGGCGTCGACGGCCGCGCTATACTGGCGGCGTCCCGATCCGGAGGCCGCCCCACATGAACCACGCCGCCAAGCTCGATCCCGCCGACCTGACGCTGCTGCACGAACTGCGCGCCGGGCGCCGCCGCCACCGCCGGCCGGCGAAGATCGCCCCGCCGCCGCACGCGGCCGACGCCGGGTTCGGCGCACGGATGGCCGACCGGATCACCGCACTGGTCGGTTCGTGGCGTTTCATCCTGATCCAGACCGCACTGCTGCTCGTCTGGCTGTCGGCCAACGTGTTCGCGTGGGTGCAGGCGTGGGACCCGTATCCGTTCATCCTGCTCAATCTCGTGCTGTCGTTCCAGGCGGCCTACACGGCGCCCATCATCATGATGAGCCAGAACCGCATGGGCGATCTCGACCGCGCGCGCGCCGAGGACGACTACCACGTCAACCTGAAGGCCGAGCTCGAGATCGAGACGCTGCACCAGAAGATCGACCTGCTGCGCGAGACGGAAATCGCGCGTCTGCTGGCGCTGGTCGAGAGGCTGGAGGCGGCGCGCGGGAATCCGGCCTAGGGCCGGACGCGCGCGAGGGCGAAGGCGGCAAGGCCGAAGACGAACGCGGCCGCCGTCGGCTGCCATTCCGCGTGCGGCAGCAGCGACACGCAAGCGGCGAGGAAGCCGGCGACGATCTGGTGCAGGAAGCTGCACAGCGCCGTCGCGTAGACGCCGCGCTCGGGTGCCGCTCCGATGGCGAGCGACATGCTGCCCGGGAACATCACGGCCTGTCCGAACGACACGAGGCAGTAGAAGCCGACGAACGCGCCGAGCGGCGTGCTCGCCGCCAGCCACAGCGCGATGCCGGCCATACCCGCACCCGCGATGACCAGCGATCCCGCTTCGAGCATGCGCGCCTGCCCGGCACGCAGCACGAAATGGCCGAGTGCGAGCGAGCCCGCGAGATAGGCGGCGGCCGTCAGCAGGCCGACATTGCCGACCGTCGCGGCGTCGGCGGCGTAGAGTTCGCCCATCAGCAGCGGGCTCGTCTGCTGCCAGGCGAGCAGGGCCGCATAGCTCAAGCCCCCCGCCAGCGTGGGTGCGAGGAACGACGGCAGCCGGACGAGGCCGAGATAGACGCGCGCGGTCTCGCGCAGCGGCTGCGGCGGCCGGCCGGACGCAAGCGACAGGCCGCTCGTCATGCCGAGAGCGGCCAGCGCCATCGCCGCGAGCAGCACGAACTCCAGCCGCCACAGATCGTGGCGTTCGAACAGCGCGCCGAGGAACTGGCCGCCGCCCAGCGCCACGATGTAGGAGACCGACAGGTACGCGAAGCGGCGCGCCAGCTCCGGCCCTTCCCACGTGTCGCGCGCCAGGATGCGGCCGAGGATCGCGCATCCCCCGCCGCCCACCCCCTGCACGAAGCGCAACGCGACGAACAGCCAGGGCTGGTCGACCACCGTCAGCAGCAGGCTGCACGCGACGAACAGGGCGACGGCGGCACGGATCGTCGCGTGCCGGCCCCAGCGGTCGGCGGCGAAACCCCAGAACGGGATGGGTGCGGCCACGCCCACGACATAGGCCGACACCGATATCTCGGCCCCGCTCGCCGACATGCCGAGATCGCGCGCGATCGAGCCGAGCGACGGAAGATCGATCGTGATGCCGAGCTGCGTCGTGAAGACCAG
>JAEUKY010000120.1 GCA_016794005.1 Rhodospirillales bacterium
GGGCGCTGCGCGAGAAGGCCAAGGCCATCCCGCCCTGCGTGGGCGAGGCGATGGGCTGCACGGCCGAGGAAGCCGCCGCCCTGCGCCAGAAGCTGGTGAAACTGCGCGCGAACCTGCTGCGCGCCGCCTGACCCCGCCCCGGCCGGTCTGCCTCCGCATCAAAAACATCGTACACGATATAATCGCTTACGATAAACGAACCGCCAACCCCGAGAGAGAAAGAAGGAACATCCCATGTCGATCGAAAAAGTCCTCTACCGCGCCAATGCCCGTGCGACCGGCGGCCGCGAGGGCCGCGGCGTCTCGTCCGACGGCAGGCTCGACCTCAAGCTGTCGACGCCCAGGGAGCTGGGCGGCGGCGGCGGCGAAGGCACCAACCCCGAGCAGCTCTTCGCCGTCGGCTACAGCGCCTGCTTCCTGGGTGCGATGAAGTTCGTCGCGGGCCGCGACAAGCTGCCGATCCCGGCGGACGCGAGCGTCGCCGCCACGGTCGGCATCGGCCCGATCCCGACCGGCTTCGGCATCGAGGTCGAGCTCGCGATCGGCCTGCCCGGCATGGACCGCACGGCCGCCGAGACGCTGGTCGAGCGCGCGCACGTCGTGTGCCCGTACTCGAACGCCACGCGCAACAACATCGACGTGCGCCTGACGATCGCGTGAACCGCCGCCCCGGGGCCGCGCGAAGGCGCGGCCCCCAAGGGGCCGGTCGTCTTCGAACTGAAAGAGCGTCCTTCGGGAAAGGACAATTTCTGGGAGGACCGACGGCACTCCTGATGCCAATAGGGACGACGAGTTAGCGTGAAATTTTTTCACTGCATCCTATGTGCGGTCCGGCGGGGAAATCTCGTCTCGTCGCGACAACTCGATGACGCGAATCGAAAGCTTTAGTCCCCTGCTCGCAGCCCATGCCTGAGCAATGAACGGCGCGCACATCGAGAACAAGATCAGTGTCTGGTCGAGAAGATACCTTCGCCAGCGCCACGAGCTCGTCAAATCTCGATAGAACGAATCGGCAAACGCAAATGCGCACGCGTACAAAAATGCGACTCCAATTAGACTGCTTACCAGCGCGATTTGCCAAAGGTTGGGCCGGTAACTCATGCCTACCTGAGCCGCCCCGAGCGCCGATCCCGTCCGCACCGCATAGCTGCGGGCCGAAAAGAAATAGATGCATACGAGCACTGCCGAATAGATCGCGATGAATGCCAACGGCAACCGGGAATCCACTAGGGCGCGCAGCATGACGCCGGTATAGATCAGCATGATCAGTGAAATGATCGCCAGCACGGATTCACGACTCCACATATTTCATCGTCGAAGTTGGTGAGCGGGCCTACGGGGTGGTAGGGCAGATGCTGCGCTAAAGCCCCCTGCCTAAGTCCGTAACGGTACCGTTGATGAGGATACCAGAACCCCTGAAACGCAAAAAGAGCCACGCGAAGGCGCGGCCCCCAAGGGGCCGGTCAGAACAGCCAGTAGATTCCCGCCAGCACCAGCCCGATGGCGGAAAACTTGATCGCGTTGTACGCCAGCCGGCTGCGCGGCTTGACCTTCTGCTTGACGAACAGCCGCACCGCGTAGATCGGCTTGTAGGCCGCCGAGATCCACGAGATCCTGCCCTTGTGATCGGCACCCGTGAACTTGCTGACGATGCGGAAATCGACGAAGTCGGCGAGCCACTTCACCGGACGCCAGAGCTGGGTCTTCTCCACGTCGCAGAACAGGACGATGCGCACGGTGTCGGTCCTGTTGATCGCACTGTGCAGGTAGGTCGGGTCGAACAGCAGTTCCTCGCCGTCGCGCCAGGGATGCTCCACGCCGTCGAGCGTCAGCGCGCACTGGTCCGAGTTGGGCGTGAGCAGCCCCAGATGATAGCGCAGCGACGAGGCTACCGGATCGTGGTGGCGGCCGAGCCGGGCCCCCGGCGGCAGCACCGTGAACAGCGCCGAACGGACCGACGGGATCGAATCGACGATCGCGCACGTCTTGGGGCAGGCGAGCTTCGCCGAAGCGTCGCATTCGTCGCTGTACCATTTGAGGCGATAGAGCCGCCATCCGCCCTTCTCGAAGGTGTTGTAGCCGGGCTCGTCCTTCGCCGGCTCGCGCTGGAATACGCCGGCGTCGCGAAGGGCGCGCGCCTCCTCCCGGATGATCGGATAGGCCGCCTTCAGCTGCTCGAGCCCCGGCACGCTGCGCGCCGGAAAGGTCGCCGCCTGCTTGCCGCGCGTGAAGAACGTGAACAGGAAGTTCAGCGGTGCGAACAGCAGGACGTGATTGGAGAAATACTTGTGGAAGGCGAGCCGGTCCGCGTAGCGCTGATAGATATAGGCGAAAGTGCCGGCGTAAACGGCCAGCGCCACGGCGAACTGCAACTTCATCGCGTCCCCCGCATATCAGGACAATTCTCGATCCCGGAACGCTACCGAACGGAATTTCGGCTTACAAGTTGGGGGATGCAGGGACTTCGTAACAGGGATTCCGTCGGGACCGGGACAATGGCGCGCCCGAAGAGATTCGAACTCCTAACCCTCAGATCCGTAGTCTGATGCTCTATCCAGTTGAGCTACGGGCGCGCATTTGTCGGACGGCAGGCGGACCTGCCGGCAACGGGCGCGGACACTAGTAGATCGACCCC
>JAEUKY010000205.1 GCA_016794005.1 Rhodospirillales bacterium
GAACGCGTGGCGATCATGCGCGCCGAGGTCGCCGCGATGGCCGACGTCGCCGCGCGCATCGAGGTGCGCCCGTTCGAGACGCTGCTGATGAAGTTCGCCCAGTCGGTGGGGGCGCGCATCATCGTGCGCGGCCTGCGCGCCGTGTCGGACTTCGAGTACGAGTTCCAGATGGCCGGCATGAACAAGCGCCTCGACCCGAAAGTGGAGACGCTGTTCCTGATGGCCTCGGAAACCCAGCAGTTCATTTCCTCGCGCTTCGTCAAGGAAGTGGGCCGGCTGGGCGGCGACATCTCGCATTTCGTGTCGCCGCGCGTCGACGCCGCCATGCGGGCCAAGTTCGCCGCCGCCGGCAAGCCGGCCGACGAACCCACGCTTCTGCCGGTCACCGCACCGCGCGCGCCGCTTTGACCGGAAGTAACGCCAAGGCGGTTGACCCCGGGCATGGTCGGCCCTAGGTTCCGCACGGTCTTGTCGCAGGCACGAGCCCGTAGCTCAGTCGGTAGAGCATCGGACTTTTAATCTGAGGGTCGCGGGTTCGAATCCCGCCGGGCTCACCAGCGCCGGGTGTGGGATTTGCAAGGCGGGGACGGGTAGATAGCAGATGTTGGAAGGCCGCTGACAATGCCCCTCGATTTCAGCGCCGGTCGCGCCCACTACGATGCGGTCCAGAACGGGATCGTCATCGACGCGCGCGACGGCACCAAGCACGTTCCCTGCGTCATCGAAAAGCAGGCCCTCGCCGATTTCGAGGGCGTGTCGAACATCTCGCCGGGCTCGCTCGTGTCGATCTACCGCAGCCACGCCGACCGCATCCACAAGCTGATCTCGACGCTCTACGCCTCGGGCCACGCCGACGCCAAGCACGGCGTGCGCGTCACCAGCAAGGTCCTCAACGGCGTCCGCCGGAAGTCTTGATCTTCCAGATCGCCCGATAGAAGCGTTCCATCTGCCGCGCGCGCGTGCGCCCGTCGCACAGCGGCGAGGCGGCGATGCGCGCGCGCTGGTTGGCGCGCATCTCGACCAGCGCGTCCGTGTCGGCGGCCAGGCGCTTCGCGATCGCGACGAATTCGTCGGCGTCCCGCGCGATCCAGTCCCGCTTTCCGATCGTCGTCAGCATCGCGGCCGTCAGGCGGCTCGCCATGGTCGCTCCCGGCTTCGTGACGACGGGCATGCCCATCCACAGCGCCTCGAAGCTCGACGTCCAGCCGCTGAACGGGAAGGGGTCGAGCGCCACGTCCATCCGGTCGTAGAGGTCGAGATGGACGTTGAGCCCTTCCACGCCCGCGCGCAGGTCGGCGCGTGCGGGATCCACGCCGCCGCGCACGAAGGCCGCGCGCACGCGCGCCGCGATCGACGGAACGGCATAGAGCCCCTTGTACTTCAGCAGCAGGCGCGAGCCCGGCGTCTCGCGCAGCACGCGGACCCACAGGTCGAGCACCGCGTCGTTGACCTTGACCGGATTGCTGAACGAGCCGAACACCGGCCCCGCACCCGAGGCGGACGGCGGCGGGCCGGGCTCGCGCGCCTGTCCCAGCGGCACGTGGATGAAGTAGCTGGGCATGCGCAGCGGCCGTTCGGCGAAGCGCTCGGTGCCCAGCCGCGGGACGAGCACGCGGTCGGCGAAGATGCCGTCGTAGCAGTCCATCCCCGTCGTCGCCGCCTCGCCGAAGGCGAGCTGGACGGGGGCCGGACGCCAGGCCGCGACGAGCGGGCGGTTGCGGTCGAAGCGGCCCGCCACGCACACGAGGACGTCGATGCCGTCGGCGCGCATGCGTTCGGCCACCTGCCGGTCGGTCTCGCCGACCACGTCGCGCCAGTGTTCGACCAGCACGCGGAAATTGACCGTGGTCGCGTCGGGCAGCGCCACGTCGGAATAGACGAAGGTCTCGAACGCGTCGCGGTCGTGGTGGGCGACGATGGGCGCCAGGCTGCGCGTGATCGGATGGTCGCGCAGGTCCGACGAGATGTAGCCCACGCGCAGCCGGCGGCCCTCGAGCGGTGCGGGGACGGCCGGCGGCAGCGGGTTCGCGGGCGAATGGCGTCGCGCGAACGCCAGATGCTCGGCATAGAGGGCTTCGGGCGTGACGCTCGGGTCGTAGAGCAGGGCAAGCAGCAGGTTGCGGTGCGTCTCGTAGGAACCGGGATCGATCTCCAGCGCCCGGCGATAGAGCGCCAGCGCCGTCGCCGCCTCGCCGCGCTCGAGCTGCAGGTTGGCGAGATTGCCCAGCGCCAGCACGAAATCCGGCTTGATCCGCAGGGCCGCCTCGTAGCTCGCCACGGCCTCGTCGAGCTGGCCGCGGTCGCGCAGCGCCGTGGCGAGATTGTCGTAGGTCTCCGCGATCGTCGGGTCGAGGGCGAGGGCCTCGCGATAGAGCTCGACCGCGCGGTCGAGCCGGCCGAGCGCACGCATCGCGTTGGCGAAGTTCGTGTGCGCCGCCGCCGAGCGCGGCGTCAGGCGCAGCACGGCCTGAAGCTTCTCCGCCGCGAGATCGGCCCGGCCGCGTTCGAGCAGCGCCACGGCGTAGTCGTTGAGGATCGTCGCGTCGCCCGGGGCGAGCGCTTCGATGCGCGCGTAGAGTGCTATCGCCTCGTCCAGCCGGCGTGCGGCATGGCGGTGCGTGGCCAGTGCGCGCAGCGTCTCGACGTCGTCGGGGCCAAGCTCGAGCGCGCGTTCGAGTGCGGCACCGGCGTCCGCCGTGCGGCCGAGCGCGCCGAGCGCCTGCGCGCGGTTGCGGTGGAGCGAGCCGACTGCCGGATGCCGGGCGACAAGGGCGTCGAACGCGCCGAGCGCCTCCGCGGGCTTGCCGGCGGCGAGCAGGGCGGCCCCCAGGTTGTTGCGCGCCTCGGCATGGTCGGGGGCCGCGGCCAGCACGGCGCGATAATCCTCGATCGCCTCGGCCGTCGCGCCGGCCGCCTGCCGGGCAAGCCCGCGCGAGAAGCGCGCGGCGAGGAACGCCGGGTCGAGCGCCAGCGCCCGGTCGAAGCAGGCGACCGCGCGGTCGAGCACGCCGCCCTTGCGCCACGCGTTGCCGAGATTGGCGTGGTAGGCGGCCGTGGCGGGATTGGCGGCGATCGCCGCGGAGATGCTGCGGATCGCGTCTTCGAGGCGATCCTGCTGGAGGGCGACCACGCCCAGCAGATGGAGCGCGTCGGGATGGTCGGGTACCGCAGCGAGCACCCGGCCGTAGATCTCGGCCGCGCGCGCGAGGTCGCCCGCACGATGGAGTTCCATCCCGGCCGCAAGGAGCGCTTCGGGCGATTCGCCGGTCCGGTTCATGCGCGGAGCCTAGCGGCGGCGGACCGCCGGCGCTACTGTGCGCGAACGCCACGGAGGTGAGCCATGAACCTCGACAAGATCCGGATCGGCACGAAGCCGCCGCACGACGTGAACGTCGTGATCGAGATCCCGCTCGGCGGCGAGCCGGTGAAGTACGAAATCGACAAGCGCTCCGGCGCGCTGTTCGTCGACCGCTTCCTGCACACCGCGATGCACTATCCGGCGAACTACGGCTTCATCCCGCACACGCTGTCGGGCGACGGCGACCCGGTCGACGTGATCGTCGTCGGCCACGTGCCGGTCGTGCCGGGGGCCGTCATACGGTCGCGCCCCATCGGCGCGCTGCTGATGGAGGACGAGGCGGGGGCCGACGAAAAGATTCTGGCGGTCCCGGTCGACAAGCTGCACCCGTTCTATTCGGGCGTGCGCAGCTACAAGGATCTGCCGCCGATCCTGATCGAGCAGATCGCCCATTTCTTCAAGCATTACAAAGATCTGGAAAAGGGAAAGTGGGTCACGATCGTCAAATGGGTCGACGGCAAGGCGGCCGAAAAGATGATCCTGGAGGGCATCGCGCGCGCTCGAAAAGGGTCCAGGAAACGGCGCTAACAGACTGGAATTGAAGAAAATTAGACCGAATTTCGAAACGATAATCCGTGACTTGGCGAGGCCGCGGGCGGAGAATCTCCCGATCTCGGAATACAGCCTCTTGGAGAATCCCCGATGGCGGTTTCAGCGGCAAACGGCGCGTCCGGACTCACGGCGAGCTTCCTCCCCGTGCTCAAGGCCAGTCTCCAGCGTGGCGAAGAACAGAACAGCGTCTCGCGCGCGGTCACGCAAGAGATCGAGCAGCAGATCCAGTCGAGCATCTCGTCCGCGGCAAGCGACAACAACGACGTCGCGAGCGTGGCGCTGACCGGACGCGGCCAGAAGCTCGACATCTCGGCCTGAACGGCATACGGACTTCATGTCGCCTGACAAGGTAGCCGTGCAGCGTTAAGCTCGCGGCTCAATGATTCGCGTCGTCGTACTCGGAGCCACCGGATTCGTCGGCCGCAACATGGCCGAAGCGTTCGCGGCCGACCCGGCCTTCGCGGTCGTCGGCATCAAGAACAGCCGCCCGGCCTTCGCCCATCCCCGCATTTCCTGGATCGAGGCCGACCTGACGACCGAGGCCGGCGTGTCGGCGGCGTTGGCGGGTGCGGACATCGTCGTCCATGCGGCCGCGGCGACGGCGGGATCGGGCGCCAATCTCGGCGATCCGCTGTCGATGATCGTCGACAACCAGGTCATGAACGGCCGCGTCTTCGCGGCGGCGCATCGCCTGCGCGTGCCGCACGTGGTGTGGTTCTCGTGCTCGGTCATGTACGCGTCCTCGCCGCATGCGCAGCGCGAGGAGGATTTCGACCCGGCCGCCGACCTCCATCCGGCCTATGCCGGCGTGGCGCTGACGAAGGTCTATTTCGAGCGGATGTGCGCCTGGTACGCCGGCATGGGCGCCACGCGCTTCACCGTACTGCGCCACTCCAACGTCTACGGCCCGCACGACAAATACGATCTGGCGCGCAGCCACGTGTTCGGCGCCACGGTGACGAAGGCGCTGACCTCGACCGACGGCCGCCTCGTGCTGTGGGGGACGGGCAGGGCGGCGCGCGATCTCATCCATGTCGACGACCTCTACGCCGCCGTCCGGGCGACCGTGGCCGGCCATCCGCGGCCCTACGCGCTCTACAATGTCGGGTCGGGAAGTGCCGTGACCACGCGCGAGCTTGCCGCGCGCATCGTGCGCGCCGCGGGCCGGCCGCTCGAGATCGTGCTGGACGCGAGCCGGCCGACGATCGACACCGAACTCTCCCTCGACTGCACGCGCATCGCCACCGAACTCGGCTGGCGGCCGCGCATCGGGCTCGACGAGGGGATCGCGCGCACGATCGCCTGGTGGCGCGAGAACCGGCCGCTCGAACGCGCCGCAGGGCAGGCCGTCCGATGAAGCTCAGCCTCGTCCTGCCCAGCCTGTTCCCGACGCTGATCGACGGCGCCATCGCCGCGGCGCACGAGGCGGCGGCGGACATCGAGCACGAGATCGTCGTCGTCTCGCCGTACGAGATCGCGCGTCCCGGCGTGCGCTGGGTTCCGGAAACCGCACCGCGCGGTTCGATCGCGGCGTGCAATCTGGGCTTCTCGCAGGCGACGGGGGACGTCATCGCGCTGATCGCGGACGACAACCGGTTGACGCCGGGTGCCCTGCGCCTGTCGCTCGCCCACCTGACGGCGCGCGAGGCTTCGTGCCCGACGCTGCTGCTCGGCTTTCCCCGCCAGACCGGGCACCTGACGTTCGTCGGATCGGTCTACGGGCGCTACTACCCGTATTTCTTCGTGGCCCGGCCTTCGACGCTGGCGCGCGTGGGCGGCGCTTTCGACGAAGGATTCCGCAAGCATTTCGCCGACCCCGATCTGGGCATGCGCGTCTGGGCCGCCGGCGGACGGTGCGAGATCGTGCGCGACGCCACGATCGTCGACGTCGACACGCGCGGCGCCGCCGGAACGGCACCCGACAAGGCGCTGGGTTCGCAGGCGGCCGATTTCGCGCGCTTCGCCCAGCGCTGGGGGCCGCAGTTTCCCGGTTGGGGCGACCGGATGGACGGGATCAATCTCGATCTTTCGTTCGACCTGCTGCCGCTGCTGGGCGACGGCGGCACGGTCGAGCTGCGCGATCCGGCGAAGATCGTCGATCTCAGGATCATCGGGGCGCTGACGATGATCGCGCTGCACCACGGGGTTCCGGTCGGGATGGGGCGGGCACTGCAGGCGCTGGAATATCTGCGCTGGCTTTCGGGGATAGCTCCCGACGTGCTCAACATCGTCGTGTCGGGCGGTAACCGGGCGAACCTGGCGCGGCCCTGAACCGCCGCTTTTATCCCGCGCATTCGCCGAGTCGTTCGTGATAAAATAATTCCTGTCGGGTGGTCGTTCGACCGCAACGTTCTGTATCCGCAGGGGTTTTCCGGACCATGGCGCCGCCGCAGAAACCGGTTTTCACGGCTGAGAAACTGCTGATGCGCGACGGGCGCATCGCGTCCAACGGGCAGACTGGCCCGGCCGTCGCGGCGGCGATGAACGGTAACGGCCACGCCGACGACGGCCGCACGGCATCCGCGATCGAAGGGCTTCGCGGCGACATTCAGGCCGTCGCGCGCAAGATCGACAGCTTCGTCAATCTCGACCACAGCGAGATCGACCGCGTGCGCAACGAGGTGCTGGGCATCGCCGGGCGCATCGAGCAGACCAAGCGCGAGATCGGCGCGCTCAAGCATCCGCTGGCGCGCGAGGACAAGCTGTCGAGCGCGTCGATGGAACTCTCCGCCGTCGTCGCCCAGACCGAGGACGCCACATCGCGCATCTTCGACGGGGTCGAGCGCATCGAAGAGATCGCGCGCGAGGTCCGCGCGATGAACATCGACGATTTCGCGCGGGACCGCGTGTCGGAAATTTCCGACATGTGCACGGGCATCATCGAGGCCTGCTCGTTCCAGGACCTGACCGGCCAGCGCATCAACAAGGTCGTGCGCACGCTCGCCTTCATCGAGGAACGCGTGCAGAAGATGCTCGAGATCTGGGGAGCTTCCGAGATCGGGCAGCTGCCGGTCCCCGACGAAGACCAGCTCCACATCAAGGATACCGGCGGCGTCGTGCTGCACGGCCCGCAGGACGCGGACAAGACCAACTCCCAGGCGGATATCGACAAGCTGTTCGACTGACATGAGCGACACACCCGACATGCTGCTGGCCAAGGCGATCCGCAAGGCCGACACCCGCTACTTCTTCGAGGACTATACGAAGCAGGCCTATGCCGCGATCGAGGCGCTCGAGCGCGCGGGCTTCACGATCGTGCCCAAGGTTCCCACGCGCGAGATGTTCGAGGCCGCCAAGAAGGCGATCGTCTACGGCCAGAACAAGCCGGGCAACATCGTGCTGCCGATCTGGGAGGCGATGGTCGACGCCGCGCCGGGACCCTACGGCGACTGACGGGCCGGCATGCGCGGCCGCTGGTCCGGGGGCAGGCGCAGCGTGCGGGTCGTCGAATATGCGTTCACGTTCGTCGTGCCGTAGGCCGTCGTGCGTCCCTGCGCGTCGAGCGCCGCGACTTCGATCCTGATGGAGAAGAGCTGCGTCTCGCCCGGGCAGATCCCGCGATAGCCTTCGAGCGCGCCCTCCGGGATTTCGGCGCCGTCGACCGCGACCTCGTAATCGGACGGCGGCGCGTAGAGCACGCTCGTGTTCGTCATCCGCACCCGATAGCGTCCCGGCCCCGCCGCACCGTCGAGCGCGATCGGCGGCGAGACGCCGAGCGCGCACATGTGCCGGACATCCAGAAAGCTGCGCACGCCCATCCGGGGCACGCCGGCAGGGCCGGGTACGGCGGTCGCGCAGCCCGCCGCGAGCAGAAGGACGGCGCAAAGCGCCTTTCGCAAGGTTCCCAAACGCATGGGACTGTTCTACCTTGCCCGTCCGATTTGGCAAACTGGGTTCGAACACGGGCATGAGTTCCACTGAATCTGCCGACTGCGTCGTCGTCGGTGCCGGCGTCGTCGGTCTTGCCGTGGCCCGCGAACTGGCGCTGCAGGGCCGGGACGTCGTTGTGCTGGAAGCCGCGGACGCGATCGGCACCGAAACGTCGTCGCGCAACAGCGAAGTGGTCCATGCCGGCATCTACTATCCGACCGGCAGCCTGAAGGCCCGCCATTGCGTTGCCGGCAAGCGTTTCATCTACGAATTCTGCGCCGAACGCGGGATCGAGTGCCGCCGCACGACCAAGCTGATCGTCGCGACGACGCCGGAGCAGGTCGGCTATCTCGAGAAGCTGAAGGCGCAGGGCGAGGCCAACGACGTGCACGACTTGCGCATGCTCGACGCGGCCGAGGCGAGGAAGCTGGAGCCCGAACTGGTCTGCACGGCGGCGCTGCTGTCGCCGTCGACCGGCATCGTCGACAGCCACGGGCTGATGCTGGCTTTCCAGGGCGACGCCGAGTCGCACGGCGCCATGGTCGCGTTCGAGACGCCGGTCGTGGGCGGGGCGGTCGCCAACGACGGCATCGTGATCGAGGCGGGCGGGGCTTCGCCCATGCGGCTCAAGGCGCGCACGCTCGTCAACGCGGCGGGTCTCGGGGCGATGAAGCTCGCGCACGCGATCGCCGGCATCCCGCAGGCTTCGATCCCGCCGCTTCACTATGCCAAGGGCAACTATTTCGCGCTGCAGGGCCGCACGCCGTTCTCGCGGCTGATCTATCCGGTGCCGGAAAAGGGCGGGCTCGGCGTCCACATCACGATCGACCTGGCCGGACAGGCCCGGTTCGGGCCCGACGTGGAATGGGTCGACGCGCTGGAATACGACGTCGATCCGCGCCGGGCCGACGTCTTCTACGCCGAGGTTCGCCGCTATTGGCCGGGTCTTGCGGACGGGGCGCTGGTGCCGTCCTATTCAGGCATCCGGCCCAAGATCGTGCCGAAAGGCGCGCCGAACCCCGATTTCGTGATCCAGGGGCCGGAAGCCCACGGCGTTCCGGGGCTGGTGGCGCTCTACGGGATCGAATCGCCGGGGCTGACCTCGTCGCCGGCGATCGCCCAACATGTTGCGCGCATCTGCGCGGAAATGTCGTAAAAAAGACTTTGGTTCTCAGGGAAGGAAGACGTCGATGGACATGCCGGTGAACGCGTTCAAGAAGGCCCTCAAGGAGGGCAAGCAGCAGGTCGGCCTGTGGTCGACCCTGTGCTCGGACATCGGGACCGAGGGCATCGGCGGGGCGGGTTTCGACTGGGTGCTGCTCGACACCGAGCACTCGCCCAACGAACTGCCGGGGCTGGTCAACCAGCTCCAGGCGCTGAAGGGCGGCACGGCCACGCCGATCGTGCGCCCCGCCTGGAACGACCCGGTGCTGCTCAAGCGCCTGCTCGACATCGGCTTCCAGTCCGTCCTGATCCCGTTCGTCCAGACGCCGGAAGAGGCGCGCAAGGCCGTCGAGGCGACGCGCTATCCGCCGCAGGGGATCCGCGGCGTGTCGACCTCCGCGCGCGCGTCGAATTTCGGGCGCGTGACGGACTATCTCAAGAAGGCCAACGATCAGATCTGCGTACTCGTCCAGGTCGAGACGACCGAAGCGCTGGCGCGCATCGGCGAGATCGCGGCCGTGGACGGCGTCGACGGCGTGTTCATCGGGCCGTCGGACCTCGCGGCCTCGATGGGCCATCTCGGCAACTTCCAGCATCCCGACGTGCAGAAGGCGATCTCGGACGCGATCAAGCCGATCCGGGCGGCCGGCAAGGCCGGCGGGTACCTCACCGGCAACGAGGAGGAGGCGAAGAAGCGCCTCGCGGAAGGCTTCCAGTTCGTCGCGGTCGGCAGCGATTTCGGCATCATGCTGAAGGCGGCCGACGCCCTCGCCAAGCGCTTCAAGGGCTGAAGGAGTCTCCCCCATGGCTGCCAAACCCGACGTGATCTCCGGCGGCCCGCTGCCGCTCAATTGCGGCGACCGGCTCGTCGAGCGTTTCACCGTCCACAAGCTGCCGCCCGAGGCCGAGCGCCCGGCCTTCTTCGCGGCACTCAAGGACAAGGTGCGGTTCCTGCAATGGAGCGGGTCGATCAAGACCGGCCCCGAGATCATGGACGCGCTTCCGAAGCTGGAGCTGATCTCATGCTTCGGCGTGGGCTACGACGGCATCGACGTGCCGGCCGCGACCGCGCGCAAGATCGCCGTCACGAACACGCCCGACGTGCTCAACGACTGCGTCGCGGACACGGCCATCGGCCTCGTGCTCAACATCATGCGCCGCTACGTCGCCGCGGATAAGTACGTGCGCGTCGGCGACTGGGTCGCCAAGGGCATGCAGCCGCTGACCACGTCGGTCCATCACAAGAAGATGGGCATCGTCGGGCTCGGCCGGATCGGCAAGACGATCGCCAAGCGGGCCCTCGGCTTCGACATGGAGATCGGCTATTTCGGCCGCAACCGTCAGGCTGGCGTGCCGTTCCGCTTCTTCGACAGGCTCGCCGACCTCGCGGCCTGGTGCGACGTGCTCGTCGTCATCACGCCGGGCGGTGCGGAAACGAAGAACCTGATCGACGCGAAGATCCTCGAAGCACTCGGGCCCAAGGGATATCTCGTCAACGTCGCGCGTGGTTCCGTCGTCGACGAGCCGGCGCTGATCGCGGCCCTCAAGGCCAACCGCATCGCGGGCGCCGGTCTCGACGTGTTCGCCGACGAGCCGCGCGTTCCGGCCGAGCTGATCGCGCTCGACAACGTGGTGCTCGCCCCGCACGTCGCCTCGGCGACCGTCGAGACGCGCAAGGCGATGGGCGATCTCGTGGTCGACAATCTCATCTGCGCCGCCGAAGGCAAGCCGCTCCTCACGCGGGTCAACTAGAAATCAGCGTAGGAGCAGCGGGCATGTCGGGGTTGAAGTCGTCGGCACGCGTGGTCGTAATCGGCGGCGGCATCGCCGGATGCTCGACCGCCTACCATCTCGCCAAGCTCGGCTGGAAGGACGTGCTGCTCGTCGAGCGCGCGCGCCTGACCAGCGGCACCACCTGGCATGCGGCGGGTCTCGTCGGGCAGATGCGCCCGAACCGCGCGATGACGCAGATGAGCAAGTACGGAATCGAGCTCTATTCGAGCCTCGAGGCCGAGACGGGCCAGGCGACGGGGTGGAAGCAGTGCGGCTCGGTCAACGTCGCGCGCACGCCCGAACGCTGGGTGTCGCTGAAACGGCAGGCCGCGATGGCGCGCGGCTTCGGCGTGGACATGGAGCCGATGACGCCCGCCGAGGCCGGCAAGAAGTGGCCGATGATGCGCACCGACGACCTGACGGGTGCGATGTGGGTTCCCGGCGACGGCAAGGCGAACCCGGCCGACCTGACGATGGCGCTCGCCAAGGGTGCCCGGATGATGGGTGTGACGATCGCCGAGGGCGTGGGCGTCACCGGCTTCGGCTTCAAGGGCAACCGCATCGCCTCGGTCGAGACGACGCAAGGGACGGTCGCGTGCGAGACGGTCGTGCTCGCCGCCGGCCAGTGGACGCGCCAGCTCGCCGCCAAGATGAACGTCGCCGTGCCGCTCCATTCGGCCGAGCATTTCTACATCGTCACGAAGAAGATCGAGGGCATCGCGCCGGACACGCCCGTGATGCGCGATCCCGACGGCTACATCTATTACAAGGAAGAGGTCGGCGGCCTCGTCATGGGCGGGTTCGAACCGGTCGCCAAGCCCTGGGGCATGGACGGCATCCCCGAGGATTTCGCCTTCCAGCTTCTGCCCGAGGACTGGGACCAGTTCCAGATCCTGATGGAAAACGCGCTGCACCGCACGCCGTGCCTGGAAACGGCCGAGGTGCGCCAGCTCCTGAACGGGCCGGAGAGCTTCACGCCCGACGGCAACTTCATCCTCGGCGAGGCGCCCGGCCTTGCCGGCGTGTTCGTGTGCGCGGGCTTCAACTCGGCCGGTATTGCCAACGGCGGCGGAGCGGGGCGGCTGACGGCCGAATGGATCGCCGGCGGCGAAGCGCCGTGCGATCTGGCCGACGTCGACATCCGCCGCTTCGCGGATTTCCACGCCAACAGCCGCTTCCTGCGCGAGCGCACGGTCGAGAGCCTCGGCCTGCACTACATCATGCGCTGGCCGCGCATGGAGATGGAGAGCGCGCGCGGCCTGCGCCGCTCGGCCATCTACGACAGGCTCGCGGCGAAGGGGGCTCGCTTCGGCTCGAAGATGGGCTGGGAGCGCGTCAACTGGTTCGCCCCGCACGACGAGAAGTTCCCCTACGGATGGAAGCCTGCGTGGCTCGACCGCGTGCGTGCCGAACAGACCGCCGCGCGCGAGGGCGTGGCGATCATCGACCAGTCGAGCTTCGCGAAGATCCGCGTTCAGGGTCGCGACGCGGTCGCGTTCCTGCAGCGCGTGTGCGCCAACGACGTCGATGTACCCGTCGGCAACACGGTCTATACCGGCATCCTCAACGCGCGCGGCGGCTTCGAGGCCGACGTGACGCTTATCCGCACGGCGCCCGATTCCTACCTGCTTATCACCGGCAGCGCGCAACTCGTGCGCGACACCGACTGGCTGACGCGCCGGCTCGACGGGGCTTCCGTCACGCTCGCCGACGCGAGCGCGCTCACGACCACGCTGTCGCTGCTGGGGCCGAAGTCGAAGGCGCTGCTCGGGAAGGTCTGCCCGAGGGTGCCCGACCTGAAGCTCGGGCAGAGTGCCGAGGCCGATGTCGGCCTCGCGCGCATCCGCATCCTGCCGATGGGTTATGCCGGCGGGCCGGGCTACGAGATGCATGTCGCGACAGACTGTGCGGCCGGCGTCTACGACGCGCTGGTCGAGGCGTCGGGCGGCACGCTGGTCGACATCGGCTACTACGCGCTCGATGCGCTCCGCATCGAGGCGGGCCGGCGCGCCTACGGGCCGGAGCTGAGCTCGGACGAAACGCCGCTCGAAGCCGGCCTCATGCATGCGGTCGCACTTGCCAAGCCCGACTTCATCGGCAAGTCCGCGATCCTCGCCAAGCGCGAGGCGGGCTTCGCCAAGCGCCTCGTCATGCTCGCCGTCGAAAGCCCGGACGTATGGCTGTGGGGCGGGGAAGGGATCCTCGCCGACGGCCGGCCGGCGGGCGAGATCTCGTCGGCGGGCTGGAGCACGACGCTGGGCCGCGTCGTGGCGATGGGCTATGTGCGCGCACCCGCGAATTTCACGCGCGAGGAAATGCT
>JAEUKY010000323.1 GCA_016794005.1 Rhodospirillales bacterium
GAACGATCCGTGGGCGCCGGACAAGATGATCGCGAACTATGCCGACGTGCAGCGGCCGGACATGCGCGACCAGCGCACGGCGCTGGAAAGCTTCCTCGGCGCGATGCGCCAGGCGCAGCCGTTCCGGCGCCAGCCCGACGCACCGCCGATGACGGGGCCGAAGGTGCTGAGCTTCTCGTTCCGTCTTGGGGATCTATAGACGCGCTGATAGTGTCGCGCGAACGGGCAAGGGACGGACGAATTGGCACCGCAGCTGAAGATTCTCGCGACACCGGGTTGGGACGATTACGCGCTTCTGGACTCCGGCAACGGACGCAAGCTCGAGCGCTACGGCAAGCTGACGCTGGTGCGGCCCGAGCCGCAGGCGCTGTGGACGCCGTCCGGACCGCCCGAGGCGTGGGAGCGCGCCGACGCCTTCTTCGATTCCAAGCCCGGCGACGCCAAGGGCGGCGAGGACGAGGATTCGTGGGGGCGCTGGCGCTTCTCCCGGCCGCTGCCGCCCGAATGGCCGGTGCGCTATCGCGAAGCCGTGCTCGCCTGCCGCTTCACCGCGTTCCGGCATGTGGGCCTGTTCCCCGAGCAGGCGCCGCACTGGGACTGGATGGCCGCGCGCGCAGGCAACGCGGGCGGCGAGCAGCGGCCGAAGCTCCTCAACCTCTTCGCCTATACCGGCGCGGCGAGCCTCGTCGCGGCGGCGGCGGGCTACGAGGTCACCCATGTCGACGCGTCGAAGAAAGCGATCGCGTGGGCGAAGGAGAACCAGGCGGCATCGAACCTGACGCAGGCGCCGATCCGCTGGATCTGCGACGACGCGACCAAGTTCGTCGCGCGCGAGGTGCGGCGCGGGAACCGCTACCAGGGCATCCTGCTCGATCCGCCCAAGTTCGGCCGCGGTCCCGCGAACGAGACGTGGCGCATCGAGGAAGGCCTGCAGCCGATGCTGGCCGACTGCGCGCGCCTGCTCGCCGACGGCCCGTCGTTCCTGATGCTGACGGCCTATGCGATCCGCATGTCCGCGCTGTCGCTGCTGGAAACCGCGCGCGACGCGCTGGGCCCGCGCGGCGGCGACTTCGAGGCGGGTGAACTGGTCGTGGCGCAGCGCGGCGGCGAGCGGCACCTGTCGACGTCGCTCTACGTGCGCTGGTCGGGGCCGGGAGCCGCCCCATGACGGGCGATCGCGTGCGGGAAATCTCCAGCCCGACGAACCCGCTGATCAAGGACATCCGCGCGCTGCACATGCGCAAGGCGCGCGCCGAGACGGGCCTGTTCGTGGCCGAGGGTGCGCGTACCGTGCGCGAAGCGCTCGACCACGGCGTGGTGCCCGAGATGCTCGCCTATCGCGCCGACCAGCGCGACCAGCCCGCGGTCGCCGGCGTGCGCAAGGCGGCGGGCGATGCGGGCGCCCTGCTCCTCGAGGTGTCGGCCGGCGTGCTCGAGAAGATCTCGCAGCGCGACAATCCGCAGAGCGTCATCGGCGTCTTCCGCCAGCGAGTGCGCAAGCTGTCCGAGCTCGATCCCGCGAAGTCGCAGGTGTGGCTCGCACTGGAAGGCGTGAAGGATCCCGGCAACCTGGGGACCTGCGTGCGCACGGCCGACGCGGTCGGTGCGGGCGGCGTGATCCTGATCGGGAACACCTGCGATCCGTTCAGCCCCGAAGCGGTGCGCGCGACGATGGGATCTATCTTCGCGGTCCCGCTCTATGCCGCCGACACGGCCGAAGCCGTCGCGTTCGTTCGAGGCTGGCCGGGCACGTGCGTGGGAACCGCACTCCAGACCGATACCGATTACCGGACGGTCGCGTACAGCGCCCCGACGCTGATCGTCAACGGCACCGAGCAGAGCGGCCTGGGCCCCGAGATCCGCGCGGCGTGCGGCAAGCTCGTCCGGCTGCCGATGCGCGGGCGCGCGGACTCGCTCAACCTATCGGTCGCCGCGGGCATCATGCTTTATGCGGTCTGGCACCGGCTCGAGGGTAGCGCTCGCTGATTTCCTTCTCGGCGCGCACGACGATGCCGAGGATCAGCTCGACCTTGTCGTCGCGATCGCCCATTGGCAGCATCAGCCGGTCGATCGCCGTATAGTCGTTCGCCTCTTCCTGCAGCCGGTCGCGATGGTAGATCGCAACGCCGTCGTCGGCGACGCGGTGGTAGCGGGACAGGACAGATTCGAGTTCTTCCGGCTTCACGCCCGTGCCGACGGCCTGCCCCGTCGCGTCGCGCCGCAGCAGCTCGGCGAGCCTGGTTCCCATCACGCGATAGACGAAGCGCGGCGTTCCCTCGCGCACCTCGACCAGCGACACGAAGGGAAGCAACGCGGGAATGTCGATCGGATCGAAGTCGGCGCGCGCGGGGAAGCGGCGGCCGCCGCGGATCGCCGTCCAGTAGGCGTGCAGCGCATGCAGCCGCTTGTCGGCCGTCGGCGGCGGGGGCGCGTTGTCGGCGAGGATCAGGACGGGCATGGCAATACCGTGCATCATGTCCCGAACCGGGCCGCCGGGCTAGCGCCGGACGATCACCGCCTCGAAATACTCCGCCGGCACCACGACGGATTGGCTTCCCGACATGTCGAAGCGGCCGACCAGCGCCATGATGTCGGCGTTGAGCGCCACCCGCTCGGCCGTGTCCAGTGTATCCAATGCCGTCAGGACGGGCCCGTCGACGCCGCGGAAGACGTCGATCCAGTGCGTCGCCGAGCGGTAGCGGAACGCGAAATGCCGCAGCGCACCATCGACGGACGCGCCCCCGAACATCCGGCGCAGTTCGGCTTGCGCGCCCCAGCGCCGCACGTCGGGAATGCCGGGCGGCAGCGCCACATGGCGGCCGACGATGCCGAGAAGCCGGCCGACGAAGCCTTCCGGCGTCCAGCACGCAAGGCCGATGCGTCCGCCGGGGCGGCACATGCGCAGCAGTTCGGCCGCCGCGAGTTCGCGGTCGGGTGCCGACATGATGGCGAAGGTCGACACGACGGCGTCGAACGTTCCGTCGGGGTAAGGCAGGCGTCCTTCGACGCAGGCGGCATCGAGGACGCGCTCGCCGGGCTGGATGTCGAGCGCCTGGCGCAGCGATTCGCCGACGATCTGCAGCGTCGTGCCCGACACGGCGCATTCGCCCGCACGCTGCCGGCGCGCGCGGATCGCCTGGAGCGGCGGAACGTCGAATGCGGAATCGGTCGGTGCGTCCTGCATCCCAGATGCATGACCCAAGTCGCGCCGCGGCGCAAACATACAACCGTAAGAGGCCGTCAGGACGGCGGAATGAAGGTCTGCGCGACGCTGCGGAAGACGGGCAGCGCTTCGAGGCGTGCCGCATGCGCCGCGAGGGCGGGATAGCCCTCGAGCGCGAAGACGCCCGGATGCGCCTCGCCCACGAAGCGCAGCACGCACGCGACCGCGATGTCGGCATGGCCCATGCGCTCGCCGAACCAGTAGGGTCCGGGCCGCTTCGCGCGGTCGGCTTCGAGGGCCGCGAGGGTGGCGGCGATCTGCGCACGGCAGCGCTCGGCCCACACCTTGGAAACCTCGGCATGCATGCGCTGCTCGTAGAACAGCGCCACCGCCTTGTCGCCGAGCCCGGTCGCCAGCGTGGCGACCGAAAGGGCGCGATGGCGTTCGGGTTCGCGCATCGGAAACAGCGCGTCCGCCGCCGGCACGCGCGAGTCGAGATGGTCGAGCATCGCGTGGCTCTCGGTCAGCACGTCGCCGTCGTCGAGGACGAGCGTGGGCACGCGGCACAGCGGATTGATCGCGCGCAGCCGGTCGGCATCCTTGAAGGCCGACCAGGTCCGATGCTCGAACGGGATGCCATAGAGCGTCAGCGCGATGCCGACGCGCCGGACGAAGGGCGAATCGTACTGTCCGATCAGGATCACGGGAAAAGCGGCTCCGGCTGCGAAGCAAAGATGGCGGAGGGGATGGGATTCGAACCCACGATACAGGTTTCCCCGTATAACAGTTTAGCAAACTGCCGCCTTCAGCCACTCGGCCACCCCTCCGCCGGGAGTGGGTAATTACACGGCATATGCTGGTTGGCCTTCTACGGGGGCTGGCCCCCGGTGTCAACGCGAAGCGCCTGTCAGGCCACGATTTATCCCCGTCGGCCGGAAGGCGTTTTTGTGCCTTCCCCGCAACACGACTAAAATGCCGATTCAAGTATTTCAAAAATTTCCCCAAGTTTTATGGATTGTTAACCATTAGGGCGCAAATCTATATGCACGCGGCCTGAGAAAGGTCGCCCCGAACAAAGGACCAGAAGCCGAATTCGGCGCAATTAGTCGGATTTACGGACCCAGAGGAGCCAGGACCCATGTCTTCCCTTTCCCGCCCCGTCATCGACACCCTTCTCGATCTGATCGACAACAAGCTGACCGCGATGGACGTGATCGATCGCGAGGACGCGCGGATCCACTCGGTGCTCGAGAACGCCAAGCGCGAGCTGCTCGCGGTCCGGGGCCCGGCCCTGCCGCGCCGCACGCTGCGCCCGCGCAACAGCATCCGTCCGGGCAGCGCGATCATCCCGCAGACCGCCTCGGTCGCCGCCTGAATTTCCGGCGGGGGTGCCAGGGCGGCACCCCCGTCCCCGTCTTGTCGGCCTCGACGCCCCGATTTCATTGAACTAGCTTGTCCCGCCCGCGACCGGCGATTCCCGCCCGGCGCGAATTTCGGGATATTTCCGGTTTGAGCAAAGCGCGTCCGTCCGGTTCCGCCGGCATCCTGCCTTCCCAGATCTACCGCGCCTATGTCGCGCAAGGCCGCATCGCGGCCGATATCGACGTCCGCGACGACCAGATCCAGCCCGCCAGCATCGACCTGCGCCTGGGCACGCACGCCTACCGCGTGGCGGCGGGCTTCATGCCGGGCGCGGGCAACACGGTCGC
>JAEUKY010000376.1 GCA_016794005.1 Rhodospirillales bacterium
GGATCTCCTCGTCGCGGTCGGTCGACGTGCCCTCGAACTGCACCAGTTCGCGCGGCTTGCGGCCCCGCGCCTCGTCCAGCGTGTAGCCGGTCAGCCGCGTGAAGCCCTCGTTGACCCAGACGATGCGCCGGTCCTCGCCGGCGATGATGACGCCGTTGGTCGTGCGCTCGGCCACCTTGGCGAGGCGGTCGAGATCGGCCGTCATCGAGCGCGCCAGATCGAGGGCGCGCGCGCGGCCCGTCGCGAGCAGCCAGATGACGAACGACAGGCCCGCGGCGAAAGCGGCGACGCCCGCACCGACCGCGACGGGCGTCGTGCGGTCGATGCCCGCCGCCCATTTCGGGCCGCCCCAGCCGCGCACCACGATCAGGCGGTTAGCGATGACGATCGGCAGGAAGATCGCCGACCCGGCGGAAGCCGCCGGCCGCACGCCCGGCGTGCGGAAGCTGTAGAACGGCTTGGTCGAATCGTCGGGCAGCCCGTCGTACATGTCGAACTCGATCAGCTCGTCCGCCGCCGCCGCCGCGGTGTTGACCATCTCTTCCGACACGAGTGCGGCGAACAGCACGCCGCGTACCGCCGCGCGCCGCTCGGCGACGCTGGCCGGCACGCCGCCGCCCTCGTAGACCGCCAGCACGAACAGGAAGCCCGGCGTCGCCTGCCCGTCGGGCCCGCGCAGGGCGACCTGGCCGGACAGCGCCGTCTCGCCGGTCTCGATCGCCGTGTCGATGGCCGCACGGCGCACCGCCTCGACGCCCACGTCGACGCCCAGCAGCGGCGAATAGACGGCGGCCGGCTCGATATACTTCACGACGTACATGTCGGGCGCGTCGCCGTCGGACCGGATCGCGAAATCCGGCGCCCCGTCGCGCCGCGTGCGCTCGACGAAGCGGATCGCGTGCCAGCGGTAGACATGCTCGGCATAGCCGAAGGCGCGCACGCCGGGGAACTCGCCCTCGAAGTCGCGCGCGGCGATCCAGGCGGCGAACCGGTCGCGCGTCATCTCCTCGCCCATCGCATAGGTCGCGCGCAGGCCCCGCAGCCCGTAGACCGGCGTGCGGAATTTCTGCTCGATCGCGTTGCGCACGCGGTTCGCCAGCCTGTCGAGCCGCTCGGCGGATTCCTCGGCGATGTCCGCTTCGACCCAGCGCATCGCGCTCGTCGCGAGCCCGAGCCCGGTCAGCAGCACGAGCAGCGCCACGACCAGCGCCTGGATGCGTGCGCTGTCGAAACGCGGTGTCTCCTTGCCACCTGGCGGAAGCGCCACCTGCATCCGCAGGATTACAGCCGAACCCGGAAAGGGCCGCAAGGCGCGGGTTTCAGAACAGCCGGTCCGCCCCGGCGAGCGTCGCCACGCCCAACGCGGCAAAAATGGCGGCGGCAATACCATGAACCAGTTTCATCGGGATCCGCGCGGCCAGCCGCCCGCCGGCGAACACGGCCGGCACGTCGGCGACCAGCATGCCCAGCGTGGTGCCGGCCACGACCAGGGCCGCCTCGGCGTAGTGGGCGGCCAGCGCCACGGTCGCAAGCTGCGTCTTGTCGCCCGTCTCGGCCACGAAGAACGCGACGAACGTGGCGCCGAACACGCCCAGGCGCCGCGCGACGCGCGCCTCGTCTTCCCCGATCTCGTCCGGGACCAGCGTCCACGCGGCCATGCCGAGGAACGAGGCGGCGAGGATCCAGCGCAGCATGTCGGGCCCGATCGCGTCGGCGATCCAGGCGCCCAGCAGTCCCGCCAGCGCGTGGTTGAGGATCGTCGCGGCGGCGATCCCCAGCACGATGGGGACCGGCTTCTTGAAGCGCGCGGCGAGCAGGAAGGCGAGAAGCTGGGTCTTGTCGCCGATTTCGGCGAGTGCGACCACGCCGGTCGACACGAACAGGGATTCCATCGCGGGACGTCTCCGGCCGGAGGGACGCACAGAACGACGCGTCCCCCTCCGGCCGTTCCGGGGTCCCGCATCGTCCGTGGTCTTGCCGAACCCTTGCGGGCTGCCCTGCGCCATGGCCATGCCGGCCAAGTATGTTGACGAGGGCGCGTGCCGGGGACGGCACGCCTGCTACTCCCCAAAGACGCGCGCTGTTTAGCGGCCGGAAGCCCGTCCTGTCAAACGGCGCATTGTCGCAGGCCGGTCACGGGATGAAGCCGACGCGCTCGAACCCGACCTTCATCGCGCGGCCGTCGAAATAGGCGCGGTGGATGGTGCCGTCGGCCGGCTCGATCGGCCAGTCGCCGGTCAGCTTGTACTTCGAGCCCGCCGGCGCCTGTTCGCCGGTGACCAGCACGCCGCTCAATAAAAGCGAGAAGAAATCGATGCGCCTTGTCTAGGAGTACAATTTTCAGCACCTTATTTACTGAACAACAAATTTAGGTAATACTTAGACATCTAAAATATCAGGTGATGCTGGTTCAGAATGTCTCATGGAGAATTGAGGGATAAGGTAGCGGCAAGCCTCTATGAGGCTTCTGTCAACACTGCAAAAAACAAGATAGATCAATTTAAGATTGATGCCTCTGATCTCCTAGACCTTGCCACGAGGCTGAAAGGTGAGTCGTTTTTAGCAACAGTAATTATTTTAACAAGTTACATAGAAGAAAAGACTTCCGACCTTTTAAAAATTCATCTGAGGACATTTGGCTCAAAGAGTGACGAGGAGAAGATCTTTGGCCCGATGGCACCTTTGGGCACATTCAGTTCACGCATTGAACTTGCGTACTCGCTTGGATGGATCGAGAACCGACAAAGGCAAGATCTTCACATCATTCGAAAGATTCGGAATCTCTTTGCTCACGAAGCATTTAAAGTCACTGAAGTTTCGGATCGATTCTTAGCTTACTTGAAAGCGCTACACCCAGACTTTGAAGGCCGCATAAAAATCATCGACAAAGCCCTAATTCACGGTGGAAAGAAGATTTCAGCACCCTTCAATAGGCGCGATGAATTTACGTTTAAGGCTGTTTGGGTGGTTTGGGACATGCTGGTGACTCTACTCACCTTGCCAGTAGCTAAATCCATGCAGGTTGAAATGAGATCGATAGTCGGCAACTACGACAAACAGCCGGAGGCAATCAGAATTATTACCCTCCAGATAGTTGGCGCGGTTTTCGAGCTTCATGTCGGGGATGCTGATCCAACTGGAGCCAAAGCTCAAAAGCCTGACTAAGAGTCGCGGTGTAACTTATGTGTCTGCTAGGAGACACTAATTGAGAGAGGCCTGCACGTTTCGAACGCAGGTTCGCCGATGCTGAATTGGCTGCGCCTCGGCCCGATCAAAGCTACGCATTGTCGCATAAAGCCGTGTGCGTCCGGTTAGGGAATGAAGCCGACGCGCTCGAACCCGACCTTCATCGCGCGGCCGTCGAAATAGGCGCGGTGGATGGTGCCGTCGGCCGGCTCGACCGGCCAGTCGCCGGTCAGCTTGTACTTCGAGCCCGCCGGCGCCTGTTCGCCGGTGACCAGCACGCCGCTGCGCGGCATCAGCAGCGTCATGTCGACGAGGATGCGGCCGCGCGATTCGATATAGGTGCCGAAATAGCGCGCCCCGCCCGCGTCGACCCCGACGACCGTCTGCCGTCCGATATAGAGCGTGCTGGAACCGGCGCCGGCCGCACCGACGTAACGCATGATGTAGAGGGCGCTCATACAGTAGTATTATCTCAGGTTGTAAACCGGTTTACACCAATCGCCCCGCAAAAGAAAAGGCCCGCGCCGTTTCCGGTCGCGGGCCTTTGCGTTTCGTCCGGGAAGCGGTCCTTAGTGCAGGCCCTTCCAGATCTTCCGCTTGGTCGCGTAGAGCAGGCCCGTGAAGATGAACAGGAACAGCATCACCTTCACGCCCAGCGAGTTGCGCGCTTCGAGATGCGGCGAGGCCGTGAAGGCGAGGAAGGTCGAGACGTCCTTCGACATCTGCTCGACCGTCGCCTTCGTGCCGTCGGCATAGGTCACGCCGTCGGCGTTGATCGGCGCGCCCATCGCGATCTGGTGGCCGGGAAAGTACTTGTTGTAGTGCATCCCCTCGGCGATCGACACGCCCGCGGGCGCGTCGCCGTAGCCGGTGAGCAGCGCGTAGACGTAGTTCTCGCCGCCCACGCGGTTCTTCGCGATCAGCGACAGGTCGGGCGGCAGCGCGCCGTTGTTGGCCGCACGCCCCGCGTTGTCGTTGGCGAAGGGCGACTTGAAGCGGTCCGACGGGCGCGACGGGCGCTGGAACATCTCGCCGTCGTCGTTCGGGCCGTCGGTCGTCTCGTACTCGGCCGCGATGGCGCGGATCTCGGCGTCGGAAAGGCCGATGCCCGCGAGGTTGCGGTAGCGCATCTGCTTCAGCCCGTGGCAGGCCGCGCACACTTCCTTGTAGACCTGGAAGCCGCGCTGCAGGGCGGCGCGGTCGAACGTGCCGAAGAAGCCGTCGTGGTTCCACTTCTGCGCCGGGATCTTGACGCCTTCGGCGGCCGAGGCCGCACCGGCGGCCATCGACAGGGCCAGCGCGCCCGCGGCGATCAGGGACTTCGCGAAGCGCATCAGGCCTTCTCCATCGACTTGGCGGCGTGCTTCAGGACCGGCTCGGCGATCGAGGCCGGCAGCGGCCGCGGACGTTCGAACCAGCCGAGGAGCGGCAGGAACACGAGGAAGTGCAGGAAGTAGAGGACGGTGCAGACCTGCCCGAGGATCAGCGGGATGCCTTCGGCCGGCTGCGAACCGCACCAGCCGAGGATCACGGTGACGACCATGAACAGCCAGAAGAACACGCGGAACGCCGGGCGGAAGCGGCCCGAGCGCACGCGGCTGGTGTCGAGCCACGGCAGCAGGAACAGGATCGCGATGGCGCCGAACATCAGGAGCACGCCGCCCAGCTTGTCGGGTACGGCGCGCAGGATCGCGTAGAACGGCAGGAAGTACCATTCCGGCACGATGTGCGGCGGCGTGACCAGCGGGTTGGCCGGGATCCAGTTGTCGGGATGGCCCAGCGTGTAGGGGCTGAAGAAGACGAAGTAGCAGTACACG
>JAEUKY010000008.1 GCA_016794005.1 Rhodospirillales bacterium
CTTGGCGGGTGCGATCATGTCGCCGCCCGAGTTCTTGATGAAATCCTTCTTGCGGTCGGTGATCCTGATGCGGCCCTCGCCGTCGATCTCGCCGATGTCGCCGGTGTGCAGCCAGCCGTCGACGATCGTGCGCGCGGTTCCCTCCGGATCGTTCCAGTAGCCGGTCATCACCAGTTCGCCGCGCACGAGGATCTCGCCGTCGGGACCGAGCTTCACCTCCACGCCCAGCAGCGGCCGTCCGACCGTCTCCATGCGTTCCTGGTGCGGCCGGTTGCACGCGATGACGGGTGCACTTTCGGTCTGGCCGTAGCCCTGCACGACGCGCACGCCGAGTGCGAGGAAGAACACGCCGATCTCGGGATTGAGGGCGGCCCCGCCCGACACGAACGCCTTCAGCCGGCCGCCGAAGCGCGCGCGCACCTTGTCGCGCACCAGCCTGTCGAGGATCGCGTCGAGGATGCGTTCGCCGAGGCCCAGCTTCGCCCCTTCGTAGCGCTTGGTACCCAGCGCCAGCGTCCTGGCGAACAGCCACCGCTTCAGCGCCTTCTCGCGCTTCAGCCCCTGCACGATGCGCTGGTGCAGGCTTTCGTAGAGGCGCGGGACCGCCGTCATGATCGTCGGGCGCACCTCGACCATGTTGGGCCCCAGCCGGTCGATGCTCTCGGCGAAATGGATCGTCGCCCCCAGCGACGTCATGAAGCCCACGCACACCGTGTGCTCGTAGGAATGCGACAGCGGCAGGAAGCTAAGGTACGTTTCCGGCCCCTGCGGCAGCGCCTGCAGCACGTCCCACGCACCCAGGCAGTTGTGCAGGATGGCGCCGTGATGGAGCATCACGCCGCGCGGCAGGCCGCCGGTTCCCGACGTGTGGATGACGCAGGCCACGTCCTTGCGCGTCAGGCTTGCGACATTCGCGTCGACTTCGTCGGGGGCGGCTTCGCCCTTCGCCATCAACTCGGCCCACGAAATCACGTCCACGCCCGGATGCTGGGCGACGGGCGGGGGTTCCATCGCCACGACGAAGCCGCATTGCGGGCCCACGCGGCGCGCGGCCTCGATCGCCTTCTGCGCCAGCGCGGCGGTCGACGCGATCACGCCCTTCGCCGACACGTTCGACAGGATGTAGCGGTGGTCCTCGACCGTGTTGGTCGTGTAGGCAGGCACCGTGATCGCACCGGCCGCCATGATCGCGAAATCGGCGATCACCCATTCCGGGCGGTTCTCGGCGATCAGGCCCACGCGGTCGCCCTTGCGCACGCCAAGGGCCGCCAGCCCGCGCGCGACGGCCCGCATTTCGGCGGCGGCCCTGGTCCAGCTCCACGCGACCCAGCGTTCGTCCTTGCGGGCGAGCAGGAAGGGCCGGTCGCCCTGCCGTTCGGCCATGTCGAGGAACATCCGCACGAGATTGGGGCATTTCGCGTAGTCGAACATGGCCGGCGCATCTCCCTGCCGGCGCTTGGCGCGCCGGTCCGTTCGACATATATGCTAGTGGACCCTGCAAACGCCAAGCCCCGGACCTGTCCATGCCCCCGATTTCCGCCGCCGCTGCCGCCGACCTGCCGGTCTGGAACCTTTCGGACCTGTTTCCGGGCCGGGATTCGCCGGAACTGGCCAAGGCGCTGGACACGGCCGAGGCCGACGCGAAGGCGTTCCAGACGAAATATTCGGAAAAGCTCGCCGGGCTCGACGGGGCGGGGCTGGGGGCCGCCATCGCCGCCTACGAGAAGCTCGAGGAACGGCTCGCGCGCCTGACGAGCTTCGCCGATCTCACCTATGCCGCCGATCAGGCCGACCCGGCGATCGCGAAGTTCTATCAGGGCATCCAGGAGCGGGTGAACGCGATCTCGTCGGCGACGCTGTTCTTCACGCTCGAGCTCAACCGGCTTCCGGAAGACGCGCTTGCCGCCAAGCTCGCGGACCCCGCGCTGAAGAAGTATGCGCCCTGGCTGCGCGACCTGCGCAGCTTCCGTCCGCACCAGCTTGCCGACGACATGGAAAAGCTGCTGCACGAGAAGTACGTCGCGGGCCGTGCGGCGTGGACGCGCCTGTTCGACGAGACGATGGCCGGCCTGCGCTTCGACATGGACGGCAGGAAGATGACGTCGGCCGAAGTGCTGCACCTGCTGTCGGACCGCGACGGCAAGGTGCGCAAGGCCGCCGCCAAGTCGGTCGGCAAGACGCTGGGCGACAACGCCCGCCTGTTCGCGCTGATCACGAACACGCTGATCAAGGACAAGGAGATCGAAGACAAGTGGCGCAACTATCCGCGTCCGATCTCCTCGCGCAACCTCGCCAACCGCGTCGAGGACGAGGTGGTGGAAGCGCTGATCTCCGCCGTGCGCGATTCCTATCCGAAGCTCTCGCACCGCTACTACGCGCTGAAGGCGAAGTGGTTCGGCGTGACGCAGATGGATTACTGGGACCGCAACGCGCCGCTGCCGCAGTCGGACGAGGAAAGCTTCGACTGGAACCGCGCGCGCGATACGGTGATCGAGGCCTACGGCGACTTCTCCAAGGACATGGCCGCCACCGGCAAGCGCTTCTTCGACAATTCGTGGATCGACGCAGGAGTCAGGCCGGGCAAGGCGCCGGGTGCCTTCGCGCATCCGACCGTGCCGTCGGCGCACCCGTATCTCCTGCTCAATTTCCAGGGCAAGACGCGCGACGTGATGACGCTCGCCCACGAACTCGGCCACGGCGTGCATCAGGTCATGGCGGCGGGGCAGGGGCATCTCTTGGCCGATACGCCGCTGACGCTCGCCGAGACCGCCTCGGTGTTCGGCGAGATGCTGACCTTCCGCAAGCTGCTCGAACGCGCCACGGACCCCAAGCGCCGCAAGGCGATGCTCGCCGGCAAGGTCGAGGACATGCTCAACACCGTCGTGCGCCAGATCGCGTTCTGCGAGTTCGAGCGCCGCCTGCACGACGAACGGCGCAAGGGCGAGCTGATGCCCGACCGCATCGGCGAGATCTGGATGGACGTGCAGCGCGAAAGCCTGGGGCCGGCGTTCCGCTACGATGCGGAATATTCGTTCTACTGGACCTATATCCCGCACTTCGTGCACACGCCGTTCTACGTCTACGCCTATGCGTTCGGCGACTGTCTCGTGAACTCGCTCTACGCGCTCTACCGCAGGACGCCGGCGGGCTTCGCCGAGAAGTATCTCGACATGCTGCGCGCCGGCGGCACCAAGCGGCACAAGGAACTGCTCGCCCCCTTCGGCCTCGACGCGGCCGATCCGGGTTTCTGGCGGCAGGGGCTGGGCGTGGTCGAAGGCTTCATCGACGAGCTCGAGCAGCTGTCCTGATGGCGGCGGGCGAGGCCAACACGCTGGGCGGGCGCGTCGCGCGCTACGCGCGTGTCGGCTCCGCCGTCGGCGGTCTCGCCGTGCGTCTGGGGGCCGAACGCGTGCTGGGCGTGAAGCTCGACCGCGAGCGCCATGCCGCCGACCTGCGCGCCGCCCTCGGCGGCCTCAAGGGGCCGCTGATGAAGGTGGCACAGCTGATGTCCACGATCCCGGACGCGCTGCCCGACGAATACGTGGCCGAGCTTTCCCAGCTCCAGTCGAACGCGCCGGCGATGGGCTGGCCGTTCGTCAAGCGGCGCATGGCAAGCGAGCTCGGCCCCGACTGGGAAGCGCGCTTCGCGTCGTTCGGGCGCGAAGCGGCGGCGGCCGCCTCGCTCGGGCAGGTGCATCGCGCGACCGCGCGCGACGGTGCGGCGCTCGCCTGCAAGCTCCAGTATCCCGACATGGCTTCGGCCGTGGAGGCCGACCTGCGCCAGCTCAAGCTGATCTTCGCGATCCATGCGCGCTACGACGCCGCGATCCGCACCGAGCGCATCCACGACGAGATTTCCGCCCGCCTGCGCGAAGAGCTGGATTACGCGCGCGAGGCGCGCCACATGGCGTTCTACGCGCACATGCTGGAAGGCGAGCCGGGCGTGACCGTGCCGACGGGCGTGCCCGAACTCTCGACCGGCCGTCTGCTGACGATGAACTGGCTCGACGGCACGCCGCTTCTGGCCGCGAAGGATGCGCCGCTGGAGACGCGCAACCGCATCGCGACGAACATGTTCCGCGCGTGGTACGTGCCGTTCTACGGCTACGCCACGATCCACGGCGATCCGCATCTGGGGAACTATTCGGTGCGGCCGGACGGCGGGATCAACCTGCTCGATTTCGGCTGCGTCCGCGTGTTCCGCCCGGCCTTCGTGGCCGGCGTGATCGACCTCTACCGCGCGATCCGCGACGGCGACGAGGCGCTCGCCGTCTCGGCCTACGAGGCGTGGGGCTTCAAGGGCCTGAGCCGGGAGAAGATCCGCTGCCTCAACCGCTGGGCCGAATTCGTCTACGCCCCGCTGCTGGAAGACCGGTCGCGCCGCATCGACGAGACGAACTCGGGCGTCTACGGGCGCGCGGTCGCCGAGAAGGTGCACGCCGAACTGCGCGAACTGGGCGGGGTCGAGCCGCCGCGCGAGTTCGTGCTGATGGACCGCGCCGCCATCGGGCTGGGCTCGGTCTTCCTGCACCTGAAGGCGGAAGTGAACTGGCATCGCGCCTTCCACGGCCTGATCGACGGGTTCGACGCGGGCGTGCTGGCCGCACGCCAGCGCGCCGCCCTCGACCGCGCCGGCCTGCCGCAGGCCGCATGACGGCGGGCGACGACGTTTCCGCGGCGCTGGCGCGCGGGCTCGACCATCACCGCGCCGGCCGGATCGACGCGGCGATCGGCGAATACGCGGCCGCCCTGGCGCTCGCCCCCGACAGCGTGGACGCGCTCAACCTGCGCGGCCTTGCCGAACACCAGCGCGGCGACGACGCGGCCGCCCTGCGCCTGCTGTCGCGCGCGCACGCGCTGCAGCCGGATTTCGCCGGCGCCCTCCAGCACCTCGCCGACGTGCAGCGCGCCACCGGCGATCTCGCGGCGGCGGAGGCGAGCTACGCGAAGCTCGTCGCACTCGCCCCCGCCTGGCACGGCGGGCATTACGGGCTGGGCCACGTGCGCGAGCAGCGCGGCGATCCGGCCGGCGCGGTGCGCGCGTTCGACGCCGCGATCGCGGCGAAGCCGGATTTCGCGTCCGCGCATTTCGCGGCCGGGAACCTCAAGGCGGCTTCGGGCGACATGGCGGCCGCCCTCGCGCACATGCAGGCCGCCGTCGACTGCGATCCGGCCACGCCGGAATTCCACAACGGTCTCGCGTCGATGCGCATGCGGGCGGGCGATGCCGACGGCGCGGAAGCCGCCTATCGCGCGTGCCTGGCGCTGGCCCCCGACCATCCGGGCGGGCTGCGCGGTCTCGGGCTCGTCCTGTGCGGACGGGGGCGGCTCGACGAGGCGGCGGAACTGGCCGCGCGTTTCGTCGCGCGCCATCCGGGCGATCCGGAAGCGGCCATGCTGCTGGGCGAGGTGGCGCAGGCGCAGGGCCGTCTCGCGCCCGCCCTGACGGCGCTTGCCGGCGCGTTCCTCGCCTGGACCGGCACGCCGTCGCCCGCGACCGGCCGGCCGGCCGACCTGTTCGCCCCGCTCGCCGCGGCGGCGCGAAAGCTGCGCGCGGACGCCGACGCGGGTGCCGCCGTGCATCCGATCGCGCGCGAGCGGCTCTACACGATCGCGGGAAGGCTCGGCACGCTCGTGGCCGCGTTCGGCGATTTCGCGACGTCGGCCCGCCTGCTCGAGGCGGCCGCCGCACTGGGCTCGCCCGACGCGCCGCAGAACCTCGCGGCCCTGTCGCTCTACGACCCGGCACTCGGCCCGGACGATCTGGCGCGGATCCACCGGGAATTCGCCGCCGGCGTGCGCCGCCGGTCGGGTGCGCCGGCCGATGTCGCGGCACCGGCATTGCGGCCGGCGGCGGGCCGACGCCTGCGCGTGGGCTATCTCTCGTCGGACTATCGCAACCATTCGGTGGCGCGCAGCCTCTATCCGCTGTTCGACGCGCGCGACCGCGCCCGGTTCGAGGTCTACGCCTACAGCCTTGCCGCGTCGCGCGACGCGACGACCGAGACGTTCGTGCGGTCGGCCGACGGGTGGCGCGACGTGGCGCACTGCCCCGACGCCGACATCGCAGCCGCGATCCGTGCCGACGATATCGACGTCCTCGTGCATGTCGCCGGCCATTTCGACGCCAACCGGCTGGGCGTGGCGACCCACCGCCCCGCGCGCGTGCAGGCAAGCCTGTTCGACGCGGCGACCGGCGGCCTGCCCGAGATCGGCTACCTGTTCGCCGACGCCGTGCAGGCCCCGCGCGGCGGACCCGAATGGTTCGCCGAGCGCGTCGTGCGATTGCCCAATCTCTACCTGCATGCGCCCATCGCGAACGGCCCGGCGGTCGTGCCGCGTCCGGCGGGGGCGCCGGTCGCGTTCGCGTCGTTCAGCAATCCGGTCAAGCTCAACGCGCGCGTGCTCGCGCTTTGGGCGCGCGTGCTGGCGGCCGTTCCCGGCGCCACGCTGACGCTGGGCCATCACCGCGCGTTCGAGGACGCGGCCGTGCGCGCGCGCGTCGAGGCGGATTTCGCCGCCGGCGGCGCCGATCCCGCACGTCTCGTCTTCCGGGCCGCCGCACCGGACGCGGACGCGCATCTTGCCGCCTATGCCGGGATCGACGTGGCGCTCGACACGTTCCCGTTCAACGGATCGACCAGCACCTTCGAGGCGCTGTGGATGGGCGTGCCGGTCGTCACGCTCGTCGGCACGAACGTCATGTCGCGCTGGACCGCCGCGATCCTGCGGCATGTGGGGCTGTCCGATCTGGCGGCCGGGAATCCAGACGCGTTCGTCGCGTACGCCGTCGCCCTTGCGGGCGATGCCGGACGGCGTGCGGCCCTGCGCGGCACGCTGCGCGCGCGGCTGGCCGCCTCTTCGCTGTGCGATACGGCCGGCTGGGTGCGGCGGATCGAGCGCGTCTACCGTACGCTGCATTGCCGGGCCTGAATTTTCTTCAACTTTTGCGGGATGGCCGCTAGCGTGGCGGCCATGAAGAAGAAGCCCAGGCTGCGGCCGGCCCTTTTCCGGATCGACCGCGGCTCCCCCATCCCGCTCTACATCCAGGTCCGCAGCCGGCTGATGACGATCGTCAACTCCTGGCCCGACCCGGAGCTGATGTTCCACACCGAGGACGAGCTGACCGAGGCGTTCGGCGTGAGCCGCGTGACGCTGCGCGGCGCGCTGTCCGAGCTGGTCGAGGCGGGCTATCTCAAGCGCACGCGCGGGGCGGGCACGCGCGTCACGCGGCGCAAGATCGAGGAGCGCCTGCAGCTCGGCCGCAAGGTCGACAAGATGTGGGCGAACGAGGAGCGCATGCATATCGCACTCCTCGCCTTCGAGCGCGTCGCGGCACCGCCCGCGATCGCGGAAGCCCTGGGGATCGAGGCGGGCCGGGACATCCTGTCGATCAAGCGGCTGCGCTCGACCGGGCTGTCGCCCATCGCGATCGACTGGCGCTACGTGCCCGGCCCCTTCGCCGACCGCGTGGGGCGCGAGGACGCGCGCACGGGCATCTACAGCGCCATCGCGCGCACCGTCGCGTTCGACCATGTGCGCATGGAGATCGAGGGCGGCCTGTCCGGCCCGGACGAGGTCGAGCTGCTGCTGATGCCGCCCGGCACGCCGATCCTGACGCAGAACTTCGTCGTCTACAGCAGGATCGGCCAGGCCGTGATGCTGGGCCGCTCGGTCAACCGCGCCGATATGACGCGCTATTCGCTGCGCATGGACGCGACGAGCGAGATATTGGGGTAAGGCGAGGGGCTAGAGCTTCGGCACGCTCGAATAGAGCGAGACGAACAGGAAGCGGCGCTGGGCTTCCTCGGCGTCGAACGAATCGTCCATCCAGTTCATGATGCCGGGCGCGAATTCGCGGAAGTCGTTCCACCGGCCCGCGCGGCGCATGTGCAGCCACGCGGCGTGCAGCGCCACCTGGTCGATCGTCCACGTCGCCTTGCGCGCCGTCAGGAAATGCCGGCAGTAGGCGGCGACGAGGTCGGCATAGCGCCGGCCGGCCGGCGTGTCGCCGAAATAGACCATCGTGGCGAGCAGGCGGTTGGCGAAATCGTAGCGGATCTTGACGTTGGCGCCCGCATCGCACGCCGCCAGCTCGTCGAGCCACGGGCGCGGATCGCGCGTCGGGGCAAGATCGATGTCGCACACCAGAATCGGCCGACGGTAATGCGCGATCAGCCGCGGCAAGGCGAGGAAGCGCGCGCACGAATAGTAGGTCTTCGCCGCGTAGAGCGGATCGAGGCCGGGGGCCGCGTAACGCGCGAGATCGACCGTCTCGCGCGTGACCGCGAGATCGAGATGGCCTTGCGTGAGATCGACCGCGCGCGCGACCTTCGCCTCGCTTTCCGCCGTCGGGTTCACGACATGCAGGTGCAGCGCGATGCCCGGCGCGCGCGCCGCGAGATTGCCCGCCAGCAGGTCGACGAAGCGCGACGTGTAGCCCGCGTCGGCGGCGGCGAACAGGATGGGCGCGTCGCCGCCGGCGAACGCGCCGTCGAGTGCCGGGCCCGGCGAGGCGTCGAGACCGTCGAAGAACGCGTCGTCGAGCCGGATCTGCCCGGCGATCGCCGAGAAGCTGAGATGCGGATCCACGCCTGCGGGCGTGGGCAGCCTGCCCCATGCGGCGAAGGCGGCGGCGGCACCGGCCACGTCGTCGGCTTCGGCGAGTGCGGTGCCGAGGCCGTAGAGCGCACCCGAATCGCGCGGATTTAGTGCCGTGGACCGGCGGAAGGCGTCCGCGGCGTCGCCGGGACGTCCGAGATCGAGCAGCGCGTTGCCCAGCCGCCGATGGGAATCGGCGTCGCGCGGATCGAGCGACAGCGCCATGCGGTAGGCGTCGGCCGCACCCGCCGCGTCGCCAAGCCCGTGGCGCGCACGCCCGAGCAGCGAATGCGCGGGGCCGAGGGCGGGAACGAGGGCGACGGCCTTCTCGAGCGCTTCGCGCGCGGGTGCGAAGGCGCGCTTCTTCAGGTGCGCCTCGCCCTCGCGCAGCAGGCGGGAGGCGTCCGCGCTCAAGCCTTCGCCGCTTCGAGGATGGCGTGCAGCAGCACGTCGCAGCCCGCGGCGAGATCGGCGGGCTTGGCGTCCTCGATCTCGTTGTGGCTGATGCCGTCGGCGCACGGCACGAAGATCATCGCGGTGGGCGCCACGCGCGCCATGTAGACCGCGTCGTGCCCGGCACCCGAGACGATTTCCATGGCGCTGTGGCCGTGCAGGGCCGCCCCTTCGCGCACCGCGTCGACCAGTTTCGGGGCGAACGGCGTGGGCGGGAAATACCAGAAATCCACGATCTCAAGCTCCAGCCCGGCGTCGGCGGCGATCTTCGCGAAGCCGTCCTTCATGGCCTTGTCCATGCCGGAAAGGCGTTCGTCGACCGGATGGCGGAAATCGATCGTGAAGAACACGCGGCCGGGGATCGTGTTGCGGCTGTTGGGGCTCGACTGGATGAAGCCCACCGTGGCGCAGGCCCCCGGCTGGAATTCGTGCCCGATCCGGTTGACCAGATCGATCATGCGCGCGGAACCGACCAGCGCGTCCTTGCGCCGCGCCATCGGCGTGGGGCCGGCATGGGCTTCCTGCCCGACGACGGTCACTTCGTACCAGCGCTGGCCTTGCGCGCCGGTGACGATGCCGATGGTCTTGCCCTCGGCCTCCAGGATCGGGCCCTGCTCGATATGCGCCTCGAAATAGGCGGCCGTGGGCCTTCCCCCGACGGGGGCGGGGCCGCGATAGCCGATCTTCGACAGCGCCTCGGCGAAGCTGACGCCGTCGATGTCCTTCTTGGCGTCGATCTCGTCGGCGGGGAACACGCCGGCATAGGCGCCCGAGCCCATCATCGCGGGCGAGAAGCGCGAGCCTTCCTCGTTCGTCCACACCGCGACCTCGACCGCGCGGTCGGTCTCGATCTTCGCGTCGGCGAGCGTGCGCAGAACTTCCAGCCCCGCGAGCACGCCGTAGACGCCGTCGAAGCGCCCGCCGGTGGGCTGCGTGTCGAGATGGCTGCCGGTCATCACGGCGGGCAAGGACGGGTCGCGCCCTTCGCGGCGCGCGAACATGTTGCCCATCCGGTCGACCGTGACGGTGCAGCCCAGCGCCTTCGCCCAGTTCGCGAACAGGTCGCGCCCCTGCCGGTCGAGGTCGGTCAGCGCCAGCCGGCACACCCCGCCCTTCGGCGTGGCGCCGATCTTCGCCATTTCCATCAGGCTGTCCCACAGCCGGTCGCCGTCGACGCGCAGATTCCGCATGTCTGATCCCCTCAGGTAAATCCTTTTACCCGAACGATTGACGCGGCGGGAGGGCCATCGCATTCTGCGGCCCACGAAAATTCCGGGGGATTCGTCCATGCGTCGCAAGAAGCCTGAAGAACTGCGCAGCCACCGCTGGTACGGCGCGCAGGACATGCGCTCGTTCGGCCACCGTTCGCGCACCAAGCAGATGGGCTTTTCGGCCGAGGACTATGCCGGCAAGCCGGTGATCGCGATCGTCAACACCTTCAGCGACGCCAACCCCTGCCACCATCATTTCAAGTCGCGCGTCGACGACGTCAAGCGCGGCATCTTCCAGGCCGGCGGTTTCCCGCTCGAGATGCCGGCGATGTCGCTGGGCGAGCCCTTCATGAAGCCCACGACGATGATCTACCGCAACCTGCTGTCGATCGACGTCGAGGAACTGCTGCGCGCCAACCCGGGCGACGGCGTGGTGCTGATGGGCGGCTGCGACAAGACGGTGCCCGCGATGATCATGGGTGCGGCCTCGATGAACCTGCCGGCGATCTTCATGCCGGCCGGCCCGATGCTGCGCGGCAACTGGCACGGCAAGACGCTGGGTTCGGGTTCGGACGTGTGGAAGTACTGGGCCGAGAAGCGCGCCGGCAACATCGACGACAAGGCGTGGGTCGAGATCGAGGACGGCATCGCCCGCTCGTTCGGCACCTGCATGACGATGGGCACCGCCTCGACGATGGCCTCGGCGGTCGAAGCGCTCGGCATGACGCTGCCGGGGGCGGGTTCGATCCCGGCCGCCGATTCCGGCCATCCGCGCATGGCGGCGGCCTGCGGCCGGCGCATCGTCGACATGGTCTGGGAAGACCTCAAGCCCTCCGACATCATGACGACCAAGGCGTTCGAGAACGCGGTGATGGCCGCGATGGCGCTCGCCGGCTCGACCAACTCGATCATCCACCTGATCGCGATGGCCGGCCGCATCGGGGCCGACCTCGACCTCGACAAGTTCGACAAACTGTCGAAACGCGTGCCCGTGCTCGGCAACATCCGGCCGAGCGGCAAGTACCTGATGGAGGACTTCTTCTACGCCGGCGGCCTGCCGGGGCTGCTCGCGCGCCTGACCGACGTGCTCAATGTCGACTGCATCACCGCCAACGGCAAGACGCTGGGCGAGAACGTCAAGGGCGCGGGTGTGTACAACGACGACGTGATCCGCACGCGCGACAATCCGGTCTATCCGGAAGGCGGCGTGGCCGTGCTGCGCGGCAACCTCTGCCCCGACGGTGCGGTCATCAAGCCGACGGCGGCGGAGCCGCACCTGCTCAAGCATCGCGGGCCGGCGATCGTGTTCCAGGACTACAACGACATGGCCGCGCGCATCGACGATCCGAAGCTGGGTGCCACGAAGGATTCGGTGCTGATCCTGCGCAGCGCCGGCCCGCTGGGGGCCCCCGGCATGCCGGAATGGGGCCAGCTGCCGATTCCCAAGGCGCTGCTCGAACAG
>JAEUKY010000010.1 GCA_016794005.1 Rhodospirillales bacterium
AGTTTCTGGCGGAAGAACACGCCGAACACCGCGCCGTAGGCACCCGTCGTGCGCACGCGCGGGCCGTAGGCGTTGAAGATGCACACGCTGTTGGCCGCAAGCCCGTAGACGCGGTGCCAGTGGAACACCGCCTGCTCGCCCTGATACTTCGACAGCGCGTAGGGATGCTCGGGCGCGATCGGATGGTCCTCGGCCGTGGGGACGGCCGCAAGCCCGTAGCAGGACGACGACGCGGCATAGACGAACTTCGCCGCACCGGTCGCGCGCGCGCATTCGAGCACGCGCACCGTGCCCTGCACGTTGACCGCCATGTAGTCCGTCGGCCGCTCGATCGACGGCACGATGTCGCCGCGGCCGGCGAAGTGGAACACCATCGAAGCGCCCGCGAAGGCCGGATCGCCGGGTTCGAGGCCGAGGATGTCGCGCTCGTGGACCGTCACGCGCCCCTTGCCGGCATGGTGCGCGAGGTTGTCGCGATGCCCGGTCGAAAGATCGTCGATGACGGCCACGCGGAAGCCTTCTTCCACCAGCAGGTCGGTCATGTGGCTGCCGATGAATCCGCAGCCGCCCGTGACGACGGCAAGGGGTGCATCTCCCGTCATGCCACGCGCATCCGCTTCAGCACCTTGACGTTCGAATAGCGCTCGTCGGTCAGGCTGTCGGGCAGCTTGCCGTCGCGGAAGGCGCGGCACAAATCGCGCACCGCGTCCTCGACCGAATGGCGCGGCACGAAACCGAGTGCGCGCGCGATCTTCTGCGAGTTGACGTGGTAGGAGCGGATGTCGTCGGTCGGCGTCGTGCCGATCTCGACCGGCGGGCGGCCGGGGAATTCCTCGGCCACCACGCGGCGCACGGCGAGGGCGATGTCCGCGATCGACATGTTCTGGTAGCCGGCGTTGAAGGTCTGGCCGGCGATGGGTCCGTCGTCGATGTCGAGCAGCAGCTTGTAGAGATCGCACATGTCCTGGATGTGCAGGTTCGGGCGCAGCTGCGATCCGCCGAAGACCGTGATCTTCCCGGCATTGACGGCCTGGTTCGTCAGGATGTTGACGGAAAGGTCGAGCCGCTGGCGCGGGCTGTAGCCGCACAGCGTGGCGGGCCGGATCGTCACGCACGTGAAATCCGGCGCCTGGTGGCGGAACAGCAGCCCTTCGCACAGCCCCTTGAACTTGTTGTAGAGCGTCAGCGGGACGAGCGGATGGTCTTCCGTCACGTCCGGCTTGTCGGATACGCCGTAGACCGAGCTCGACGAGGCGTAGATGAAGCGCTGCACGCCCGCGCGTTTGGCGGCGACCACCATCGGTTCGAAGCAGTCGTAGTTGATCGACTGCGAGAGCTTCTCGTCGAGCTCGAAGCCCGCGTCGTTGGAAATGCAGGCGAGATGGATGACCGCGTCGATGCCCGCGAACGCCTCGGCGAGCCGGCCGGTATCGCGGATGTCGGCGCGGATCAGCCGCACGTCGGGCCCGTCGGCAAGCTCACAGCCGTAATACATCGTGTCGTAGACGCGCACCTTGTGGCCGCGCGCGACGAGCTGGGGAACCAGCAGCGTCCCGACATAGCCGGCCCCGCCGGTGACGAGGATCTTGGGGAAGCGCGGCTGGGTCATGAGGCGGCCGGTCGGGCTGGGGTTGCTTCGGTGCGGATCGTGTAGCCGGCCGCCAGCGCGTCGCGCCGGAACATCTCGACCGTCTC
>JAEUKY010000058.1 GCA_016794005.1 Rhodospirillales bacterium
ATGGATTCCGCGCAGCAGGTCGAATCTCTGGCTGCGGGCCAGATCGAAATAGGCCTCCTTCGGCCGCCGATCGATCACAGGCTTGTCGAATCCGCCCCCCTTCTAAGCGAGCCTTTCGTCGTCGCGATCCCGTCGCATCACCAGCTTGCCAACCGGAAGCGCATTCCGGTTGCCGCACTGAATAACGCTCCAATGGTGCTCTATCCACCCAATGCCGGGCCTCAGGGATTTGCGCACAAGCTTGCAGGCTGGTTCGCGTCTGAGGGCGTGGCGCCGCAAGCGGTTCAGGAGGCAAGAACCCTTCACACGGCGGTGGGTCTGGTAGCGGCCGGAATTGGAATCGCTTTGGTGCCTGCCTCCGTCGCCAAGCTGGGCGTCCCCGGCATTGTATTTCGGGCGCTTGCATCTCAAGCGCCGGAAGCCGAGGTCTGTGTCGCGTGGCATCGTGGTAGTAAATCGCGCTCCGTGACCGCCTTCCGCGGCTTGGCTCGACGGTTGTTTGTCGGCGGACGCGGTAGCAATGTCGTTGAACTCGCCTGAGCTGCGAAGGGCAGGACGACCGATACTCCTCGCTCGTGCTCTAATTATGAATATTGCGACACTGACAATTCGCATATCTTCAATGCTCTTGGTTTCCACTCGTTTCCCTTCGTTGCCGAGAATTGTGGAAACTATCATTGAAATCATTGAATAATTGAAAGTCTGGGGGACTGGGGGTCGCAGGTTCGAATCCTGTCGCTCCGACCAACGAAGAAGCCCGCCGATCGGAACTCCGGTCGGCGGGCTTTGTCGTTTGGACGACCAGAGGATTTTTACCGCCTTGGTCTGTAGCTATGGAGAAGTGTGACCAAGGAGCTGTTCGTCCCTTTTCCGTGAACATTTGGAAGTGGGGGCCGGAGGTATGTGTCCTCTCGCTTCGCCCCACTTCTGATCTTCGTCGACGTCGGAATGCGGCATTTTGTTTCAACTCTCTGCTAACGGCTTGCGAAACACTGATTCCTAGATCAAAGAGTCGCGGTCGGTCGACGCATTTGCGTCATATTTATACTTGGGCAATCGAGGGAAAGCGGACCTAATCTGTGCCTGTGCGGCAGCGGTGGTGCCGAGCATGCTTCGTGACTGCGTGGTCTTTAGGGTTGGCTAGAATGAACGACAAACGGCGACCGGAGAAAGGTGGAGGCTTCATCACGTCTGGCGATGTCGCGCGACGTGCGGGTGTGTCGCGTTCGGCCGTATCGCGAACTTTCACGCAGGGAGCCAGCGTTTCGCCGCGTATGCGCCAACGCGTGCTGAAGGCAGCCGAGTATCTCGGATATCGGGTCAATCGACTTGCACAGGGACTGATCAGCGAGCGGTCAATTCTCGTTGGTGTGCTGGTCGGGAACATGTCTGCCCCCTATATGGCGCGCCAGCTCGAGGCGTTGAGCGGCGCATTGTTACGGGAAGGCATGCAGTGTCTGCTGCTGAATGCGGCAGCGACGGAGGGAACAGGAATCTCCGGGCTGATCGATCGAATTCTCGAGTTCCGCGTCCGCGCAATTGTCGTGATGTCGGGTGTACCGCCGAGTGCAATCGTCAAAGAGTGCTTGTCCAATGGCGTGCGCGTGATCCTCGTCAACAAACTGATCGACGGAGCGAAGACCGACACGATTCTGACCGACGATGTGGCGGGGGCGCGGCTTGCGGCACAGCGTCTTATCGACGACGGCTGCAAGCGCCCTGCGATCATCAGCAGTGTAGCCGGCACGCTAAGTCTCACGCGTCGGACCGAGGCCGCGGCCGCGCGTTTTGCCGAGGCGGGGCTTTCACCCGTGATCTGGGCGAAAGGGACGACGACATACGAGGGCGGTGCGCGCGCGGCGCGCGAGACGTTGGCGCGCCCCGGCATCGACGGTGCGTTTTGCGTCACAGATTTCCTCGCGCTCGGATATCTCGACGCGGCGCGTGTTGAGATGGGACGCCGCGTCCCGGAGGATCTGAGTGTCGTCGGGTTCGACGATATTCCGCAGGCCTCATGGGAAAGCTATCGGATGACGACCGTTCGCCAGCCGGTCGACACGCTGATCTCTGCGATCATGCGGGCAATCCTGCGCGACGCAGCCAGGAGCAAGGCTGTCAACGACGTGCTGCCGGTTGAACTCGTCGAGCGGTCGACGACCCGCAAGTAGTTCCCTCTTGCCAATATTGCACTCGTGTGCAAAATTCGATCAAGACGAGGGCTTAGGTCCCCGAGTCCGGAAAGGGCAAAACGCCCACCGTCGTATTGGGAGAAGACGCGTTCTATGGCCATAGAAGCCCCCGTCCATGCTCGACCGGCGATCAGCCTCATTGTCGAAGGCCTCAAGCCGCATGGCGCCAAGCTCTATATCGGCGATACCGACGCCGCGCGCGATCTGCCTCTATTGCGTGAACATGGAATCGCAGTCGTCATCAACTGCGCAGTCAATCTCGACATCAACTATGTTGCTGATCCTGCGCACCCGGGGACCGAAACACTTTTCGCCGCGGGCACCGGGCCTATCCGGGCCTACAAGCTCGGCCTGATCGATGGCCCAGGCAATCCAATTACGATGCTTCTGGCCGGCTACTACCTGATGAGCGGCGCGATGCGGCAGGAGTTTCCGGATAAGCCGAGCTATCCGCGTCGCGAACGCGGCAACATCCTCGTTCATTGTCGTGGCGGGCGCAGTCGGTCCGTGGCCCTCGTCGCACTCTACCTGCATATCGAGTTGCCCGGTCGTTTTCCGACAATGGACTCCGCGATCGCGCATATTCGCCAGTATCGCGAGCTGCATCCAGACGAGTGGTTTGAGACACCCAATCCGCTCTTGCTCGCTGCGGCAGTGCGTTCGGCCGGCTGGATACGCCAAATCGACGCCGAGGCGGGGGAGTAGCAAAATGGCCCACCTGAATGTCGATGCCGTTTCCAAGGAATTCGGCACTTTCAATGCCGTCAACAATGTCTCGCTCGATGTGCGCGACGGCGAGTTCCTTGCTGTGCTGGGCCCGTCCGGCTGCGGCAAGACCACGCTCCTGCGTCTCATCGCGGGCTTCGAGGAAGTTACACGTGGCCGCATCGCCATCGGCGATCGGACCATGTCGTCGCCGACGGCGCATCTGCCGCCCGAGCATAGGCGCATCGGCATTGTCTTCCAGTCCTATGCGTTGTGGCCCCACATGACGGTGTCCGAGAATGTCGGCTATAGCCTGAAGGTTGCCGGCGCTCCGAGTGATGAGAGACACAAGCGTGTCCTGGATGCATTGGCAATGGTGGGGCTTGCGGATTTCGGCGGGCGGCGCCCTGCAATGCTGTCAGGTGGTGAACGCCAGCGCGTGGCGTTGGCGCGCTGTCTGGTGGCGGCACCTTCGCTGATCCTGCTCGACGAACCACTTGCCAATCTCGACGTTCACCTGCGTGCATCGATGGAAGACGAGTTCACCGATTTTCACCGGCGCACCGGCACGACAATGTTCTACATCACGCACGATCAGTCCGAAGCGATGGCGCTCGCTGATCGCATCGCGGTCATGGACCACGGCCGCGTCGTGCAGGTTGCGACACCACTCGAGCTCTACCGCGAGCCGGCGACGGAAATGGTTGCGGGATTCATTGGGCAAGGCATGGTCGTGCCGGCCGAGATACGCACCAGCGAAGCCGAAGGCCGATGCCACGCTCGGATTTTCGGGCATGACACGGCTGTGCGTTGTCGGCCGGGTCAGAAGGTGACCGCCACAGGTGCCGTCTGCGTCCATCCGCGCGAGCTGTCGGTCGTACCTGCCGGAGTTTCCGGCATTCCTGGCCGAGTACGGCGTGTCGTCTATCGCGGCGGCTATCTGCGCGCCGAAGTGGTACCGGATGCCGCATCGGATGTTTCACTCAATGTCGAAATCGTCGATCCCGAGGCCCTACGGCCCGGCATTGAAGTCGGGATCACGCTGAATGACGGCTGGGCGATTCCGGCAAGTGGCACGTAAGCAAGAATGAAAACAAGCAACGCAACGGAGGAAACGATGAGAAGGATCCTGAGCGCGTTTGCCTGCCTCGTCGCGTGGACGGCCGGCGCCGCCGCGCAACAGCCGAGCGGCAAGCTGGTGGTCTACACCTCGCAGCAACCCGATGTGGCCCAGCAGACGGTTGACGCTTTCAAGGCGAAGAACCCGAGGGTCGAAGTCGATTGGACCCGCAACGGCACCGGCCCGCTGATGAATGTGCTACGCGCCGAGATCACTGCCGGTGACGTCAAGCCGGACGTTCTGTTCGTTGCTGACGAGATAAATCTCGGGCAGCTCAAGTTCGAGAAGCGTCTTCTTGCGTATCCCGAGGCAAACACCGCGGTCTACAACAAGGTTTTCCATGATCCAGAGAAGTTCTATTTCGGCACCAAGGTCGTCGCGACAGGCATCGCCTACAACACGCGCGCAGCCAAGAAGCCGACTAGCTGGTGGGACCTGACCAAGCCGGAAGTAAAGGGCCAGGTCGCCGTACCGAGCCCGCTGTTCTCGGGCGCTGCACTCGCGGTTCTGCACGCCTTCCTTGAAGCGCCAGGTCTTGGCTGGGACTATTACCGCGCGCTGTCGAAGAACGGTGTCGTGCCGCAGGGCGGCAATGGGCCGGCACTGAACGCCGTTTCCGGCGGCCGTGCTCTTTACGGCATCATCGCCGACGGCGACGTCTTCCGCGCGAAGTCGGAGGGTTCGCCGGTCGATCTCGCCTATCCGGTCGAGGGCGTGTCCTTCATCACCGAGCCTGTCGGGATCATGTCGACGGCCCGCAATATCCCCGCTGCAAAGGCCTTCATCGACTTCCTCATCTCGAAGGAAGGCCAGGAACTCGTAGCCAAGCAGGGCAATCTTGCGATCCATCCCGATGTCGCATCTCCTCCGGGCTTTCCAAAGCTTTCGGAGATCAAGCTGCTGCCGCTCGACGCCAACAAGGCGATCACCGGCGATACCGAGGTGAAGAAGACATACACCTCGATCTTCGGCGGCTAGTACATGTCGGGCCAAACGGCGATCGATCCGGCAACCAGGTTTCTCGACCGCATCGGCGCGCGCCGATGGACGGTTTCGGAAGCCTGGGTGCTGGTTGGCCTGTTTGGTTTCGTACTTTGCCTGTCGCTCGCACCGCTGGGGCGTCTGCTGTCCGAAGCGCTGATGCCGGGCGGGAACTTCGAACTGACGCGCCTTGTCCGACTTTATGGCGAGGGTTTGGTCTGGCGTGCCACGATCAACACGCTGCAGATCGCGGCGGGTGCGACAGTGATTGCCGTGATTCTCGGGGCCGCGATGGCGAGTGTCATCGCTGTCACCGACGTGCGTGGCAAGGCGGCGATCGTCTTTTGCTTCATCCTGCCGCTGATGATCCCGCCGCAGGTAAGTGCGCTCGCGTGGCTGCAGGCACTGGGGCCATCGAGCACACTGCTGGGTATGGTTGACCTAGCCCCGCCTCCGGGCTCACCGCATCCGTTGTTTTCGATGTGGGGTATCATAGCGCTGCTTGGCATGCACAATGCCCCACTCGTATTCCTTGCCACGCGGGCGAGCATGCGAGCGGTTCCGGCCGATCTCGTCGATGCCGCACGTTCGAACGGGGCAGGGCCCTTTACGACAATGCACACCGTGATACTGCCGCTTGCGAGCGCCGGCCTGATCTCGGGCGGCGCGATCGCCTTCGTGTCGGCTGCAGGGAACTTCGGTATCCAGGCGATGCTCGGTATTCCGGCGCGCATCCCCACGCTGATCACGCTGATTTTCCAACGCCTCTCGGACTATGGCCCGAGCGTGCTCGCCGACGCGGCCGCTCTGGCACTCGGCCTTGCCGTCATCGCGATCTGTGGCCTAGGCCTGCAGAGCTGGCTGATCCGCCGGCGCGATCTACGCGTTACTGGGACAGGGGCGCAGTTCCTGGAATTCCGGCTCGGGCGCTGGCGAACGCCAACGGCGGTCGTCTGCTGGGTCGGCATTGCGGTCGTGCTGTTCATCCCGCTCGGTGCTCTGCTGACGGCAGCTCTGGTTCGCGCTTACGGGCTGCCGCTGTCCTGGGAAACGCTTACATTTCGGCACTTTGCCAACGCGCTCTTCAACCACACTGCGATCCGGCGCGCGTTCCTCACTAGCCTGTCGCTGGCATCGATGACGGCGGTCATCTTGATGCTTGTCGCCATCCCGCTCGGTTACTTTCTGACCTGGCGCAAGAGCCTTGCCATCCGTCTCCTCAGCCTGTCGGCTGAGCTCTCCTATGCGCTGCCGGGTGCGGTCATCGCAATTGCGGCTATCCTCTTCTTTCTGAAACCGCTCCCGTTCATCGGCGTAAGTCTTTACGGTACGATCTGGATCATCCTTGCGGCATATCTCGCCAACCGGCTGCTGCTGGCGCTGCGTCCAACCGTAAGCGGATTTCTTCAGATCGACCGTGCGCTCGACGAGGCCGCGCGCGTCGCCGGTGCCGGGTTCGTGCGCAGCCTCAAGGATGTACTGTTGCCGATGGTCGCACCGTGCGCCGCGGCGGGTGCCATCCTCGTTTTTCTTACGGCACTCGCCGAGATCCAGTGACCTGCCCCCATTGAAGTGGTCCTCCCTGAGGTATGGTTTTGGAGGAGGAGAAGCAGGCAATGGCAAGGAAAAGGCATACGGCAGAAGAGATCGTCGCGAAGCTGCGGCAGGTCGATGTGCTGATGGCGCAGGGCCG
>JAEUKY010000064.1 GCA_016794005.1 Rhodospirillales bacterium
GGCGCCACGCTGGAAGCGCTGGTGGCGCATCCGGAACACGAGATCGACGAGATGACCGTCGCCTTTGTGCAGGCACTCGTCGAGCGGCGCGTTGCCGGCGCGCCGATGGCCTATCTGATCGGCAGCAAGGAATTCTGGAGCCTCGATTTCACCGTCACGTCGGCCACGCTGGTTCCGCGGCCCGACAGCGAGACGCTGGTCGCATCCGCCCTCGCGTTCGCGGCCGACCGGTCGCGGCCGTGGCGCGTGCTCGACCTCGGGACCGGGACGGGCTGCCTGCTGCTGTCGTTCCTGTCCGAACGGCCCAACGCGTTCGGCGTGGCGCTCGACCGCAGCGAGGAAGCGCTGTCGGTCGCCGCTTCGAACGCCGACTCGCTGGGGCTCGCACGGCGCACGGCCCTCGTCTGCGGCGACTGGGCCGCGTCGGTCGGCGGGCCGTTCGACGTCGTGCTCGCCAATCCGCCCTATATCCCGCGCGACGAGATCCCGGGCCTCGCCATCGAGGTGCGCGATTTCGAGCCGGAGTCCGCCCTCGACGGCGGGCCGGACGGGCTCGACTGCTACCGGCAGATCCTTTCCGACCTGCCGCGCATCCTTGCTCCCGGCGGCTCGGCCTTTTTCGAGGTCGGCTACGGGCAGGCGGCGGATGTCGAGGCGCTGGTCCATGCCGCAGGGCTCGCGGCACCCGGCACGGTGCGCGACCTTGCCGGCGTGGAGCGCTGCGTGCGCGCGGCAAAATAGCGCTTGGACAAGCACCGCACCCCGGACTAGTGTCCCCCTTACCGGCCCCTTCGGGCGGCCGGCAGCAAGTGTCGGACCCCGATTGTCTTGGGGCGACACGCGATCGGGTCTTCGGCCTTCAGTGCCATTCCCCATCGTCCGCCCCCGGGGCGACAACCCAACCCTTTCCACGGCCGGCCAGTCCGGCCGACAGCACGAGGCAGAACACATGAAGCGTCAGCGCAATCGGGGCGGCCATGGCGGCGGCGGTCACAGCAACAACTACCGCGGCGGTGGCGGCGGGGGTGGCGGCGGCGGTGGCGGCGGGGGCGGCGGTCGCTCGAACGTTCCGTTCCGCGCCCAGACCTTCGATTCGAACGGTCCGGAAGTGCGCATCCGCGGCAACGCGTATCAGGTGCTGGAGAAGTATCTCGCCCTCGCGCGCGATGCCTCGGCCAGCGGCGACCGCGTCGCGGCGGAGAATTTCTACCAGCATGCGGAACACTATTTCCGCCTGATCAACGCCAATCAGGAACCCTACCCGCAGCAGCAGCGCCCGCAGGGCGGCCAGCCGCCGCAGGGCTACGCCCAAGGCCAGACGGGCGATCCCAATGCGCCGCAGCCCGAAGCCCCGGGTACCGGCCCGCAGCCGGCGGCCCCGGTCGTCGTACACACGAATCCTGCGCACGCGACGAATGCCGGCGCGGCCCCGCAGGGCGACATGCAGGCCGCCGGCCCGCTGCCGTCGTTCCTGGGCACGCCGCCGGAAGAAAACCGCTAGACGACCGAAATCGCGTCGCCGACGGCAAACGCGCCGTCGGCGAGCACTTCGGCATAGATGCCGCAGTCGATGTGGCGGAACCCGTCCTGCAGCAGGCGCGGGACGTTCATGTCGCGCGTCGCGGACTTGGGGTTGACGCTCGTCGCGGGGCAGCGCTGGATCCGCTTGATCACCTTCAGGCGCGTCGAGCCGATCCTGATCTCGCGGTCGACCCACTCGAACTCTTCCCACGGCCGGCCGCCGGCGAAATAGACGTTCGCGCGGAATCGGATCGGATCGACGTCCGCGCGCGCCACGCGCTCGATGTCGGCCACGCTCGCAAGGCCGATGATCGACACGACCTTGTTCGGCACGTCCGAGAACATGTGGCCCGGCGCTTCGACGAGCTTGGGCGCTCCGCGCGCCTCGCTCGCCATGTAGGCCGCGAAGAACTGCTCGACCAGCATGCGCCCGGTCGCGGTACCGATATCGGCGCGCACGACCTGCTTGCCGTCGCGCTCGACCGTCAGCATGCCGCTGGCGCTGTCGTAGAGCGTGTTGAGCCGCGCCATCCGCTCGTTCTTCGCCAGCATCAGGAAATTGTGCTTGGGCATCCACGCGGGTGCCGAAACGTCGAACGGGGTCGAGCCGTGCGCGATGGCGAAACGCCGGTCGTCCGGCAGGCCCTGGCCGGCCGTGACGGCCACGCGGGCCAGCGATTCGGCCGACAGGCCCTTGACCGGATAGCGGCAGATCCGTGCGATTTCGAGCGTCATGGCGGACAACCTAACGGCCTCCGCCGGATCGTCAATGGGGGGCTTGCGGGGCCCGGAAGCGATGTCCATATCGATTATAGGGATGCCGCACGAAGCGGGTCCCGGCACGCCTGTCCGCCCTTCGGGGGGACATCCAGAAGGACGCCACTGAAATGGACCTCAACAAGTATACCGAGCGCGCGAAGGGCTTCCTGCTCAACGCCCAGACCCTCGCCCAGCGCGGCGGCCACCAGCGCCTGACGCCCGACCATCTGCTGAAAGTCCTGCTCGACGATCCCGAAGGGCTCGCCGCGGGGCTGATCCGTGCGGCCGGCGGCGACCCCGCGCGCGCGACCAAGGAGGTCGACGCGGCCTTGGCCAAGCAGCCCAAGGTCGAAGGCAGCGGGGCCGGCCAGATCTACATGGCGCCGGAAACCGGCAAGGTCTTCGAGTCCGCCGAGGAGATCGCCAAGAAATCCGGCGACAGCTTCGTGACGGTCGAACGCCTGCTGCTCGCTCTCGCCCTCCAGAAGGGCAACGGGGCGGCCGAAGCGCTCGCCAAGGCAGGTGCGAAGCCCGAAGAGATCAACCGCGCCATCGAGGACATCCGCAAGGGCCGCAAGGCGGACTCCGCGTCGGCCGAGGACCAGTACGACGCGCTCAAGAAGTATTCGCGCGACCTGACGCAGGCCGCGCGCGACGGCAAGCTCGACCCCGTGATCGGCCGCGACGAGGAAATCCGCCGCACGATCCAGGTCCTCGCGCGCCGCACGAAGAACAACCCGGTGCTGATCGGCGAGCCCGGCGTGGGCAAGACGGCCATCGTCGAGGGCCTCGCCCAGCGTATCGTCAACGGCGACGTGCCGGAATCGCTGAAGGACAAGCGGCTGCTGTCGCTCGATCTGGGGGCGATGATCGCGGGTGCCAAGTATCGCGGCGAGTTCGAGGAACGCCTGAAGGGCGTGCTCCAGGAAATCTCGGCGGCGGCCGGCGAAGTCGTGCTGTTCATCGACGAGTTGCACACGCTGGTCGGTGCGGGCAAGGCCGACGGCGCCATGGACGCGTCGAACATGCTGAAGCCCGCCCTCGCGCGCGGCGACCTGCATTGCGTGGGGGCCACGACGCTCGACGAATACCGCAAGCATATCGAGAAGGACGCGGCCCTCGCGCGCCGGTTCCAGCCCGTGTTCGTGGCCGAGCCGACGGTGGAGGACGCGATCTCGATCCTGCGCGGTCTCAAGGAGAAGTACGAGCTCCATCACGGCGTGCGCATCACGGATGCGGCCATCGTCGCCGCCGCGACGCTGTCGAACCGCTATATTTCCGAGCGCTTCCTGCCCGACAAGGCGATCGACCTGGTCGACGAGGCGGCGAGCCGCATGCGCATGGCGGTCGATTCCAAGCCCGAGGCGATCGACGAGCTCGACCGGCGCATCATGCAGCTGAAGATCGAGCGCGAAGCGCTGAAGCGCGAGACCGATGCCGCGTCGAAGGACAGGCTGGCGCGGCTGGAGGAGGAGCTTGGCGAGCTCGAGGCCAAGTCCGGCGAGCTTACGCGCCAGTGGCGCTCCGAGAAGGAGAGCCTGCAGGGCGGCCAGCGCATCAAGGAACAGCTCGACCAGGCGCGTGCCGATTTCGACGCGGCCCAGCGCAAGGGCGATCTCGCGCGCGCCTCGGAACTCAAGTACGCGACGATCCCGGCACTCGAGAAGCAGCTCGCCGCCGGTGCCGGCGGCGGGGCCAACCGCCTGCTCAACGAAGAGGTGACCGACGCCGACATCGCGGCCGTCGTGTCGCGCTGGACGGGCGTGCCGGTCGACAAGATGCTGTCGGGCGAGCGCGAGAAGCTGCTGTCGATGGAATCGGCTTTGCAGGCACGGGTTGTCGGCCAGGACGAGGCGGTCGCCGCCGTTTCCGAAGCCGTGCGGCGCGCGCGTGCAGGCCTTCAGGATCCGAACCGGCCGATCGGTTCGTTCCTGTTCCTCGGCCCCACGGGCGTGGGCAAGACCGAGCTTACGAAGGCGCTGGCGTCGTTCCTGTTCAACGACGACACGGCTTTGCTGCGCATCGACATGTCGGAATACATGGAGAAGCACGCGGTCTCGCGCCTGATCGGCGCCCCGCCGGGCTATGTCGGCTACGACGAGGGCGGTGCCCTGACCGAAGCGGTCCGCCGACGTCCCTATCAGGTGATCCTGTTCGACGAGGTCGAGAAGGCGCATCCGGACGTGTTCAACGTTCTGTTGCAGGTGCTCGACGACGGCCGGCTGACGGACGGGCAGGGCCGCACCGTCGATTTCAAGAACACGCTGATCGTGCTGACGAGCAATTTGGGCAGCGACCTGATCGCGGCGCAGAAGGACGGCGAGGACGTCGAGAACGTTCGCGCGGGCGTGATGGAAGTCGTGCGCGCGGCGTTCCGGCCGGAGTTCCTCAACCGTCTCGACGACATCCTGCTGTTCCGCCGACTTTCCCGCGCGAACATGAAGGGCGTGGTCGCGATCCAGCTGAAGCATCTCGAGAAACTGCTGGCCGATCGCAAGATCGCCATCGAGCTCGACGAGGCCGCGCGCGACTGGCTGGCGGATGCGGGCTTCGATCCGCTCTATGGCGCGCGCCCGCTCAAGCGGATCATCCAGCGCGAGCTGCAGAACCGCCTGGCGACGCAGATCCTGTCGGGAAGCGTGACGGACGGCGACGCGGTGCGCGTTTCGGTCGAGAAAAACGAGCTTTCGATCGCGGTCGTCGACCCGTCGAACGCGGCCGACCACAAGCAGAAGCGTAGGGGTGCTGCCTGACCCCCTAAAAAGCCATGCAAAATTTGCATGAGCTACATGCGAGCGCCTCTTTTTGTGACAAATACCGCGCCAAGGAGTCTTGAAATCGTTTTAAATCAATCTGTTGACCCAGATATCCACTGCCGAAAACGACCGCGTTTTATTGTTTGACTTGGGGGGGCTGAACCCCTAGAAACCCGGTCCCACGCCACGAGGACACGGCGGGCGCCGAAAGGCACTCCCGGGGACGAAATGGCCGCGCTCTTTGAAAAGTGAATACGGAATGGAAGGGATGCGCAGGCGGCGGCTTGGGCTTAGGTCCGAGCAAGCTCTGCTCTGTCGCATCCTTCAAAAGGTAAGCGGTCTTCCGCCCGCCGACGCAAGTCGGTACGGAGACCGCTGCGAACAGCAGTAATGAGCTTGTTCAGGAACCGTTGATTTGGATCGCGGTCGATCTTCTTCGGAAGACGCGACGGAACCAAGTTAACCTGAGAGTTTGATCCTGGCTCAGAACGAACGCTGGCGGCATGCCTAACACATGCAAGTCGAACGCCTGTAGCAATACAGGAGTGGCAGACGGGTGCATAACACGTGGGAACCTACCCTTGGGT
>JAEUKY010000350.1 GCA_016794005.1 Rhodospirillales bacterium
GCCCGATGCGATCCCGCGCGGACCGACGACGAGCTGCCAGGGCAGCCCGATCAGGTCCATCGTCGCGAACTTCGCACCGGCACTGTCCGACGTGTCCGCATAGAGCGTGTCCTTGCCCGCCTTCGCGAGCTTGCCGTAGAGCTCCTCGCACGCCGCGTCGCACTTGGCGTCGCCCACGCGCAGGTTGACGAGCGCCACGTCGAACGGCGCGACCGCGTCGGGCCACACGATGCCGGCCTCGTCGTGACTCGCCTCGATGATCGCACCCGCCAGGCGCGACACGCCGATGCCGTAGGAGCCCATCTCGACCGTGATCGGCTCGCCGTTCGCACCCGCGACGTTCGCCCCCATCGGCTTCGAGTACTTGGTGCCGAAATAGAAGATGTGGCCGACCTCGATGCCGCGCGCCTTGCGCAGGCGCTCGGCGGGCACCGGGCACTTGGCAGGATCGTGCATCTCGCTGGTGGCGGCGTATTTCGACAGCCACTCGTCGACGAGCGGCTGCAGGTCGGCGGTGAAGTCGATGTCCTGCTTCAGCACGTCGGTGTCCATCCAGGCGGCGTCGCAATAGACCTCGGACTCGCCGGTGTCGGCGAGGATGATGAACTCGTGGCTGAGATCGCCGCCGATGGGGCCGGTGTCGGCGCGCATCGGGATCGCCTTCAGCCCCATGCGCGCGTAGGTGCGCAGGTAGGCGACGAACATCCGGTTATAGGAAGCGCGCGCCTTCACGCCGTCGACGTCGAACGAGTACGCGTCCTTCATCAGGAACTCGCGCCCGCGCATCACGCCGAAGCGCGGGCGCACCTCGTCGCGGAACTTCCACTGGATGTGATAGAGGTTGAGCGGCAGGTCCTTGTAGCTCTTCACGTAGTTGCGGAAGATGTCGGTGATCAGCTCCTCGTTCGTCGGGCCGTAGAGCATGTCGCGCTCGTGCCGGTCGACGATGCGCAGCATCTCCTTGCCGTAATCGTCGTAGCGGCCGCTTTCCTTCCACAGGTCGGCCGACTGGATGGTCGGCATCAGCATCTCGATGGCGCCGGCGCGGTTCTGCTCCTCGCGCACGATCTGCTCGATCTTGCGCAGCACCCGGTGGCCGAGCGGCAGCCACGAATAGATGCCGGCCGCGGCCTGGCGGATCATGCCGGCGCGCAGCATCAGACGGTGCGAGACGATCTGGGCTTCGGAGGGGTTTTCCTTGATCGTGGGCAGGAAGAAGCGCGAAAGGCGCATGAAACGACGGTCCTCGGAGTCTGGGGAAAAGCGACGGCGGGCAAGCTACGGGAAGCCTAGCGCGGTGCCAAGCCTTGCTGGCGGCAGACCTCGCGCAGGGCCTCGAGCTCGGGGTTGCCGAGCGGCTGGCCGTTATAGAGCACGCGACCCGAGGCGAGGTCCATCCGCACCTCGCCCAGCTTCACGTTGGGCTGGAAGAGCGGCGAGGCCGCCGGCACGCCGAAACGTTTCAGGTCGACCGCGATGTCGAAGGCGACGGTCTCGGGCACCTTGATCTGCGGCGTGGGGTTGAGGTCGGCCGACGCGACAGGCTTGCCGTGCACGTCCACGCCCGGCTTGTAGGCGACGTCCGCCGACGGGCGGTGCTCGACGAACAGGCGGCGGCAGTCGATTCCGGTCACCTCGACCTTGGTCGAAGGGGCCGGAGCCGGAGTCGCCGGCCGGGACGGCGTCTGGGCGAGTGCCGGCGGGCCGAGGCTCAAAAAAAAGGCAACGATCGGTAGGGCGAAGCCGCGCATCTGGAAGTCCTCCAGCCGACATAACGCCCGTGCATTCTGGCTTTTTCCGGGTCGTCGGGCAAAGGTCCGTCGGAACTTCGGTCTATTAGTAATTTCATTTCGTTCGTACACGTCTATTCTTGCAGAAAGCACTCGACTCCCCTTTTTCGGTCGATATACTCGCCCGCAACCAATGACCCCCGAACGGGGCGACGGTTCGAGCACGCCAAGTTTCGCTTGAGGCATCACGGCCCAAGTTTGGGGAGAGACACCGCCGCCAAGCCCGGACGATCCGAAAAGGATCTCCGGGCTTTGGTTTTTTTGGGCCTCGCGCCGAGGCAGATTTCAGTAACGGAAGCCCGCTTTTTGGGCGACGAGCCAAGGCGGCTTCGCGCGCGCGATGCGCTTGCCCACCGCACAATCTTCGGCGTGCGTGCCGGGTAGATAGCCGATGCTCATCAGGAATTCGCCGACGATCTCGCCGCCGGTGAACTTGAACGTCTTCTTGAAAAGCTTCACCCACTCCGCCTTCGTGCGCGGATGGTTGGCTTCGATCCACGCCGCGAAGGAACCGTGTTCGCGCGCGAGGTCGAGCACGACCTGCGCGTTGTGGATCGCGGCGGCGACCTTCAGCCGGTTGCGCACGATGCCCGCGTCGACGAGCAGGCGGGCGACGTCCTTTGCGCCGAAGCGCGCGACCTTCGCCGGATCGAAGCCGGCATAGGCCTTCCGGAAGCCCGCGCGCTTCTTCAGCATCAGGTCCCACGAAAGCCCGGCCTGGTTGATCTCCAGGATCAGGCGCTCGAACAGCACGCGCGTGTCGTCGGTGGGAAAGCCGTGCTCGGTGTCGTGATATGCCGCGTGGAGGGCGTTCCCGCGGACATAGGCGCAATAGCCGCTCATTGCGAAGCCGGTACGGGCGGGCCGAAGCCGAACACCGGCAGGTCGAACTGGCTGGCATAGCCGATGCCCGCCGTCAGCACCGCGGCGACGATCGAAGTCCACACGATTTTCTTCATCAACATCGGCTTTTCGGGTGCGCCCGCCATCTGGCCGCGGCCGAGCTGGTCCGCACTGGGCTTGATGCCGATGGGCAGCGCCATGAACAGCACGATCCACCAGACGATGATGTAGGTCGCGGCGAGCGTGAAGGGCGTCATGCCTGCTCGAGCTCGACCAGCGTGCCGCAGAAATCCTTGGGGTGCAGGAACAGAACCGGCTTGTCGTGCGCGCCGATCTTCGGCGTGCCGTCGCCCAGCACGCGGGCCCCCTCCGCCTTCAGCCGGTCGCGCGCGGCGAGGATGTCGTCGACCTCGTAGCAGATATGGTGCATGCCGCCCGACGGGTGATCGGCCAGGAACTTCGCGATCGGCGAGTTTGCGCCCAGCGGGTGCAACAGCTCGATCTTCGTGTTCGGCAGTTCGACGAACACGGTCGTCACGCCATGCGCCGGCATGTCGAGCGGGGCCGACACCCTGGCGCCGAGCGTGCCGGCATAGGTCTTCGAGGCGGCCGCAAGATCCGGCACGACGATGGCGACATGGTTGAGGCGTCCGATCATGGCCAGATGGATAGCACCGGGTCGGCTGTCATACGATAGGAATATTTGATTGCATTTTCTACCTGTTCCTATACAATCCAGGGATGATGTTTGGAGAGGCAAATGGCCGCAAAGTTTCGTCAACACCGTTTTTGGCATTGACCGTCACATGAAACGAAATCAAGGGCTTATCGTGTTGACGGTCAACAACCGTCAAGCGAACTTTGCGGCATCAGATCCGGACGACGTGGATCTCGGCGATCGGCTTCTTGCCGCGCCGCTGCGAGACGAGCTTGCGCACCGCTCGGCGCGCGGCTTCGGCGATCGCCTCGTCTGGCGCCTTGTCCGGGCAGCGGGAAACGGCCCCGCGCACGGTCTCGACCAGATCCTCGGCCAGTTCGTCGGTGGGGTCCTCCGGGTCGATCAGGCCGGGGGCGGAGATGCGCGGATCGGACAGCAGCCGGCCCTTGCGGTCGACGACCACGGTCGCGACCACGGCCCCGTTCCACAGCAGCTTGGCGCGGCCCTTCACGACCGCCCCGTCCATCGGCAGCAGCCGGTCGCCGTCCACGGCCCAGCGGCCCGCCTGCACCTGCTCGACCACGTGCGGGCCGTCCGGCCCGTCGAGCCGGATGATGTCGCCGTTCGCGGGCACCAGCGCATGCGGCACCTGGCAGGCGCGCGCGAGGGCGGCGTGCGCTTCCATGTGGCGCTGCTCGCCATGCACCGGGATCGCGACGCGCGGCCGGATCCACTGGTACATCGCGGCCAGCTCGTCGCGGCACGGATGGCCCGACACGTGGATCGGCGCGTCGCGGTCGGTGACGACCTTCACGCCCAGCCGCATCAGCTGGTTCTGCAGATGGCCGACCGGCTTCTCGTTGCCCGGGATCGTGCGCGAGGAGAACAGCGCCCAGTCGCCCTCTTCCAGCACCACGTGCGGGTGCTGGTCCTCGGCGATGCGCGACAGGGCCGCGCGCGGCTCGCCCTGCGAACCCGTGCACAGCATGACGATCCGGTCGCGCGGCACGAAGCCGGCGTCGCTTTCGGTCAGGAAGGGCGGCAGGTCGCGCATGTAGCCGTTCTCGCGCGCCGCCTCGTAGATGCGCCACAGCGAGCGGCCGACCAGCGCGCATTCGCGCCCGGCCTTCTTCGCGGCACGCGCAATCGTCTCGACCCGCGCCACGTTGGACGCGAAGCACGCCACCGCCACGCGCTGCGGGGCGCGTGCGATCAGCTTCTCGATCTCGGAAGCGACGGACCCTTCCGAGCCCGACGTGCCGTCCTTCGTGGCGTTGGTCGAATCGCCGACGAGGGCCAGCACGCCTTCGTCGCCCACGCGGCGGAACGCCGCCTCGTCGGTCAGCGGCCCCACGACCGGCTCGTCGTCGAGCTTCCAGTCGCCGGTGTGCAGCACAGTACCGGCGGGCGTGCGGATCGCCAGCGCGTTGGGCTCCAGGATCGAATGGGTGATGTGGATCAGCTCGATCTCGAAATCGCCCAGCTTCAGAGTCGAGCCCTGCCCGATCGTGTGGATCGGCACCAACTTGCCGAAATCGGTCTCCTGCAGCTTCAGCTTCAGGAACGTCGCCGTGAAGGGCGTCGCGTAGATCGGGCAGCGCAGCATCGGCCACAGGTACTGCACGGCACCCAGATGGTCCTCGTGCGCATGCGTCAGCACCAGCCCGATCAGGTCGTCGCGGTTCTCGGCGATGAAGGTCGGGTCCGGCGTGATGACGTCGACGCCGCTGGCGGTACCGTCGCCGAACGTGACGCCGAGATCGACCATCAGCCACTTGCCGCGATAGCGGTAGAGGTTGAGATTCATGCCGATCTCGCCCGAACCGCCGAGCGGCAGGAAGTAGAGCCCGTCGTCGCGCTTCATCGGTTAAGCGCGTGGATGTCCACGAGGCCCTTGAGCGTCAGGTCGGGGTCGACATGCTGAATGAGCGGCGTGTGTTCGGCGACGATCGAGATGAGGCCGCCCGTCCCGATGAAGGTGGGCGACGTCCCCATCTCGTCGGCGATGCGCCGGCCGATCCCCTCGATCAGGCCGACATAGCCCCAGAAGATGCCCGACTGCATGGCGCCCACCGTCGTCGTGCCGACGACCTTGGCCGGCCGGCGGATCTCGATGCGCGGCAGCTTGGCGGCCCCCATGTAGAGCGCCTCGAAGGCGAGGTTGATGCCGGGACTGATCGTGCCGCCGGTGTAGTTGCCGTCGGCGTCGAGCACGTCGAACGTGGTCGCCGTGCCGAGGTCGATCACGACGCCGGGCATCCTGTAGCGCGTGCGTGCGCCCACGGCGTTGGCGATGCGGTCTGCACCCGCCTCCTCCGGCCGGTCGATCTTGATCTCGATCCCGTACTTCACGCCCTTCTCGCCGACGATGACCGGATCGGCCTTCGTGTAGCGCCGGCACAGGTCGCGCAGGTTGAACATCGCCTGCGGCACGACGTTCGAGATGATCACGCCGTCGATCTGCGAAAGGTTCATGCCCTGCAGCGCCATCAGATGCGTGAGCCACACCGCGTATTCGTCGGCCGTGCGCTTGGGATCGGTCGAGATGCGCCACGAGGCGCGCTTGTCCCTGCCCTCGAACGCGCCGAAGACGGTGTTGGTGTTGTTGGAATTGATGACCAGCAGCATGGCGTTCACATCCCCGGCAGGTGGACGTCGCCGGCCGCGATCGTGCGCCGGCCGCGTTCGGTATCGAGCAGCAGGGCGCCCGTCGCGTCGAGATCGGCGAAGGTTCCGGCCAGCGTCTCGTTGGGCAGGCGCACCTCGATGCGTTCGCCTAGGCCCGCCGCGTGCGCGAGCCACGCCTCGCGGATTGGTGCGAAGCCGCCGTCGAGCCAGCGGTTCGTCCATATCATGAAATGGCGGGCGAACCCCTCCAGCGCCTCTTCCGGCGTCACGGTCTCGCCGGTATCGGTCTTCAGGTCGGTCGCGGGGATGCGCGCCTCGGCCGGATGCGACACGAGATTGACGCCGAGCCCGAGGATCATGAAGTCGAGCGTCTCGCCCTGCCCTTCGGCCTCGATCAGGATGCCGGCCACCTTGCGCGGGCCCAGCAGGATGTCGTTGGGCCACTTGAAACGCAGCGGCATCAGCGGGGGCACGTGCAGGCCGAGCATGCCCGCGGCCCCGAGTGCGGCCACGAACGCAAGCTGCACCGCCTCGCGCGGCGGGCATTCCGGACGCAGCACCAATGACATGTAGAGATTGCCCGGCGGCGACGACCATTCGCGCCCCTGCCGGCCGCGCCCGGCCGACTGTTCGCGCGCCCAGACCAGCGTGCCGTCTTCGGCCCCCTGGCGCGCCAGATCGCGCGCCTCGTCGTTGGTCGACCCGACGGACTCGCGTGCGACCAGACGATAGGCGGGCGGGAGCCGCGGGGCCTCCGCCACCCGGCTCATCCGCCGAACAGCGCGGCGGCGGCCGTACCGGCCGCGCGCACGAGCGGTGCGGGCCACGCGAAGAACAGCAGCGTGAAGACCGCACCCGCACCCAGCACGGCGGCAGGGCCGGCTTCGAGACGCTTGTCGAAGCCGACGGCCGCGTCGTCGAAATACATGATCTTGACGACGCGCAGGTAATAGAACGCGCTGACGACCGAGGCGAGAACGCCGATGACCGCCAGCGCGTAGAGCCCGGCCGATACGGCCGCGAGGAACACGTACATCTTGCCGAAGAACCCGGCGAGCGGCGGAATCCCCGCCATCGAGAACATCGCGATGGCGAGTGCCGCCGCGACCATCGGCTGGGTGCGCGCGAGCCCGGCGAGATCGCCGATCGTCTCGACCATCCTGCCGTCGCGCTTCATGCACAGGATCGCCGCGAAGGCCGTCAGGTTCATCGCCAGATAAAGCGCCATGTAGACGAGCACGCCCAGCACGCCCGCCTCGTCGCCGGCCGCGAGGCCGACCAGCGCGTAGCCGACATGGCCGATCGAGCTGTAGGCCATCAGCCGCTTGATGTTGGTCTGCGCGATGGCCGCGAAGGCGCCGATCGCCATCGACGCGATGGCGATGAACACGACGATCTGCTGCCAGTCGTGCACCAGCGGCCCGAACGGGCCGACCAGGACGCGCGCGAACAGCAGGATCGCCGCGATCTTGGGTGCGGCCGCGAAGAACGCGGTGACCGGCGTGGGCGCGCCCTCGTACACGTCGGGCGTCCACATGTGGAACGGGGCGGCCGAGACCTTGAAGGCCAGTGCGGCCGACACGAACACGATGCCGAAGATGACGCCGATGGGCGTGGCGCCCGCCTGGTCGATCATCGTGGCGGCGAGCGTGTCGAAGTTCGTCGTGCCCGAGAAGCCGTAGATCAGCGACGCGCCGTAGAGCAGCAGACCCGAGGAAAGAGCCCCGAGCACGAAATACTTGAGGCCCGCTTCGGTGGCGCGCACCGAATCGCGCCGGATCGCGGCCAGCACGTAGAGCGACAGGCTCTGCAGCTCGATGCCCAT
>JAEUKY010000130.1 GCA_016794005.1 Rhodospirillales bacterium
CATGCGCCTTGCCGCCATCGCCCTGTCCTGCCTGCTGTTCCTCGTCTTGCCCGCGCAGGCGGCCGACGGCTTCGTCGACGGCATCGACGACCTGCCGCTGATGGCCGGCCTCGTTTCGTCGGGCGAGCCCACCGTGTTCGACGCGCCGCAGGGCCGCGTCGTGGAGGCGCTGGCCGAAGGCACGGCGACGCGCGCGGCCGTGCTCGAATTCTATTCCGGCACGCTGCCGCAGCTTGGCTGGCGCGCCGACGGGCTGGGCCGCTTCGCGCGCGAGGGCGAACGGCTGCTGATCGAGTTTCCGCCCGCACCGGCGGGCCGCACGCAGGTGCGCTTCTTCCTTTCACCCGAATGAGGACCGCCGCGATGGCCTACGAGAACATCATCGTCGAGACGAAGGGCAAGGTCGGTCTCGTCACGCTCAACCGGCCCAAGGCGCTCAACGCGCTGTGCGCCGCACTGATCGCGGAACTCGGCCAGGCGCTCGACGCGTTCGAGGCGGACGACAATGTCGGCTGCATCGTGCTGACCGGTTCCGAGCGCGCCTTCGCCGCCGGCGCCGACATCAAGGAGATGGCGTCCAAGACCTATATGGACGTCTATCTCGCCGACTTCATCACGAACGGCTGGGAGCGCGTCACCACGTGCCGCAAGCCGATCGTCGCGGCGGTGGCGGGGTTCGCGCTGGGCGGCGGCTGCGAGGTCGCGATGATGTGCGACTTCATCCTCGCCGCCGACACCGCGAAGTTCGGCCAGCCCGAGATCACGATCGGCACGATCCCGGGGGCGGGCGGCACCCAGCGCCTGACGCGCTTCGTGGGCAAGTCGAAGGCGATGGAAATGTGCCTCACCGGCCGCATGATGGACGCGGCCGAGGCCGAGCGCGCCGGCCTCGTCAGCCGCGTGGTGCCCGCCGCCGAACTGCTGCCCGAAGCGCTGAAGGTGGCCGAGAAGATCGCCGGATTGTCCCGCCCGATCGTCCTGATGGCCAAGGACGCGGTCAACCGCGCCTACGAGACGACCCTTTCCGAAGGCGTGCATTTCGAGCGCCGCCTGTTCCATTCCACCTTCGCCACCGAAGACCAGAAGGAAGGCATGGCCGCGTTCGTCGAGAAGCGCCCGCCGGGCTGGAAAAACCGCTGATCGGGGCCTGTTGACGGCCCCTTTCGGCGGGGCTATAACCCGCCGCCTTTCCCTCGGGGCCGCGCATGCCGCTGCGGCCCGGAAAAACCCGTTTCGGAAGACGAAAAGACAATGGCCAATACCAAGTCCGCAAAGAAGGCCGCGCGCCAGACGCTGCGCCGCACGGAAGTGAACCGCACGCGCGTGTCGCGCATGCGCAGCTCCATCTCGAAGGTCGAAGACGCGATCGCCGCCGGCGACAAGGCCGCCGCCGCAGCAGCACTGAAGGCCGCGCAGCCGATCCTGATGCGCACCGCGAAGGTCGGCGTGGTGCACAAGAACACCGTGTCGCGCAAGATCTCGCGCCTCTCCGCGCGCATCAAGGCGCTCAAGGCCTGATCCTCTCTGCGCGCGTTTCCCGCGCGCGGAAATCATTTCCCGGACTGCCGCGCCGTCTTCGCGTTTTGTCGAAGACGGCGCTTGCATTTTCACGGATCGTGGCGTCCCGCACATGCGCGCGCTTCGAACGCTTGCGACCATGCACGCAGCAACGCGACGCAAGCCATTGAATCTCCGCACGCGCCGTGCGGAGGTTCGCGACGTCGGAATTTTTTGCGCGCCGACTCAGAAAATTTCCAAGCGCGAAGAGTCGCCCATACGCAACAGCCGCGACGATTTGGACGTTCGCACTTCGGACCTGTTGCGAGTCGATGTGCATCGTGATTTAGTTCGCCGGTCGGATCGCCGCACGACATCGCGACCGTCCGACGAAGGAACCGGATCGGAAATCCGGAACCGAAAAACGGAACGGGTTCGGCGGCAGGCCACGAGCGGAGCGGGACGACGACATGCGACGCCGGATCGGAAAATCGAGCCGCAACTCTTCGTTGGATTCCAGGAACGGGGGCCGGCGCCCGGTCGCGGCGCGCGAAACCGAAAACAACCAAGTTCGTCCGGATGCCCATCGCGCGGTTTTGCGCGGGGTCCGGGGCGACAACAAGTCTGGACGCGAACAGACGCAAGAACAGGGATTTCCGCCAGTGATGTGGTTCAACCTATTTTCCGACACGCCCCGCCCGATGCGGCGCCGGCCTGCCGAAGCGCCCCGTCCCGCCCCCCGACGTTCCGCCAGTCGTTCCGCTTCGAGTTGAAGCCGGATCGGGCGGGCGGAGACCCGCCCCGAGACGATGGAAGACGACGGTCGGCCGCAAGGCCGCCGACAGTAGCGGGACGGTTCGGGGACGATGACTGAGACGACCAGGAAATTCGATACGGATGCGAGCGCGGCGCAGGGCTATGCCGGCGACCTCGACGCCCGCCAGGCGTGGGAACTTCTCGCCGCCGACAAGACCGCCGTGCTGATCGACGTGCGCAGCCGCGCGGAGTGGACGTTCGTCGGCGTGCCCAATGTCGCGGCACTGGGCAAGGCGCCGCTGTTCGTGGCGTGGCAGAACTATTCGACCGCCGCCGACGGCCGGGCGCTGATGGTGCCCAATCCCGATTTCGCGGCGGCCGTTTCCGGTGCGGTCGACAAGGACGCGCCCGCGATCTTCATCTGCCGTTCGGGCGGCCGGTCGCGCTCGGCCGCGATGGCGATGACGGCACTTGGCTTCAAGCGTGCATATAACCTTTCCGGCGGGTTCGAGGGTGACCGAGACGGCGCCAACCATCGCGGCAATACCGGGGGCTGGAAAGCCGCCGGCCTTGCCTGGACGCAGGAGTGATCGGCGCCATGCGTTCGCAGGAATTCGGTCCATCCCTTGAAGCCCAATGGGTCCGCGTGCGCGCCCGCCTGAAAGGCGAGTTCGGCGAGGCGGCGTACAAGAGCTGGCTCAAGCCGCTGACGCTGGTCGGCGTCGAGGACGGCACGGTGCGTATCGCCGTACCGACCCGCTTCATGCAGGACTGGGTGCGCCAGCATTACGCCGACCGCATCAAGACGCTCTGGCGCGCCGAGAACAAGCTCGTGCGCACGGTCGAGGTCGTCGTCCAGCCCGCCGCCGGCGTGCAGGCCCCGGCCCCCGTGCCGGCGACCGGCTCGGCCCAGCGCCCGACGGCGTCCGCCGCACCCGCACGCCCGGCGGCCACGCCCGCCGGTGCCGCGCACGGCTATGCCGCCCCCGCGATCGCCCGTTCGGCCGACGACGTCGAGGATTTCGGCGCGCAGCTCGATCCGCGCTTCACGTTCCAGTCCTTCGTGCACGGCAAGTCGAACGAGTTCGCCGCCGCCGCCGCGCGCCGCGTGGCCGAAGAGGCGAAGGTGCCCTTCAACCCGCTGTTCCTCTACGGCGGCGTGGGCCTCGGCAAGACGCACCTGATGCACGCGATCGCCTGGCACATCCGCAAGCGCAATCCGCAGCGCCGCGTGTTGTACCTGTCGGCCGAGAAGTTCATGTACCAGTTCATCCGCGCGATGCGCTTCAAGGACACGATGTCCTTCAAGGAGCAGTTCCGCTCGGTCGACGTGCTGCTGGTCGACGACGTGCAGTTCATCGCCGGCAAGGACGCCACGCAGGAAGAGTTCTTCCACACCTTCAACGCGCTGGTCGACCAGAACAAGCAGATCGTGCTGTCGGCCGACAAGAGCCCGGCCGATCTCGAAGGCCTCGAGGACCGCGTGCGTTCGCGCCTCGGCTGGGGCCTCGTCGCCGACATCCACCCGACGACGTACGAGCTGCGCCTGGGCATCCTGCAGTCGAAGGCCGAGAAGCTCGGCGTGGCGATGCCGCCCAAGGTGCTGGAATTCCTCGCCCACAAGATCGTCGCGAACATCCGCGAGCTCGAGGGCGCGCTCAACCGCATCGTCGCGCACTCCACGCTGGTGGGCCGTCCCATCGGCCTCGAAAGCGCGCAGGAAGTGCTGCACGACCTGCTGCGCGCGTCCGACCGCCGCGTGACGATCGAGGAGATCCAGAAGAAGGTCGCGGAACACTTCGCGATCCGGCTCGCGGACATGCACTCGCCCCGGCGCGCGCGCCAGGTGGCACGCCCGCGCCAGGTCGCGATGTATCTCGCCAAGCAGCTCACCAGCCGCTCGCTGCCCGAGATCGGGCGCAAGTTCGGCGGGCGCGACCACACGACGGTGATGCATGCGGTAAGGAAAATCGACGAACTCCGCGCGGCCGACGCCGCGTTCAGCGAGGACGTCGAGCTGCTGCGCCGCATGCTGGAAGCCTGATGGGTGCGCGCGCCCCGCGCATCCTGCTGACCGGCTTCGAGCGCTTCGGGCCGCACAAGACCAATCCCACGCAGACGCTGGCCGAACGCCTCGACGGCGAATGGTTCGGCGACGCGCGCGTCGTCGGCCGCGTGCTGCCGGTGTCGATCGCCAGGATCGAAGCCGCGCTGGATGCCGCGATCGAGGAGACCGACCCCGTCGCGATCGTGGCGCTGGGCCTTGCCGCGGGCGAGCCTTGCGTGCGCGTCGAGCGCGTCGCGCATAACGGCCTCAAATTCCCCTATCCCGACAACGACGGGAAGCGGCCGACCGGCAGGATCGACCGCAAGGGCCCGGCCACGCGGCCCGCGAACCTGCCTTTCGCCGCGATCGTGAAACGCCTGCTCGCCGCCGGCATCCCGGCGCGCGTGTCGGACGATGCCGGGCTTTACCTGTGTAATGCCGCGCTGTGGCACCTGACGGGGCGCGCGGGCAAGCGCCCGTGCGGCTTCGTCCATCTGCCGTCGAGCCCGGAGATGGTCGCCGAAGCGCTGCGCCGGGCCGACCCGCCGGCGCTCGAAAACTGCGCCTCGATGGGGGTTCGCCAGCAACTGGCGGCCGTCCGCATCGTGCTCGCCGAGGCCGCGCGCAAAGCGTTGAAATAAGGGCCGTTTCCCGCAGCTTTGCGGCGTCGAGAAGCTTTCGCCATCCGGGCCATCTGGTATACTTCGCGGCCCACGGATTCGATTCGCGCGAAACCCTTTTTCGAGACCGCCCCCGAGATGAAAATCACCATCGAGCGCGCCGCACTCCTGAAGGCGCTGGGTCACATCCAGAGCGTCGTCGAACGCCGCAACACGATCCCGATCCTGTCCAACGTGCTTCTCGAAGCCACCGCCGCGAAGGGCGGGGCGGGCAAGCTTTCGCTGACCGCGACCGACATGGACGTCGCGTTCGTCGAGACGGTGCCTGCGGAAATCGCGAAGGCCGGTTCGACCACGGTGCAGGCCCACACGCTCTACGAGATCGTGCGCAAGCTGCCCGACGGCAGCCAGGTCGGCATCGAATGGTCGGCCGAGAAGGGCCAGGTCTCGCTGCGCGCGGGCCGTTCCAGCTTCAGCCTTGCGGCCCTGCCGGCCGACGATTTCCCGAAGATGGCCGCGGGCGAACTGCCGCACGCCTTCGAGATCCTCGCCGAGGACCTGAAGACGCTGATCGACAAGACGCGCTTCGCGATCTCGACCGAGGAGACGCGCTACTACCTCAACGGCATCTACATCCACGCCACCAAGTCGGGCGGCGTGGACGTGCTGCGCGCCGTCGCCACCGACGGCCACCGTCTGGCGCGCCTCGAAATGCCGCTGCCCGACGGGGCGGCGAAGATTCCCGGCGTCATCCTGCCGCGCAAGACCGTCATGGAAGTGCGCAAGCTGATCGACGAGGCGGCCGGTGCCGTGCAGGTGTCGCTGTCCGACACGCGCGTGCGCTTCGCCTTCGGCGACGCCGTGCTCGTCTCCAAGCTGATCGACGGCGCCTTCCCGGACTACGAGCGCGTGATCCCGTCGGGCAACGACAAGTCGATGGAAGTCGACCGCAAGCTGTTCGCCGCCGCGGTCGACCGCGTGGCCACCATCTCGACGGAAAAGTCGCGCGCGGTGAAGCTCGCCGCCACGAAGGGCCTGCTGTCGCTGACCGCGAACAGCCCCGACGCGGGGACCGCGAGCGAGGAGATCGAGGTCGCCTACCAGGGCCCGGCGATCGAGATCGGTTTCAACGCGCGCTACCTGCTCGACATCGCCGAGCAGATCGAGGGCGAGAACGCGACCTTCAAGATGGCCGATGCCGCGTCGCCGACCGTTGTCGCCGACGCCGCCGACCCGAGCGCGCTCTACGTCCTCATGCCGATGCGCGTTTGAGGTGACGGCCGTTCCGGCCCGGATCGTTCCCTTTCCGGCGGCTGCGGTGCGCGCATCGGCACCCGCCGCGGTGCTGCGGCTCGACCTGACCGATTTCCGCTGCTACGCGGCCCTGCGCCTCGACGTGCCCGCCGCCCCGGTGGCGCTGGTCGGGCCCAACGGGGCGGGCAAGACGAACCTTCTGGAAGCCATCTCGTTCCTCGCACCCGGCAAGGGCATGCGGCGCGCGCGCATCCACGACCCGGAGCGTACGGGCGGTACGGGCCCGTGGGCCGTGTCGGCCGAGATCCGCAGCTTCGGCGACACGGTGCGCGTGGGGACCGGGCGCGGCGAGGGCGACAAGCGCGTCGTGCGCGTCGACGGCAAGCCGCAGCGCGGCCAGGCCGAGCTTGCGCGCCGCCTGTCGGTCGTCTGGCTCACGCCCGAGATGGACCGCCTGTTCGCCGAAGGGGCGGGGGCACGCCGGCGCTTCCTCGACCGGCTCGTCTACGGGTTCGATTCCGAACATGCCGGGCAGGTCGCGGCCTACGACCATTCGCTGCGCGAACGCGCGCGCCTGCTGGCCGAAGGCAATGGCGACGCGGCGTGGCTCGGCGCGCTGGAAGAATCGCTTGCCCGGCACGGCGTCGCCATCGCGATCGCGCGCGCGCAGACCGTGGCGCGCCTCGACCGCGCCGCGCGCGCCAATGTCGGCCCGTTCCCCACGCCCGCCCTGACGCTGACCGGCGAGATCGAGCGCCTGTGCGCCGAGATGCCGGCCCTGGCGCTGGAAGAACGCGCGCGCGACATCCTCGCCGCCAATCGCCGCACCGACGCCGAAAACGGCACGACCGCCTTCGGCCCGCATCGCGGCGATCTCGCCGCGCGCTGGGCCGAGAAGGACGCGCCCGCTTCACGCCTGTCGACCGGCGAGCAGAAGGCGCTGCTGGTCTCGCTGATCCTCGCCTATGCGCGCGAGCTTGCGGCCGAGCGGGGTGCCCCACCCGTGCTGCTGCTCGACGAAATCGCGGCCCATCTCGACCCCGCGCGCCGCGCGCACCTGTTCGACGAACTCGCAGCCCTCGGCGCCCAGTTCTGGGCGACCGGTGCCGACGAGGACGCATTCGCCCCGCTGGCCGGACGCGCGCACATGCTGCGCGTCGAGGCCGGCGGCGTGGTTCCCGCCTGAAGGACGACCCGAGATGACCCAGCCCGACAAGCACATCCCCACCAAGAGCATCGAGGACGCGTCCGCCGCGTACGGTGCCGATTCCATCAAGGTGCTGCGCGGCCTCGACGCCGTGCGCAAGCGCCCGGGCATGTATATCGGCGACACCGACGACGGGACCGGCCTGCACCACATGGTCTACGAGGTCGTCGACAACGCGATCGACGAGGCGCTCGCCGGCTGGTGCGACGCGATCCAGGTCGTGCTCAACGCCGACGGTTCGGTCACGGTGCGCGACAATGGCCGCGGCATCCCGACCGACATCCATCCCGAGGAAGGCGTGTCGGCGGCCGAGGTCATCATGACCCAGCTCCACGCCGGCGGTAAGTTCGACCAGAACTCCTACAAGGTCTCGGGCGGCCTGCACGGCGTGGGCGTGTCGGTCGTCAACGCGCTGTCCTCGCTGCTGACCCTGCGCATCTGGCGCTCGGGCAAGGCCTATTCGATGCAGTTCCGCCACGGCGAGGCGGTCGCCCCGCTCGCCGAGATCGGCCCGGCCGGCGACCAGCGCGGCACGGAAGTGACCTTCCTGCCTTCGACCGAGACCTTCACGAAGACCGTGTTCGACTACGACACGCTCGAACACCGCCTGCGCGAACTCGCCTTCCTCAATTCCGGCGTGCGCCTCGTGCTCGCGGACGAGCGCGGCGTGGAGCCCAAGCGCGTCGAGCTGCATTACGAGGGCGGCATCGAGGCGTTCGTGAAGTATCTCGACCGCTCGAAGCAGGCGCTGCATGCGCCCGTCTCGATGAAGGGCGAGAAGGACGGAATCACGGTCGAAGTGGCGATGGAATGGACCGACGCCTACCACGAGACGATGCTGTGCTTCACGAACAACATCCCGCAGAAGGACGGCGGCACGCACCTCGCCGGGTTCCGCGGCGCGCTCACGCGCACGATCGCGCGCGTGGCGGGCGAAAACGCGGGCAAGAAGGAAAAGGTGGCGCTGACCGGCGACGACGCGCGCGAGGGCCTCACCTGCGTGCTGTCGGTCAAGGTGCCCGATCCCAAATTCTCGTCGCAGACCAAGGACAAGCTGGTCTCTTCCGAGGTACGCCCCGTCGTCGAGCAGATCTGCAACGACAAGCTCCAGCAGTGGTTCGAGGAACACCCGGCCGACGCCAAGCGCATCGTCCAGAAAATCGTCGAGGCGGCGTCCGCGCGCGAAGCCGCGCGCAAGGCGCGCGAGCTCACCCGCCGCAAGGGCGCGCTCGACATGGCCTCGCTGCCGGGCAAGCTCGCCGACTGCCAGGAGCGCGACCCCGCGAAGTCGGAAATCTTCATCGTCGAAGGCGATTCCGCCGGCGGCTCGGCCAAGCAGGGGCGCAACCGCGCCAACCAGGCGATCCTGCCGATCAAGGGCAAGATCCTGAACGTGGAGCGCGCGCGCCTCGACAAGATGCTGTCGTCGGCGGAAATCGGCACGCTCGTGACGGCCATCGGTACCGGCATCGGCACCGAGGAATTCGACGTCGAGAAGTGCCGCTACCACAAGATCGTCATCATGACGGACGCCGACGTGGACGGCAGCCACATCCGCACGCTGCTGCTGACGTTC
>JAEUKY010000137.1 GCA_016794005.1 Rhodospirillales bacterium
ACGACGCGGAATTCCGACAGGCCCTTCACGCGCGCCGCGATGACGTATTCCTGGCGGAGCTGTTCGAGCATGAAGCTGCGCGTCATGCGGCTGATATAGGCGAGGCTGAAATAGCCGAGCAGGCAGGCCGGCAGCGTCAGATGCCGGATCGCGTCGTGGAACACTTCCCATTCGCCCGCCATCGCGGAATCGAGCAGCACGATGCCGGTGACCGGATCGACGATGTCCTCGAAGCCGGTCGACAGGCGCCCCGGCCCGGCGACGAGGCCGAGCTGGGCGTAGAACACGAGAAGCCCCATCAGGCCGAGCCAGAAGACCGGGACCGAATAGCCGACGAGGCCGAACACGCGCACGAGCTGGTCGGGCCAGCGGTCGCGGTAGACGGCGGCCGCCACGCCCATCGGGATACCGAACACGACGCCGATCAGCGTGCCGAGCGTGGCAAGCTCCACGGTCGCCGGGAAGACGCGCACGATGTCGTCGATGACGCTGTTGGACGTCAGCACCGAGCGGCCGAAATCGCCGGTCGCGGCCTTCTGCAGATAGATCCAGAACTGCTGCCACAGCGGCAGGTCGAGGCCGAGTTCGAGGCGCACGCGCTCGTAAACCTCGGCCGGCGCGCGGTCGCCGACGGCGGCGAGCACCGGGTCGATCGGCACGACGCGTCCGATGAAGAACGTGATCAGGAGAAGCCCGAGGAGCGTCGCCGCGACCATGGTTGCGGTCGCGGCGACGTCGCGGGCGAGGCCGGCGGAAGCGGAGCCCGCGCGGCTCCAGCGCTTCTTCGCCGTCTCGGCAGTCGTCGTCACCCTACTTCTTCGCGATCTCGTGATAGTAGTTGTTGTCGAACGACGGCCCGATCAGGAGGCCGCCGACATTGGCCCTGCTGACCGCCGTCTCGATCTGCTGGGCCATGATCACGAAGGGCGAGACCTTCTGGTGCTCGCGCTGGACGGCCTCGTAGGTCGTGCGGCGCTTGGCCGGATCCTGCTCGAGCACGGCGGCCTGCGTCGTGCGGCTCATGCCGGGGATGTCCCAGGCGTTGCGCCACGCGAGCGTCTTGGAGCGCGCGTCGTCGGTGTTGTCGAGATTGATCGCGAAGGTCTCGGCGTTGGTGTGCGGGTCCTGGTAGTCCGGCCCCCACTGGCCGATGAAGATGTCGTGGTTGCGCGCGCGGTACTTGGTCAGCACCTGCCGGCCGTCGCCCGGGATGATCTCGAGCTTGATGCCGGCCTGCGCCCACTGCGCCTGGAGCGCCTGCGCGATGTCTTGGATCGGCGAGACGGTGCGCACGTCCATCGTGATCGAGAAGCCGTTGGGCAGGCCCGCGGCCGCCAGCAGCGCCTTGCCCTTGGCGAGGTCGAACCTGTAGGGCTTGTCGTCGATGGCGCCGAGGAAGCCGACCGGCAGGAAGGCCTGATGCGTCTTGAACTTGCCGGCGGTCAGGTTGCGCTCGATCGAGTCGTAGTCCGTCAGCCACTTCAGCGCTTCGCGCACTTCGGGCTTCGCCAGATTGGCGTTCTTCTGGTTGAGACCCAGATAGAGGATGGCGCCCTTCGTGCCACTCAGCACCGTGTACTTGGGATTGTTGCGCAGCGTGGCGAGGTCGTCCTTGAGCAGGTCGCGCGCATAGTCGACGTCGCCCTTCTCCAGCAGCAGGCGCTGCGTGGCCGTCTCGGGAATGTGGCGCACGATCACGCGGTTGTTCTTCGGAGCGCCGCGGAACCAGTTCTTGTTGGCTTCCAGCGTGTACTGGTCGGACGCGCGCCAGACGCGCAGCCGGTAGGCGCCCGAGCCCGCCGAGTTCTGCTTCAGCCACGCGTTGCCGAAATCGCCGTCCTTGACGTTCGCCTGGACGAGCTTGCTGTCGACCACCGCCGCGACCGGGGCGGTGAGGCAGTAGTAGAAGAACGTCGGCGCATAGGCCTTGTCGGTGACGATGACGAGCGTGTCGGGTGCGGTCGCCTTCACCTTGTCGCGCACGTTGTCCTTGTTGAGGCCGAACTGCGTCAGGATGAAGCCGGGCGACTTGTTGAGGATGACCGCGCGCTGGATCGACCAGGCCGCGTCCTCGGCCGTCACCGGGTTACCGGAGTGGAACTTCACGCCCTGGCGGATCTTGAAGGTGTAGGTCATGCCGTCCGCGCCGACCGACCAGCTCGTGGCGAGCTCGCCGTTGAGCTTCGTGACGTCGTTGAGGTCGTAGCCGATCAGGCGGTCGTAGAGATTCGCGACGACTTCCGAGCCCGAGAACTCGAACGATTCGGCCGGATCCATCGAAATGATGTCGTCGATCTGCTTGGCCATGACGATCGTGTCGCGCGGCGTCTGCGCCGTGGCGGCGCCGCCGAAACCGAGCGCTACCGAAATGGCGGCTGCCGCGGCGAATCCGAGTTTCATGCGCATGGATGTCGTTCCCTTCCAAGGGGTTGAATTCGAAGCGCGCATTTCACGCGCCGACACTGTGCAAGTCAAGCCGCACCTCGTCACAGCCGGTCGATGGCGTGGGCCTTCAGGTCGTCGAGACTGCATACATCGAGCGTGGCGACGTGCGTCGAAGCAAGCACGACCTTCGGCGCCATGCCGGCCTCGAAAGCTTCCTGCCAGCGCGCGGCGCACAGGCACCAGCGATCGCCCGGCTTGAGTCCCGCGAAGCCGTAGGCCGGCATCGGCGTCGACAGGTCGTTGCCGCGCGCCTTCGAGAATTCGAGGAACTC
>JAEUKY010000148.1 GCA_016794005.1 Rhodospirillales bacterium
CCAGGTCCAGATCCGGGTCGGCGCCATCTACACGCTGGAACGCCACGCCCGCGAGCGGCCGAAGGATCAGGGACCGATCGTCCAGACGCTGGCGGCCTTCGTGCGCGACCGCTGCCCGGCCCCGGTCCCCGCACTGGTCGATGGCGCCTATCAGGCGCCGCCGCCCGAAAAGGTCTACCGGACGCCGGCAACCGACGTGCAGGCGGCCGTGTCCGTTCTCGGCCGGCGGGTGCGTGCCAACGATCCGCCCAACGCGCGGCTGTCGCTGGCCGGCACGAACCTGTCCGGCTACGACCTGTCGGACGGCGACTTCACGGGTGCCAGCTTCAAGGGTGCCTATCTGTGCGGAACGAACCTTGCGGGAACGAAGCTTGTCCGCTCGGATTTCCAGCTTGCCGTGATCGAGAACGCGGATTTCTACGGGGCCGAAGCGGCCGAAGCGTCGTTCTCGGCCGCCTATTGCGGCGGTGCGCGCTTCGCGCACGCCAATCTCAACGACGCGGCCTTCATCGACAGCGACCTGCGCGCGGCCGATTTCACCGGTGCGCGCCTCGAACGCGCGGACATGCGCGGTGCCGCGATCGACGGGGCCGCGTTCGATCGCAAACGGCTGCCGCCCGGCTCGACAAGCGCCTGACGCCTGCCTAGGTTTGCGACAAGCGCCCCTTCCCCCTGCCCGCCGGATCGAACCCGCATGACGACAGTCGCCGACCCCTCGCCCATGGCCCGTCTGCTCGCCGTGATGGCGCGCCTGCGCCACAGGACCGAAGGCTGTCCGTGGGACGTCGAGCAGAACTTCGCGACGATCGCGCCGTACACGATCGAGGAAGCCTACGAGGTGGCCGACGCGATCGAGAAGAACGACATGGGCGCCCTGCGCGAGGAACTCGGCGACCTGCTGTTCCAGGTCGTCTTCCACGCGCGCATGGCTGAGGAAGCCGGCCATTTCGATTTCGAGGCGGTCGCGGCGGACCTCGCCGACAAGATGGTCCGCCGCCATCCGCACGTGTTCGGCACGCGCGAGATCAGGGATTCCGGCGCACAGACCGAGGCGTGGGAAACGCTCAAGGCGCACGAACGCAAGGCGAAGGACGCGGAAGCCGGCGTTCTCGACGGCGTGCCGGTCGCCTTCCCGGCCCTGATGCGCGCGCAGAAGCTGCAGAAGCGGGCGAGCCGCGTCGGCTTCGACTGGGGCGACGCGAAGCTGGCATTGGAAAAGGTCGCGGAGGAAGTCGAGGAGGTCGGCGCCGAACTCGGCAGTCCGCGCCGGGACGCGATCGAGGAGGAAATCGGCGATCTGCTGTTTGCCGTCGTCAATGTCGGCCGGCTCGCGGGCGTGGACGCCGAGACGGCGCTGCGGCGCGCGAACGCGAAGTTCGAGCGCCGCTTCGGGCGAATCGAGGCGCTGCTGGCCGAGCGCGGCAAGACGCCCGCGCAGTCCGATCTCGCCGAGATGGACGCGCTGTGGGATCAGGCGAAGGCCGAGGAGCGCGCTTGAATTTCGAGCGCCACTACACGTCCAGCGACGGGTTGAAGCTTTTCTATCGCGTCTTCGAGCCGGCGATTGCGTCGGCCCTGCCCGTCCTCTGCCTGCCCGGCCTCACGCGCCACTCCGGCGATTTCGCCGCCGTCGCAGCGCGCCTTTGCGAAAGCGGACGGCGCGTCGTTTGCCCGGACCTGCGCGGTCGCGGGCGGTCGGAGCATGCGGCGGATTGGCGGACGTACGATCCGTCCTTCTATTTCGACGACCTGCGCGCACTGCTGGCGATCGAGCGCCTCCACAGGTTCGTCGCGATCGGAACGTCGATGGGCGGCCTGCTCGGCATGGCGATGGGGGCCGCGATGCCCGCGTCGATCGCGGGGCTGATCGTCAACGACGTCGGCCCGGACATCGCGGCCGACGGACAGGCGCGCATCCTCGATTATATCTCGGTCGACCGGCCGCAGACCGACTGGCCGACGGCAGCCTTGCATCTTCGCAAGCTGCTGCCGAACCTGTCGGTCGCCGACGAAGCCGGCTGGATCCGCGTGGCGAAGAACACCTATCGCGAGGGCCCGGACGGGCTGCTCCACTTCGACTGGGACGTGGACCTTCATAAGGCGGTTCGCCGTGGCGTCGATCCCGATCTCGATCTCTGGGCGCTCTGGAAATCGGTGGCGCACCTGCCTATCCTCGCCGTCCGCGGGGGCGCTTCCGACGTGCTCTCGCCCGAGACTTTCGCCCGCATGAAGCGGACCAAACCCGACATGGCGCAGATCGAGCTGCCCGGCGTCGGGCACACGCCGTCGCTCGAAGAACCCGCCAGTATCGAGGCCATCGATGACTTCCTCCGCCGCAACGAAATCTGAACTCCCCGTTTTCGAGGACGTGCGCGCCGCAGCCCGCCGCATCGAAGGCCACGCGGTGCGCACGCCGCTTCTCGGCTCGCCCGCGCTCGACGAGAAACTCGGCGGCCGGCTGCTGGTCAAGGCCGAGCCGTTGCAGCGCACGGGTTCGTTCAAGTTCCGGGGTGCGTACAACAAGCTGAGCCAGATTCCGCAGGCGGCGCGCGCGAACGGCGTCGTGGCGTACTCGTCGGGCAACCATGCGCAGGGTGTCGCGGCGGCGGCGAAGATGCTCGGCATTCCGGCCTGGATCATCATGCCGAAGGATGCGCCTGTGATCAAAATCGCGCGCACGAAGGAGTACGGCGCCACGGTCGTCCCCTACGACCGCTACACCGAAGACCGCGAGGCGATGGGGCTCGAGCTTCAGGCGAAGCACGGCGCCACGCTCGTGCGGCCCTACGACGATCCGGATATCATCGCCGGCCAGGGTACGATCGGACTGGAGATCGCCGAGCAGTGCGGCGCGCTGGGCATCGCGCCCGACGCGGTCATCGTGTGCTGCGGCGGCGGCGGGCTCGTGTCGGGTACCGCGCTGGCGCTGTCGCAGGCCATGCCGGATGTTCCCGTCTATTCGGCCGAACCGAAAGACTTCGACGACACGAAGCGCAGCCTCGAAAGCGGCAGGCGCGAATCGAACGATCCGAAAGCGCGTTCGATCTGCGATGCGCTGCTCGCGGCCACGCCCGGCGAGATGACATTCGCGCTCAACAAGCGGCTACTGAAGGGCGGGCTCGCCGTCAGCGACGACGAGGCGCGCGCCGCGATGGCGACGGCCTTTCTGGAACTGAAGCTCGTGCTGGAACCGGGCGGTGCCGTGGCGGTGGCAAGCGTGCTCAGCGGCAAGTACCCGATCAAGGGCAAGACGGTCGTCGCGGTCGCCTCGGGCGGCAATGTCGACCCGGCCCAGTTTGCCCAAGTCCTCGGCGCGTGATGCCGGGATTTTCGGCAGCGAGGCGCGCCTAGGGGCAGGGTTCCGGACGGAGGGCTGGCCCTGCGCTTGCAAGCCGGTGGGTCGCGGACGCGCCATGCGTCCCGATCCTCCGACGAAAGGCGTTCCCTCCATGACCCGTCCGTTCTCCCGCCGCACGTTCGGCCTCGGCCTTGCCGGTGTCGCTGCTGCCGGCGCGCTCGCCGCCCCCGCCCTCGCCCAGGCCAAGACCCGCGTGAAATTCACGCTGGACGTCGATTTCTGGGGACCGCAGTCGAACTTCCTCTACGGCGTAGAGAAGGGCTTCTTCTCCGACGAAGGGCTCGACGTGCAGGTCGACGGCGGTGCCGGTTCCGGCCAGGCCGTGACGCGCGTGGCGCAGGGCACCTACGACATCGGCTTCGGCGATTTCGGGACGCTGGCGCGCTTCACCGCGACCAACCCGGCCACGGCCGTCACCTCGTTCTTCGTGCTGTGGGACCTCCTCCAGCACGGCATCGTGTTCAAGAAGGGCGTCATCAGGTCGGCCAAGGACATCGAGGGCAAGACCCTCGCGGCACCCGAGCCCGACGCCGGCCGCCAGATGTTCCCGCTGTTCGCGCGCGCGGCCGGGATCGACCCGTCGAAGGTGACGCTGCGCCATATCGACTTCCCGCTGCGCGAGACGCTCGTGGTCCGCGGCGAGGCGCAGGGCGCCACGGGCTTCGTGTCGTCCGTCGCGCTCAACATGGTTCGCGCCGGCGTGCCGCTCGACCAGATCGGGTGGATCTCCTACGCCAGCGTCGGCATCGACCTGTTCGGCTCGACGATCTTCGCGCGCAAGGACTTCCTCGAGAAGAGCCCGGAAATCGCCCGCGGCTTCGCGCGCGCGACCGCGCGCTCGATGCAGGCGATGATGGCCGACCCGCGCGCCTCGATCCAGGCGGCGGTCCGCCGCCAGCCGCTCAACACGATGGAAGTCGAACTGCCGCGTTACCAGATGGTGCTCGAGCAGTCGATCGCCACGCCGACGACGCGCGCGAACGGCATCGGGCACGTCGATGCGGCACGCCTGACCAAGAACATCGTGGCGCTGTGCGAGACGTTCAGCATCCCGCAGGTTCCGGCGAACGACCTGATCTACACCAACGCGTTCCTGCCGCCGGCCGAGCTGCGCAAGCTTCCGTCGGGCGTGTGATCCGCTACGCCGGGGTCTTCGCGGCGGCTTCGATGCCCGACAGGAATGTCGCGCAGGCGAAGTCGGCGAAGGCCTCGGGCGTGGTCGGCCCGTCCGGGTCGAACCACGTATATGTCCAGTTGATGAAGCCGTAGAGGCCCATCGCCGCCGGCCAGCGAAGCGCCGGATTTCCCTTCAGTGCCGGTGCGACGCGCGCCAGCAGGCCGGCCGCCGTCTCCACCAGCCGCCGCTGCTTGGCGACGATGATGCCGCGCTGGCGCGGCGCCAGGCTTTCCAGCGCGCTGACCAGGAGCACGTGACGGGCCCGCGCATTCGCGTAGAGCCGCAGGTGCGCGCGCAGGAACGCCCTGAGCTGGGCGCGCGGATCGGCCGATTCCGCAAGCGCCGCGGTCGCCGCCGCATCGAGCGCGTCGACATGCGCGTGCAGCAGGTCGAACAGAATGGCCTCTTTCGACTCGAAATAGTGCCAGATCAGGCCCTTCGAGATTCCGCACGCCTGCGCCACGTCGGCCGTCGACGTCGCCGCGAAGCCGCGCGACGCGAAGAGTTCGGCCGCGCGGTCGCGGATCAACTGCTGTTTTGCGCCGAAATCGCCGGCCCTTGCCCTTGGCATGACGACAGACTAGCGGGACCGGCGCGCGGCCGAAAGCGTTGCGCGGACGGCGCATGCTGGGCCATCCTGCGCCGTCGCCCTCCCCTCGAAGCCGGATCCCCCAGCCCCCGTGAGACCTGCCACCCAACACACGCGGCGCGAGGTCGAACAGCTCCTGTCCGCCCTCGAAGGCCACGCCGATCACGTGATCTCGGCGGCCAAGGAAGTATCCGGCGCGATCGCGCAGGAGGAGTTCGGCATCTACGCGAAGTTCCGGGGGCATTGCGACGACTTCGACACGCTGGCGATCGTCATCGAGTACCGCCTGAAGAACCTGCGCGGCGGCCGCGACAAGGCGCTGGAGGCGCAGTTCGAGGAACTGACGCTTTTCATGCTGTCCGCGACCTTGCAGACGAGCCTCCATTTCCTGCGTATCCTTGCGAATCGGAACGAACTGCCGCTCGGCTCGAAGGACATCTTCCTTTCCGAGCTGCGTAGCCTTTACCGGGTGAAACAGCTTCTCGAAATGGACCGCTTCAAGAACAAGATCTCGTCGCGCGCCGCCAAGGACATCGAGACGGCCGAGGAGATCCTCGGCGTCATCATCGAGCGCGCGCCGAGCCTGTTGCAGCTCGAAGTCGGCGGAGCGGCCTGATGCTGTCCAGCTCCCAGATGGACCGCGAGAACGAACTCGTCATCGCCAAGGTGCGCGAGATGCTGGTGGCGCTGGAGCGCGGCGCCACGCGGGTGATCCTCGCGGCCCAGCAGGCGGCCAACGAGGCGAACGACGACAAGTTCAAGGCCTATGTGGCGTTCCGCGAGGTCGTCGACGACTTCGACACGCTCGCCATCGTCATCGAGTACAAGCTGAAGCGCCTGCGCGACGAGAAGGCGGCGGCGCTGGCCGAGAAGTTCGACGAACTGACCGCCTTCATGCTCTCCTCGATCGTCACGGCAAGCCTGCATTTCCTGCGCATTCTGGCGGAGAAGAAGGAACTGCCGCTGGGTGCGCGCGATGTGTTCAAGTCCGAGCTGCGCAGCCTCTACCACGCGAAGGAGCGGATCGAGAGCGACCGCTACGTGAACCGGCTGAACGAGCGTACGCGCGCCGATCTGGTCGCCGCCGAGCAGATCCTCGAGGTCGTCATCGAGCGTGCCCCGCGCCTGCTGCGCTTCGACGACAAGCCGGACTGACGCGTTCCTAACGGCCGCCGGGCCGGTTGGCGCCTTTCGCGCGATCCATGATGTTCTTGCGCTCGACGGCGCGGTCGCAGCGCAGGCGCTGAAGGCCCGCAAGACGCTGGGTTTCGCGCAGGTTTTTTCCCGTCTGCGCCGCCGCCTTCTTGAGTTCCCGCTCGTAGAGCGCATCGCAGTCCGTATAGGACTTCGGCGTCGGTCCGGATTGTGCCAGCGCTGGCCCGGCCAGGATCAGGAGAACGAGGATCGATGCGAGATTCCGTAGTTTCATGCCCTACCCTAACCGAGATTTCCGGATGTCGGCAAACCGGATGAACGTTAGGAATATCGAATAATATATTGAAATATAATGAGTTATAAATCGAGTTCGGGATTTATATAAATTCACATAAAATCACTTTGACATTTGCCTAAAATTAGTTTTAAATACTCTCACGATGTTCAGCCGGTTCCCTTACCGGCCTCCATGTTGAAACTTCCAAGGTCGAGCTGGTCCCTTGGCCTGGTCCGCCGGCTTGCAGAACCCTCCGGGTCTTTGCAAGCCGGCTTTTCTTTTCACTCCCAGAAGATGAAGAACGCGGCTCCCACGAGGCAGGCGAAAGCCGCCAGATGGTTCCATTTCAGCCCTTCGCCGAGCCAGACGATCGCGAAAACGGCGAAAACCGCCAGGGTGACGATCTCCTGGATCGTCTTGAGCTGCACGCCCGTGAAGGTGCCGTAGCCGTACCGGTTCGCGGGCACGGCAAGGCAGTATTCGATGAAGGCGATGCCCCAGCTGACGAGAACCGCCTGCCACAGCGGCCAGTGCGGATACTTGAGATGGCCGTACCAGGCGAACGTCATGAACACGTTCGAGCATACGAGAAGCAGGATCGTCAGCATTTTAGGTCCCCCGGAATCGAAGTCAGTTCGTTGATGTTGTGCGCGAAATCGCGGTAAAGTCATCCCCTATGGACTCGGAAGAAGCCAAGGAACAGGTCGACAAGGCGGCGCTCCACATTCTGGCGTCGTCCGTGGGCCAGATTCTCGGCGAGCATTCCAAGATCCACCAGTTCGTCAAGCTGGCGGCGGAACGCCCGACGACGATCAATATCGACCGCGCGCGCCGCACGTTCGACGCCCTGCCCGTCTACCAGCGCAAGCGCGTTGCCGAGACGGCCGAGGGCGTGGCGATCAAGCAGAAGAACAGCATGACGATGTCGTCGATCCTGAACCGCCTCGGCGGCACCAAATCGGCCGCGGCCGCCATCGCGGCGAAGGCGCCTGCACCCGCCGTCGAGCCGAAGAAGAAGACCGTCAAGGAAGTCGTCTGGAAGTGAACTAGGCGGCCGGCCGGACGACCGCGATGGCGCCGGCCGCGATCAGCACCATCCCGGCGACGGCCATAAGGTCGGGAACCTCGCCGAAGGCGAAAATTCCGATCGCCGTGGCGACGGCCACCTGGACATAGACCAGCGGCGCCATCTTCGAGAACTGGCCGAGTGCGTAGCCGCGCGACAGGCAGCGCTGTCCGAGCCACGTCAGCGCGCCCAGCAGGACGAGCGGAACGACGTCGTCGACGCCGGGCGGCGTCCACGCGAATGCGGCGAGCGGAGCGCCGAGCGGAATGCCGGCAAGAATGAACCAGAACGCGATGCGGTCCGGCGGCTCGGTCGCGGAGAGCTGCTTGACCATCATCATCGCCACCGACGTCAGCGAGGCGCTGGCCAGCGCCACGAGCGCGTAGGCGTTGAAGTCGCCGGCCGGTTTCACCAGCATCAGCACGCCCGCGAACCCGATCGCCGTCGCCGCCACGCGGGCAGCACCCAGCCGCTCGCCGAAGACCAGTACTGCGATCAGGAAGGACCAGAACGGCGTCGTGTAGGAGAGCGCGAACGCGTCGCCCATCCGCATGTGCGTCAGCGCCACGACGAACATCATGAAGCTGCCGAAGCCGGCCGCCCCGCGCAGGAAGTGGCCGAGCGGGCGCGTCGTCGCGACCGATCCCCAGCCCCGGCGCCAGATCATCGGCAGGAAGAACGGCAGCGCGAACACATGCCGCAGGAAGCCCGCCATCCCGGCCGACATGTCGGCCGTCAGGTGCTTGATGAGACCGCCGCACACGCCGAAACAGACGGCGCCGCCGACGATGTAGAAGGCGCCCTTGAGGTCGTTCTGGGCCGTGTTGCCCATCGGAATCGGGTCTCCTGCAACGGAACCAGCACCTTAGCGAGCCCTTCGCATATCGCCAGCGAAGAGTGTAGCTTGCCCGCCATGACGCCGCAGGAACTCGAATCCCGCCTGCTCTATCGCGACGGGTTGATGCTGATCCTCGACAAGCCGGCCGGCCTCGCGGTCCATGCGGGGCCGAGCGGCGGCGAGAACCTGCGCGACTTCCTGGGCGGGCTCCAGTTCGGCAACGCCCAGCCGCCCGATCTTGCCCACCGGCTCGACCGCGACACGAGCGGCTGCCTCGTGCTGGGGCGCAACCGCAAGGCGCTGTCGAAGCTGGGGCGGCTGTTCTCGGCCGGCCAGGTGCGCAAGGTCTATTGGGCCGTCGTCGTCGGCAGGCCGCCGGCGGACGAAGGAACCATCGACCTGCCTCTGTCCAAGCAGAACCGCAAGACCGGCTGGAACATGCGCGTCGATCCGAAGGGTCAGCCCTCGCAGACCGCGTACCGGCGGATCGGATCGGGCGACGGGCTGTCCTGGCTGTCGCTGGAGCCGAAGACGGGCCGCACGCACCAGCTTCGCGTCCATCTCGCCGCGATCGGCTGTCCGATCCTCGGCGACCCGGTCTATGGCGGCGACGCCACGCGCGCGGCGCGCTATACGCTGCACCTGCACGCGCGCGAGATCCGCGTGCCGCTCTATCCGCGCCGCACGCCGGTCAAGGCGGTCGCCGAGGTTCCGGAACACATGAAGGTGCAGATGCGTCTGTGCGGCTGGAAGGACGGGCCGCGCGGCGAAGTCGAGCCGGCCGCATGAACGTGGCCGCACCGCCGGACGGAACGCACGAGACGTTCCGCATATCCGACGATGCGCTGCGCATGCGCTGGCCCGTCGTCGTCGGACTGCTGCTGTCGCTGCTGCTGCATGCGCTCGTCGGGCTGGTCTGGATCGGGCTCGAGCCGCGTGCGCTGCCCGAGGCGGAGGTCTATGTCCCGATCGAGCTGGTGCAGATCGCGCCGCCACCCGAACCGGTGCGCGAGCCGCCGCCCCCGCCCCCTGCTCCGCCGCCTGCGCCTCCACCTCCACCTCCACCGCCGCTGGCTCCGGCTGCATCCGCTCCGCCGCCACCGCCTCCGCCGGTGATCCAGCGCGAGACGGCGGCGAGCGCGCCGCAGTCGAGCGCGCCGCGCCCGGCATCGCCGGCCGCGCGTCCGGCGCCGCCGCGCGTGCCGGAGAGCCGCGACGGACTGCTCGCACCCAACGAACGCCCGGCGCCGCAGACGGGCGTGTCGGCCGGCCGGACGCGACCGGCCGAACCCGCCGGCCCGGTCGGCGAGAAGCTGAGCCAGAGCGAAGTCGACCATCTGCTCGCGCAGGTGTTCCGGGCCTGGCTGATCGACTATCGCGCACCGCGCTTCAAGGACATCGTCATCTCGGGCAACTTCCAGCTCAACCCGGACGGCACGCTGGGTTCGCCGTTCGGCCTGAACGATCCGTGGGCGCCGGACAAGATGATCGCGAACTATGCCGACGTGCAGCGGCCGGACATGCGCGACCAGCGCACGGCGCTGGAAAGCTTCCTCGGCGCGATGCGCCAGGCGCAGCCGTTCCGGCGCCAGCCCGACGC
>JAEUKY010000169.1 GCA_016794005.1 Rhodospirillales bacterium
GCTCGCCGACCTGCCGGGGGCGTGGAACGACGGCATGAAGGAGCTCGTCGGCGTCGTCCCGCCCGACGACCGCGACGGCTGCCTGCAGGACATCCACTGGCCCGGCGGCTCGTGGGGCTATTTCCCGACCTATACGCTGGGGGCGATGACGGCCGCCCAGCTCTTCGACGCCGCGAAGCGCGCCGACGCCTCGATCCTGCCCGCGATCTCGCGCGGCGACTTCGCCCCGCTGATGGCGTGGCTGCGCGCGAACGTGCACGGGCTGGGTTCGCTCGTCTCGACGCGCGAGCTACTCACGCGCGCCACCGGCCGCCCGCTCGACGCCGCGGTCTTCAAGGCGCATCTGAAGGCGCGGTATCTCGACTCGTAATCCGTTGTAACGGAACGGCTTTCGGCGACGTTGCGCGGGCGGGCCGCGCGCACTAACTTCGCCCGCTCGACGCCTTTGAGGAGAAGCGGTTGCGCTATATCTCGACCCGCGGCACGGCCCCCGTCCTTGCCTTCGACGACGTGCTGCTTGCCGGCCTCGCGCGCGACGGCGGCCTTTACGTGCCCGAGCACTGGCCGCAATTCTCGCCCGCCGACTGGCGTGCGCTGCGCGACGCGAGCTACGCCGACATCGTCTATGCCGTGATGCGCCCGTTCGTCGGCGGGACGATCGCCGACGCGGACCTGAAGCGCATCTGCGCCGAGACGTATACGCAAAGCGTCTTCGGCCATCCGGCCGTCGCCCCGCTCAAGCAGCTCGCTCCCGGCCTGTGGACGATGGAGCTGTTCCACGGCCCCACGCTCGCCTTCAAGGATTTCGCCCTGCAGCTCGTCGGCCGGCTGTTCGACCACGTGCTGGCGAAGCGCGGTGCCCGCGTCACCGTGATCGGCGCCACGTCGGGCGACACCGGCTCGGCCGCCATCGCGGCGTGCCTCGGGCGCGCGTCGGTCGACGTCGTGATGCTGCATCCGCACGGCCGCGTGTCGGACGTGCAGCGCCGCCAGATGACGACGGTGCTGGCCTCGAACATCCACAACGTGGCGCTCGACGGCACGTTCGACGACTGCCAGGACGCCGTGAAGGCGATGTTCAACGATCTCGCCTTCCGCGACGCGCACAACCTGTCGGCGGTCAACTCGATCAACTGGGCGCGCGTGGCCGCCCAGATCGCCTATTACGCGCACGCCGCTTTGTCGCTGGGGGCACCCGACCGCAAGGTCGGCTTCTGCGTGCCGACCGGGAATTTCGGCAACATCCTCGCGGCCTATGCGGCCAGGCGCATGGGCCTGCCGGTCGACCGGCTCGTCGTCGCGACGAACCGTAACGACATCATGGCGCGCACCGTCGCCAGCGGCCGCATGGCGCTGGAGGCGGTCGCCCCCACCGTGTCGCCGTCGATGGACGTGCAGGTCTCGTCCAACTTCGAGCGCATGGTGTTCGAGCTTGCCGGTCGCGACGGGGCGACGACCGCGTCGATGATGGGCGAGTTCCGCAAGTCCGGCCGGCTCGATTTTCCGGCC
>JAEUKY010000174.1 GCA_016794005.1 Rhodospirillales bacterium
GCGCACGCATGAAGATCGTCGTCGTCGACTACGGGTCGGGCAACCTGCGCTCGGCCGCCAAGGCGTTCGAACGCCAGGCGGGCCCGGGCCACGCGGTCGAGATCTCGTCCGATCCCGTCGCCGTGCGGCTGGCCGACCGCATCGTGCTGCCGGGGCAGGGGGCGTTCGGCGACTGTGCCGCCGGCCTGCGCGCCGTTCCCGGCATGGTCGAAGCGCTCGGGGATTCCGTGCTGAAGCGCGCGGTTCCCTTCTTCGGCATCTGCGTGGGCATGCAGCTCTTGGCCACGCGCGGGCTCGAATACGGCACGCACGAGGGGCTTGGCTGGATCGCGGGCGAGACGCGCCGCATGACGCCGTCCGATCCGGCGCTGAAGCTGCCGCAGCTGGGATGGAACGCGCTCGATTTCCGCGAACATCCGCTCACGGCCGGCTGGCCGAAGGACGCGCACGTCTATTTCGCGAACTCGTACCATTTCGTGCCGGACGACCGCGCACACGTGTTCGCGACGGCCGATTATGGCGGCCCGATCGTCGCCGCCGTGCTCAAGGACAACATCTTCGGCACGCAGTTCCATCCCGAGAAGAGCCAGGCCATCGGCCTGCGTCTCGTCTCGAACTTCCTCGCGTGGAATCCATGATCCTGTTCCCGGCCATCGACCTCAAGGGCGGAAAGTGCGTGCGCCTGCTGCGCGGCGAGATGTCGGCCGCCACGACCTTCAACGACGATCCGGCCGACCAGGCGCGCAAGTTCGCCGCGGCGGGCTGCCGCTGGATCCACGTCGTCGACCTCGACGGCGCGTTCGCGGGCGCGCCCGCCAACGCGCCCGCCGTGCGCGCGATCCTCGATGCGGTGAGGGTGCCCGTCCAGCTCGGCGGCGGCATTCGCGATGCGGCGGGCATCGGCGCCTGGCTCAACGCGGGTGTGGCGCGCGTGATCCTCGGCACGGTGGCGCTGCGCAATCCCGGGCTCGTCCGGCAGGCCTGCAAGGACTGGCCGGGGCGCATCGTCGTGGGCATCGACGCGCGCGGCGGACGCGTCGCGGTCGAAGGCTGGGCGGAAACCTCCGACGTGCGCGCCGTCGACCTCGCGAAGAAGTTCGTCGACGCGGGCGTGGCCGCCATCGTCTATACCGACATCGAACGCGACGGCGCGATGGGCGGGCCGAACGTCGAGGCGACGGCCGCACTGGCGAAAGCCTGCGGCATCCCGGTGATCGCGTCGGGCGGGGTTTCCTCGCTCGCCGATCTTTCGGCGCTGAAGGCCCGCGCTGCTGACGGCATCGTCGGCGTCATCTCGGGGCGCGCGCTCTACGACGGGCGCATCGATCTCGCCGCGGCCGTCAGGCTGCTGGACGCCGCCTGATGCTGAAGATCCGCATCATCCCCTGTCTCGACGTCAAGAACGGCCGCGTGGTCAAGGGCGTGAATTTCGTCGATCTCGTCGATGCGGGCGATCCGGTCGAGGCGGCCGCCGCCTACGACGCCGCGGGGGCCGACGAGCTCTGCTTCCTCGACATCGCCGCCAGCCACGAGAACCGCGAGACGATCTACGACGTCGTCGCGCGCACGGCCGCGCGCTGCTTCATGCCGCTGACGGTCGGCGGCGGCGTGCGCACCGTGGACGACATCCGCAGGCTGCTGCTCGCGGGTGCCGACAAGGCGTCGATCAACACGGCGGCCGTCACGCGGCCCGAATTCGTGCGCGAGGCGGCCGAGAAGTTCGGCAGCCAGTGCGTGACCGTCGCGGTCGACGCCAAGCGCGTGGCGCCGGGCCGGTTCGAGGTGTTCACCCACGGCGGCCGCAACCCGACGGGGCTGGAGGCGATCGGCTGGGCGAAGCGGATGGTCGAGCTGGGGGCGGGGGAAATCCTGCTCACCTCGATGGATCGCGACGGCACGAAGGCCGGCTACGACACGGAACTGACGCGCGCCATCGCCGACGCGGTCTCGGTGCCCGTCATCGCGTCGGGCGGGGTGGGCAGCCTCGACCATTTCACCGGCGGCGTGCGCGAGGGCCACGCGGCGGCCCTGCTGGCCGCGTCGGTCTTCCATTTCGGCACCTACACGATCGCGCAGGTGAAGGCGCATCTGGCCGCCGCCGGCGTGCCGGTGCGCCCGGCTTGAGTTCGCCGCCCCGCTCTGCCATTTTTCCGTCCATGCCCATGACCCAACCGTCCCAGAACGCCGACGACATCCTGCTGCGGCTGTTCCGCACGATCGAGAGCCGGCGCAACGCCGATCCCGAAGTGTCGCACACGGCCAAGCTCTTCCAGAAGGGCACCAAGAAGATCGCGCAGAAGGTCGGCGAGGAGGCGGTCGAGGTCGTCATCGAGGCGATCCGCAACAACCGCAAGCGTCTCGTCGACGAAAGCGCCGACCTCATGTACCACCTGCTCGTGCTGTGGGCCGACGCGCATATCGAGCCGCACGAGATCTGGGACGAGCTGGCGCGCCGCGCCGGCATGTCGGGCATCGCCGAGAAGGCGTCGCGCGGTCCCGACGATGAAGATTGAGACGGATATGGCCTACGACCCGAACAACGTTTTCGCGAAGATCCTTCGCGGCGAGATCCCGTGCAGGAAGGTCTACGAGAACGAGCACGTGCTCGCCTTCCACGACATCGCGCCGCAGACGCCCGTCCACGTGCTGGTGATCCCGAAGGGCGCCTACGTGTCGATGGACGATTTCACCGCCAAGGCCAGCGTGGCCGAGCAGGGCGCCTTCCTGAAGGCGGTCGGCGACGTGGCGCGCCAGCTCGGCGTCGCGGAAAACGGCTATCGCGTGCTGTCGAACTGCGGGACCGACGGCAATCAGGAAGTGCCGCACCTGCACATGCACATCTTCGCCGGCAAGCCGCTCGGCCGGATGATCGGCAAGACGGCCTAGAACTCCTCGTCCCAGTCGGAATCGCGCGTGCCCGGTTTCGCGGGCGCGGTCTTTTCCGCCCTGGGCTTCTCCTCGGCCGGGGCGGCGACGGGCTTCGCCGGCTTCGCGGTCCCGTCGCCGTGGAAGCTCGCCACCACGTCGACGAGCTGGCCCGCCTGCTCGGCGAGCGAGGCGGCGGATGCCGAGCTTTCCTCGACCAGGGCCGCGTTCTGCTGCGTGGCGGCGTCGAGATCGCTCAGCGCCTTGTTGATCTCGGTGATGCTGCGCGACTGTTCGCGGCTGCCCGCCGCGATCTCGGGCGCGATCTCCGCCACGCGGCGCACGATCTCGACGATGCCCGACAGCGCTTCGCCCGCACCGCCCGCCAGCTTCACGCCCTGGCCCACTTCGCGCGTGCTCTGGGCGATCAGTTCGCGGATCTGCTGGGACGCCTGGCGCGAACGGTCGGCGAGCGAGCGCACTTCCTGCGCCACCACGGCGAAGCCCTTGCCCGATTCGCCCGCGCGCGCCGCCTCGACCGCGGCGTTGAGCGCCAGCAGCTTGGTCTGGAACGAGATCTCCTCCATCACCTGGATGATCTCGGCGATGCGCGCGGACGACGATTCGATGCCCGACATCGCGGAAACGACGCTGGAAACCGCACTGCCGCCGCTTTCCGCGCGCGCCAGCGCGTCGGCCGCCAGCTTGCGCGCCTGTTCGGAATTCTGCGCGTTCATCGACACGGTCGCCGAAATCTCGGCCATCGTGGCGACGGTCTCCTGCAGCGCCGAGGCCTGCCGCTCGGTGCGCGCGGCGAGGTCGCTGCTGCCCTGCGAGATCTCGCTCGCCGCCGCCCGGATCGCGTCGACCGATTCGGCGACCTGCTCGGCGGTCTGCGACAGGCGCACGAGCATCGCCTTTTCCTTTTCCTGCAGCGCGCGCTGGGCTTCGGAGTTCTGCCGCAGCACCTCGACCGAGCGCATCAGGCCGCCGATCTCGTCGGGCCGCTTCGTTCCCGCGATGTCGATGTCGAGATGGCCTTCCGCGATCTTCACCGTCGTCGCCTCGGCCGCACCGATGTCGCGCGTCACGCGCCCCACGATGCGCCACATCGCGGCGAACAGCACGAGGATCAGGGCGCCCAGCGCCGCCGTTTCGACATAGAAGCGCTGGACGCGGCTCTTCAGGCGCGCATCGAGACTGACGTCGAGAAGCTTCGACAGGTCGCGCCAGCTGTCGAGCATCACGTCGAGGAAAACGTCGTCGTCGGGGGAGACGAGCGGGGTTGCGGGCAGATTCTTGATCGCCAGATCGAAGACGCCCTCGAAACGCTGGTTGCGATCCTGCAGCGCCATGCCGCGCGCCACGCGCTGCTCCCAGCCGCGGCCGGCCTTGTCCAGCTTCGCCGCGCGCGCGGCGTTGCGCAGCTGGCGGCGCAGCGTTTCCTGGATGATGCCCTTCTGCTGCTGCAACCCGTCGAGCTGCGCCTGCAGGTCGTCGGTCGTCGCGGTCACGCGCGCACCCAGCGTCTCGTCGAACAGGAACAGCCGCCCCATCAGGTAGGCGCGCCCCATCAGCAGGTTGGGGAACACGTCGAACTGGTTGGTCATCATCAGGACGATATCGGTCTCGGAATCGCCGAGCACGTTGAACGCGTCGGCGGCCCCGTAGATGAGCTCGCGATACTGCCCGAACGTCGCCTCGTGGAGCTGGACGATGCTGGATACCGTGAGATCGGAGCTCGGCTGCATCGCCAGCACCCGGTCGACGGCCGCCTTCGCCGCCCCCAGCGTGGCCACGCCGCGGCCGTGGGAGACGTGCAGGCGGAGGTCCGCGGCCGCCAGAGTGTCCATCGACTTGCGGATCTGGTCCTTGCCGCGCGCGATGGCGTCCCGTTCGAAACTCCCGGCGACCACGCTCCTCAGCAGGGCCATCTTGTGCCGGTACAGCCCCTCGCCGAGTTCGCGCAAGGGCGACACGTAGGCGCCGCCCGCTGCGGCCCTTTCGAGATCCTTCACGTACTTGTGGTTCTGCAGGGTCAGCACGGCGAACAGGCCGCCGGTCACGACGACGGCGGCGCAGATCAGGCCGGTCAGCTTGGTCGAGATTTTCATGGCTTCGCGTTCCGGTCCGTTCAGGTGAGCTGGCCGAGGATGTGCACGACGCGCTGCTTCAGCGCCTCGAGCGCCACCGGCTTGACGACGTAGCCGTTGACGCCCGCCTTGACGACGGAGGTCACGGTCTCGCCGTCGGCGTTGCCGGTGACCATGATCACGGGCACGCGCTTGAGCACGGGATGCATGCGCATGTTCTTGAGCAGGTCGAGCCCGGATCCGTTGTCCATGTTGAAGTCCGAGATGACGAGGTTGTAGGGGCGCAGGCCCAGCTCCTTGAGCGCCGCCGAGCCGCTGTCGGCCTCGTCGATGGACTCGAACCCCATCTTGCGCAGGTAGCTTCGCACCAGTCCGCGCATGCTCGGCTGGTCGTCGACGACAAGGACGCGTAGCGATCTTGCGGCGGGCATCTCAGCGTTCTCCGTTTCCGGGTTCCAGCATCGCGGCGGCGATGCGCGACAGGGGAAGTTCGAGTTTCGCGGCACCGGCCTCGGCGGCGGCGCGCGGCATTCCGTAGACGACCGAGGTGGCCTGGTCCTGCGCGATGGTCAGCGCACCCGCCTCGCGCATCGCCTTGAGGCCGGCCACGCCGTCGCGGCCCATGCCCGTGAGGATGACGCCGGCGGCGCGCCTGCCGAACGGCGCGAGCGAGCGGAACAGCCGGTCGATCGACGGCAGGTGGCCGGTCTCCGGCGGGGCGTCGACCAGCCGGCACACCGGCCGGCCGGATTCGTCGCGCGCGACTTCCAGATGCACGCCGCCGCGCCCGACATGGACGGTGCCCGGCAGGATCGCCGCGCCGTCGACCGCCTCGAAGACCTTCAGCGCCAGCGTGGAATCGAGCCGGGCGGCGAAGCGCGCGGTGAAGTTCGCCGGCAGGTGCTGGACGATGGCGATGCCCGGCGCGTCGGGCGGAACGGCCGCGAGGATCTCGCCCAGCGCCTCGACCCCGCCGGTCGAAGCGCCCATCGCGATCACGTCGAGATGGCCGAAGCGCGCGTCCGCTCCCGCTTCGGGCGCGGCGACCGGGGCGGGCGGACGGACCTGCGGCGCTCCGCGCACGCGCGCGGCGGCGGCGGTCTTCACCTTGGTGCAGATCTCCTGCTTCAGCGTATCGAGGGATTCGCTCAGGCGCTGCGTGGGCTTGGCGACGTAGTCGACGGCACCCAGCTCGAGTGCCCGCAGCGTCGTGTCGGCACCGTCCTGCGTCAGCGTCGAGATCATCACGACCGGCATCGGGCGCATGCGCATCAGCCGCTCGAGGAACTCGATGCCGTTCATGCGCGGCATCTCGACGTCGAGCGTCAGCACGTCGGGGTTCAGCGCCTTGATCTTGTCGCGCGCGATGATCGGGTCGGGCGCCGTGCCCGCGACCTCGATCTCGGGATCGGCCGACAGGATCGCGGTCAGCATCTCGCGCACGAGCGCGGAATCGTCGACGATCAGGACGCGCGTGCGCTTGGGCGAGGCGGAATCAGATGCGGACATAGGAACTGGGAACCTCGATGCGCTTGATGGGCATGTCGTCCGTGCGCGCGACTTCCGAATGGCCGAGGCACAGGATGCCGCCGACCTTGAGCAGGCGGGCGAGGCGGCGGATCACTTTCGTCTGGTCGGCGCGCGAGAGATAGATGAGCACGTTTCGGCAGAAGATCGCGTCGAAGGGCCCGCGCATGGGCCATTCGCCGCCGATCAGGTTGTGGTAGCGGAAGCTGACCAGCTCGCGCGGGCTGCCCGTCACGCTCGACGTGCCGTCGGCTTCGGCCTGCATGAAGGGACGCGCGAAGCGCGGCAGGTGGCCCACGTCCTCGGGCGCGTAGCGGCCGATACCGGCCGCTTCCAGCACCGTGCGGTCGACGTCGGTCGCCAGCACCCGCGCGTCGATCTGCGGGCGGCCCTGCTTGAGGTGCGCGACCAGCATCGCCATCGAATAGGGCTCCTGGCCGGCCGCGCACGCCGCCGACCACAGGCGCACGCGCTTGACGCCGCGCCCGAACGCCTCTTCCAGGTGGCGCGACAGCAGCTTGAAATGGTGGATCTCGCGGAAGAAGCGCGAATGGTTCGTCGTCAGCAGCGCCACGACGCGCTCCCACTCGGCGGCCGCCGGATCGGCGAGGCTTTCGCGGTAGCGCGCGAAGGAATCGAAGCCGAGCTCGCGCACGCGCGGGGCGAGCCTGCGGAACACGAGGGCCGCCTTCGCGTCGGGCAGCACCACGCCGATGCGTTCGCGCACGCCGTCGGCGAAGAAGCGCATGTCCTGCGCCCCGAACGCGGGGCCCGCCGCGGCCGCGGCGGCGGCGATGTCGGCAAGCGGCGGGGCGGCGTTCATCCGGCGCTCTCCGCCTGTGCTGCCGCCATGTCGATGCCGTCCGGGAAGGTCTCGGTGACCAGCCGGTCGACGTCGGTGACGCCGAAGATGCGTTCTTCGGCGAACACGACGCCCGACATGAAGGGGGTGGCGTCGCCGCCCTCGATGCGCGGCATCGGCGCCATCTCGCCGGGCCGCGCGTTGACGATGTCGGTCACCGAATCGACGAGCAGCCCGACCGAGCGGCGGTCCTCGCCGCGCACGATGACGACGACGTGGCGGGCCCCCGGCTGCGTCAGCCCGCGCCCGAGGCGCGCGGCCACGTCGTAGACCGGCACGATCTCGCCGCGGATGTTGACGATGCCGCGCACGTAATCCGGCGTGTGCGGCACCGAGGTCGGCTCGCTCCACGTGCGGAACTCGACGACGCGCTCGATCGGGATCAGGAACGTGTTCTCGCCGATCTCGAACGTGACGAACTGCGATTCCGGCCCGTCTTCCGCCGCCTGCTTGGTTTCCATGCCAGCCACCTTCATTCCACCGCCGGGGCCGCGTCGGCCCGGGGCCGGCGCGCCATCGCGACGCCGAGGGAGGGAAGATCGAGGATCAGCGCCGGCCGGCCGTCGCCAAGGATCGTGGCGCCGGAAATGCCGCGGACCTTCCGGTAGTTCTTCTCCAGGCTCTTCACGACGACCGGCTCCTGGCCGATCAGGTCGTCGACGAGGAGCGCTATCGGTTCGCCGCCCGCCGGCTTGACGATGACGAGGATGCCGCGCGTCGGATCCTCGATGGCGCCGGCGACCGAGAACTCGGCACCCAGCGACAGGATGCGCAGCATGGCGCCGCGCCAGGCAAGCAGCGGATTCTGGTCGTCCATCCGCACGATCGCCGATGCCGTCGGGCGCAGGCTTTCGATGATGGCGCTCGTCGGGATCAGGTAGTTGTGCAGCCCCACGACCGTGACCATCGCGTCGAGGATCGCCAGCGACAGCGGCAGGTGGAGCGAGAAGGTGGTGCCCTGCCCGGTGCGCGACACGAGGCTGACCTGG
>JAEUKY010000183.1 GCA_016794005.1 Rhodospirillales bacterium
CGTCCACGTGATCCTGACGGGGGCCACGCCCATCGACGACCGCACGAGCCAGATCGTGCAGTTCGTCTACCGCAACGACACCGAAGCCGACACGCCGGCCGCCTCGGTGATCGCGTTCGACCGGCAGGTCACGTCGGAGGACCGCGCGGTGCTCGAATCGACCGACGCGGACGCCCCGCTCGACCGCGCTTCGGGCGAGGAGTTCCACATGCCGTCGGACAAGCCCGGTCTCGTGATGCGCCAGCGTCTGCTGGAACTTCTGGCCGCCGCCGGCGAGACGGAAATCCGGAATACACTATAGCCGAAAGTTATCGTTGCGGGACCAGATGGTAGTTGTCCCGGCCGCCGCTTGCTGCCAACGTTCCCGAAGGCCGGAATTCCGGCCAAGAAACCGGGCGAAACGGCCCGGACAGGGAGGAAGCGAATGTCCCCGACGCGCCGGAAGTTCCTTTCGACGTCCGCAGGTTTCGGCATGGCGGCGGCCATGGACGTGCGCCTTGCCCTCGGCCAGGCCCTGACGAAGGTCCGGCTGACGGCCGGCGCGAATATCGGCTACTCGCACCAGTACGTGGGCGAAGCGGCGGGCATCTTCCGCAAGCACGGGATCGACGCCAGCGTCATCCTGTTCGACGTCGGCTTCCTCGGCACCGAGGCGGTGATCGCCGGGCAGGCCGAAACCTCGGGCACGGTCGAGTTCCCGCTGATGAATCTCCTGTCGAAAGGTGCCGACCTCGTCGTCCCCGCCGTCATCATCACGGCGGACGACCTCAAGATCGTGGCGCTGACGTCGATCGCGAAGCCCGAGGATTTCGCGGGCAAGAAGGTCGGCTACATCTTCGGTTCGTCGGCGCACTTCGCCTTCGACCGCTATCTCGCGCATTTCGGCATTCCGCGCGAGCGCGTCACCCACGTCAACGTCCCAGCCGCCGAACAGCCCGCCTTGATGGCGCGCGGCGACATCGACGCGTTCGTCTGGCTCGAACCGATGGTCAAGCGCGGGCTCGACATCATGCGCGGGCGCGCGCACGTCATGAAGCCGGGCATCGAGGTCGCGTACAAGACGCGCACCTACCTGCAGATGTCGCGCGCGTGGGTCGACCGAAATCAGGAGGCGACCGTCAACCTGCTGAAGGGCTTCGTCGAGTGCGACGCCTTCATCCGTGCCGAGCCGCGCCGGACCGCCGAGATCGCCGGAAGGAAGCTCAACATTCCGGCCGACCAGGCGCAGGAACTGCTCCAGCAGGTCGGCTTCGATTTCAGCCTCTATCTCGACAAGGACCTGACCAAGGTGTTCGACGGCGTGGCCGACTGGATGCGCGGCCAGAACCGCCTGTCGGGCCCGGCCCCGGACATGGGCAAGGTGTTCGTCCCGCAGTACCTGCGGCAGGTGAATCCCGCGCTGGTCAAGGGCTTCTGAGGCACGTGACGTCGATCCGGCTGCGGAACGTCTCGAAGTCGTTCGACGGCGACGGGCGGGCGGGCGGTGCCTATACCGCGCTCGACCGGCTGGACCTCGACGTACGCGAGGGCGAGTTCTTCTGCCTGCTGGGACCGACCGGCTGCGGCAAGTCGACGGTGCTGCACCTGATCGCGGGCTTCGACATGCCGAGTGCGGGCAGCGTCGAGGTGCGCGACCATCCGGTGGCGGGCCCCGGTGCGGATCGCGGCGTCGTTTTCCAGACGGAGCTGGCGCTGTTCCCGTGGCTGACGGTCGAAGAGAACGTGTCCTTCGGCCTCAGGATGCGCGGGTCCGATGCCGGCGAGCGCGCGGCGATCCTCGACCGCAATCTCGAACTCGTCGGGCTTTCGAAGCATCGCCGGAAGTTCCCGCGCGAGCTTTCCGGCGGCATGAAGCAGCGCGTCCAGATCGCCCGCGCGCTCGCCAACGATCCCGACATCCTGCTGATGGACGAACCGTTCGGCGCGCTCGACGCCCAGACGCGCCGGCGCATGCAGGAGGAAGTCGTCCGCATCTGGACCGAGGCGCGAAAGACGGTCGTGTTCATCACGCACGACATCGGCGAGGCGATCTGGCTGGCCGACCGCATCGGCGTGATGACGCGCGGACCGGCCGCCCGCGTGAAGGAGATCGTCGACGTGAAGCTGGCGCGCCCGCGCCCGGCGATGACCCCGGAGTTCGCCGAGATCTACAACGCCCTCAGCGCATCGATCCATGCCGAGGCGGAGGCGATGCTCAATGAATAGGTTCTTCGCCGACCGCCGGATCTTCTATGCGGCACTGGCGCTCGGAACATGGGTGGTCTGGGAAGCGATCGCGGCGGCGTCGATGCCGATCTTTTTCCCCCCGCCCGAGGACGTGGCACGCGCCTTCTGGTCGAGCCTGGCGAACGGCACGCTCGTCGAGCACATCGCGATGAGCTACTTCCGGATCCTCGTCGGATGGGCGATCGGCTGCGCGCTTGCCATACCGCTCGGCCTCCTCGCCGGCCGGTCGCGGATCGTGCGGATGGTGCTGGAGCCCTATATCGAGTTCTTCCGCTTCATCCCGCCCATCGCGTTCATCACGCTTTTCCTGATCTGGTTCGGGCTGGGCGAGACGTCGAAGATCCTGCTGATCGTCTACACGTCGCTGTTCGTCGCGTTCATCAACACGCTGGCCGGCGCCATGGCGGTCGACGTGGAAAAAATCCGCGCGGCCCAGTGCATGGGTGCTACCGCGCGCCAGACCTTCGCGTACGTCGTCGTTCCCGCAACCGTGCCGCACATCGTGACCGGCATCCGGCTGGCGCTGGGCAACGCCTTCATGACCGTCGTCGCCGCCGAACTGGTGGCGGCACAGAGCGGGGTGGGGCACCTGATCTGGAATTCGCGCCTCTTCGCGCAGACCGAGTTCGTGTTCGTGGGCATCATCACGCTGGGTCTGATGGGTTTCGCGGCGAACTGGGCGCTGCGCCTGATCACCGCGCGGGTCGCATATCGGTACAACATCAAGAGCTGATCCGGTGGCGATCGACGCGCACATCCATCTCTGGCGACGCGCGGACGGCGACGGCATCTGGCTGCCGGAGAAGATCGGCGGCCTCGCGCGCGACTTCACGTTCGCGGACTGGCGGTCGCAGGCCGATGCCAGCGGCATCGATGGCGTCGTCCTCGTGCAGGCCGCGCACGAGACGCGCGAGTCGCTGCGCTGGCTCGCGGAGGCCGAGCGGCTGCCCCGCCTGCTCGGCGTCGTCGCGTGGGCGGACCTGCATTCGCCGGACCTGCGCGCGGAAATCGCCCGCTACAGGAAGTTCGGCAAGTTCGCCGGCATCCGGCCGCTGCCGCCGGGCACGTTCGGCGGCGACTGGCTCGCCGATCCGCGCACGCGCACCGGCTTGGCGACGCTCGGCGACGAGAACGTCGTCACCGATATCCTCGTCAAGTGGCCGTCGCTGCCGGCGGTGACTTCGCTGCTCGCGGACTTTCCCGATCTGCCCGTCGTGCTGAACCATTGTGGCCGGCCCGACACGATGACCGGGAAGCTGGAGCCGTGGGCGAGCGACCTGCGCGCGCTGGCCAGATCGACGAAGGCGACGGTCAAATGCTCGGGCCTGATCGAACGTGCCGGAATCGAATGGAGCAAGACAGCCTTGCGTCCCTATGTCGAGACCGTCATCGACGCATTCGGCCCGGCGCGCGTCATGTTCGCGACGAACTGGCCGGTGATCGAGATCGGCGGCACCTACGCAGGCTGGGTCCGGACCTTCGCCGAGATCTGCGACGATCTGGGCGTTTCGCCTGCCGACCGGACGCAGATGCTGGAGGGAACTGCCCGGCGGGCCTACCGCCTCGGCCCGGTGTAACCTTCGGGCATCTGCCGGCGAACGGTTGGTACCGGGCCACGAAAATCGGGTCCAGAACACGTTCGTATGCCGGAGAATCCGTCATGACCATGGAAGTCGTCAACGGCATCCCGTGCTTCAACTGCACGGATGTCGAGAAGGCCAAGAAATCCCCGCCGCCGGAATCCTCGACC
>JAEUKY010000359.1 GCA_016794005.1 Rhodospirillales bacterium
GGCCTCGACGTCATCGTCGTCGACCATCATGCCGCCGAAGCGCGCCTGCCGCCGGCCTATGCGATCGTCAATCCCAACCGGATGGACCAGGACAGCGCGCACGGGCAGCTAGCGGCCGTCGGCGTGGCGTTCCTGCTGGCCGTGGCGATCAACCGCGCGCTGCGCCTTGCCGGCAGGCCGCAGGCCGATCTGCTGGGTTATCTCGATCTGGTGGCGCTGGGCACGGTCTGCGACGTGGTGCCGCTCAACGGTCTCAACCGCGCCTTCGTGGCGCAGGGGCTGAAAGCGATCCAGGCGCGTTCGCGTATCGGTATTGCCGCCCTTGCCGACGTCGCCGGCCTGCAGGAGCGCGCGCAGGCTTTCCATCTGGGGTTCCTGCTGGGTCCGCGCGTGAATGCCGGCGGGCGCGTCGGCGAGGCCGACCTCGGCGTGCGCCTGCTGACCAGCGGCGATGCCGGCGAGGCGGCCGATCTCGCCCGCCGGCTCGACGGCTACAACCGCGAACGCCAGCGCATCGAGGCCGAAGTGCTTGCATCCGCGATGGCGGCGGCCGAATCGCAGGCGGGTGGCGACATCGTCGTCGTCGCCGGCGAAGGCTGGCACCCGGGCGTCATCGGCATCGTCGCGAGCCGCCTCAAGGACCGGTTCGAGCGGCCCGCGCTCGTCATCGCGATCGACGGCGAGACGGGCAAGGGATCGGCACGGTCGGGCTTCGGCTGGGATCTGGGAGCCGCCGTGATCGCCGCGCGCGAGGCGGGCCTGCTGATCAACGGCGGCGGCCACGCGAACGCCGCGGGCCTCACGGTCGCGCGCACCGCGATCGACCCGCTGCGTGCCTTCCTCGCGGGCCGGCTTGCCGAGCATCTCAGGTCGGTCGAACGGCGCACGGTCGTCGACTACGACGGCACGCTGACGCTTGCCGCCGCCAACGCGGACCTGATCGGGGAACTGGACAAGGTCGGACCCTACGGGATGGGCAATCCCGAGCCTCGCTTCGTATTTCCGGCCGTACGAGTCGCGAAGGCCGACATCGTCGGCGAACGCCATGTACGGTGTTTCCTACAGGACTCGCGCGGTGCCCGGCTTTCCGCGATCGCGTTCCGCGCCGTCGAAACGCCGTTGGGGCAAATTTTACTGCGTAACGACGGTGCCAGCCTGCATATCCTGGGACGCCTGAAGCTCGACACGTATCGCGGCGCCGCCCGCGTCCAGTTGCAGATCGAAGATGCTTCAACGGTTTAGCCGTTAAACAATAATTCATCCCCGGCCGTTAGGTTGGTCATACGCGGGTGCTTGATCGCCCCGGTTCGCGACATGCCGGAAGAAAGTTTTCAGAACGAAATCTGCGGCAGCGGATCGGAACGCCAAGTGACAGCGGCGAAGACAGGGCGGATATGGCAGAATCCGTCCGTAGAATGACGAGTGGCGAGTGGAGCAAGTAGTGCGGTTCGCTTCCAAGTATGGTCGCACGACGTGGAGTGCCGGCCCCGTTGCCGGAACCCGGGAGTCGCGCGCATGAGCGGCCGCCCCCTGACGCGGATCGACCGGGCGACGCTGCGCGACATCGCGGCGGCCAACCAGCGCCATATCCAGCGCCTTCCCGACGGACGCCGCGCCAAGCTCGCGTTCTTCGATCTTTCCGAGCTCGACATCGACGGCCTGGATTTCTCCGGCGCCGATTTCACCGGTGCGCGCCTGAAGGGGTGCTCGGCGCGCGGCACGAACTTCACCGGTGCCACGATGTTCTGCGCCGACCTTCGTTTCGCGCGCCTGCAGGGTGCCGTTCTCACGCATGCCGATCTGCGCGGCGCCAATCTTCGCGGCGCGGACCTGACCGCCGCCAACATGATCGAAGCCGACCTACGCGAGGGCGCGCTCGCCCGCCAGGGCACGCTCGGCCATTCGGAAGACACGCTCGGCGGTGCCGTCGACGCGGCGACCGCGACGCTGCGAGGCGTCAACCTGACCGGCGCGCGCATGACGCGCACGATCGCCATGCAGGTCGATCTCTCGGACTCGCGTCTCGTCGGCGCGCAGCTCGACGGCGTCGATTTCCGCAACGCGAACTTCACCGGTGCGGACCTGCGCGAAGCGGCCGTCAAGAACTGCAACCTCTCAGGCGCCAACCTGCGCGGCGCCGTCGCCATCGGTGCCGCCTTCGAAGGCGTCACGCTGGGCGACGCCGACGCGAGCGGCGCCATCCTCGACGCCAGCGTCCGCAAGGCCTTCGAGATCGCCGGCAATCCGTCGATCCGGCTTCGCGACCTGAGCGAGAAAATCGAGGACGCGATGGTCCTGCATGCGCGATGGATCGCCACGCAGGGCGGGGCGGGCAAGCGGCTGGACCTGTCGAACGTCAATCTCGCCGGGCTGAGCTTCGACGGACAGGACCTTTCGGGAGCCCTGCTGCGCAACGCCTACGCCGGCGGAACAAGCTTCCGCGGGGCGACGCTGGTGCTGACCGACATGTCGCTGGCGGATCTCAATTCGGCCGATCTTTCCGGAGCCGACATGCGGGCCGCCACGCTGAAGCGCGGCTTCCTCGCCCATGCCAAGCTGGTCGGCGTAAACCTGCAGCCGGTGCGCATCGGTGGCCCCGACGGCCAGATCATGGCGGCCAATCTCGAGCGGACGCGCCTGTGGCACGCCGATCTGTCGCAGGCCGATCTGCGCCGGGCAATCCTGTCGGGCGCCGATTTCGGGCACACGCGGCTCTGCTCGGCCGACCTGCGCGAATGCGTGATCGAAGGCACGGGCTTCGAGGCCAGCGATCTAACCGGCGCGCAGCTCGACCCGGGCTTCGCGCGCCCGAGCTACTGACCCGAAATGCCCGAAACCCCGCCGCGGCGGGCGGCAGGGCGATCCGACTTCGAAAACCGGAAGCTCAGGCCTGGACGTCGACCGTCTGGCCGCGGCCGGAACCTTCCGGCGGCTTGATCGACTGGACGAGGCCGACGAGCGCTTCCTGCGCGTCGTTCGCGGCCTTGAATGCCGAGATCGCCGCAGCCTGCTTCACGCTCGAGTTTGCACCGGCAAGCGCCGATATTGCCGATTCGCCGGCAACGCTTGAGATGGTCAAAGCCATTGGGTTTCTCCCGTTGGATAAAAACTTCTAATGCTCGAATGATATCCGAATACGGAAGCCCTCGCCAGCGTTGTTTTGGGCTGGCTCATTTATGCGTGATATCATAGCGTTAGTCGTCACAATGAAATCCTCCGAGACTTCGCAGATCCGCAAGCGTGCCCGGCCGCTCGTCTGGCTGGGGGCCTTCCTTTGCGTGGCCGGCCTTGCCGCCGCACTCTGGTGGGGGCCGAGTGCGGCCCTTCGCTACGCGCTGGATCGAAGCCTGGCCGGCCTCGGTTATCGCGTGATCGGCTTGGGCGAAGTGTCGGTCTCGCTCTTCGAGCGCCGGATCGGTCTTGGCCGCATCGAGCTGGAACAGCCGGGTGGCGGGATCGCGCATCTCGATCTTGCGGATCTCGTGCTCTCGCCGTCGGCATTCTTCGACGGCCGGATCGACGTTCCGCACGCCCATGTTTCAGGCCTGACGATCGAGATTGCGCGAGGAACGGACGGGTCCGTGCGCATCGCGGGGTTGCCCGTAGCCGAAGGCAAGCCCCCGGCGGCGGCGAAGGACGATGCGCCGATACTGGCGCTTGGGATCGGCGATCTGGAAGTCGCGAACTCGCGGCTCATGCTGCGCAACGGCAATCGCCGCATCGACGTGACGATCGCGCGGCTCTCGGTCGAAGGGCTCGTCGTCGGCGATCCGTCGGCCCAGGCGAAGTTCGAACTTTCGGCGGGTCTCGGTGGACGGACTCTGAAGATCGCCGGAACGGCAAAGCCGTTCGCGGCGCCGCCGACGGTCGATCTGCGTTTCGAGACCGACGGTCTTGCACTTGGCCCGCTTGCGGGATTCCTCGGCGAAGAGCTTTCCGGAACGCTCGATGCCGCACTACGCATGAAACTCGAAGCGGACGGACACGCTTCGCTCGACGGCACGCTGACGCTGCATGGACCGTCGTTCGCCGGGAACTCGGCCTCGTCGATCGCCTGGCGCGGCAATGCGGGTTTGCGGAATGCCGGTCGACTGCAAGGCAAGGGCACGCTCGACGCCGCCGGCCTGCGGCTGGCAGCCGATGCCGTGCGGGCCGCTGCCGCTTCCGGCCGCTACGACGGCAGTTTCGACGTCGCCATCGGCGGAGCGTCTAGCATTGCCGGAACCCTCGAACTCGGCGAGGTCGCGGCTTCGCTCGACGGCGACGACTATTCCGTCGCTGCACTTCGGCTGGAAATCCCGCAGTTGCGCGTCGCCGCGGACGGAACGCTTGCCGGCCGTCTAGCACTCGCGGCCGAGGCGATTTCGGGCGCGACGCGCGCCGGGAGCCTGCGCGTCGCGTCGTTCAAAGGACAGGGGGAGGGTGGTACCGATGCCCGGACGCAGTCCTTCGCCGGGAGTGTCGAACTGGTTGGTCCCGTCGTCGAACGCGCCGGCGAGCGCTATGCCGCAGACCGCATCGGCGCCGACTCCCTGCGGATCGAACGGAGCGATGCAGCCGGAACCCTGCGCGGCGCGATTGCCGTCGACGGACTTTCGGCACGAACAGCGGATTTCGACTTTGCCGCGGCAAAAGCCCGATACGACGGCTCCGTCGACCTGCGCGCCGCAGGCCCGGTGACGAGCGGAAAGCTCGATGCGGGCCCGTTGCGGATGGCGATCCCGGCTGCCGACATCGTCGCGACGCTCGATGCGTTTGCATACGAAGGCAGCTTGGCCGCAGGCGCTTCCGCGCCGACTGCCGACGGCCGCGTGCGTCTCGGCCGTATCCGGATCGTTGACGGAACGGCGCGCGAGCTGTTCGCCGCGACTTCGGTCGATGTCGGCGGATTCACCTTTGGCAGCGCCGGTGCCGGCGCACTGCGCATCGTCGCCGCCGAACCGCGCGCGCTCCGGCGCGAAAAGGCGATCGAGGGGCGCGAAGCTTTCGGCTGGCGGCTGCGTGCACCTCGCGCTTCGATCGAGGACGCGCGCGTTTCGCCGGAAGGCGGGTTCGCGGCAGGGCTTGTCAGGTTCGACCAGCCGACGATCCGGCTTACGCGCACGAAGAATGGCCTGCTGAGCTTCGAGCGCGGTGCACCCCCCGTTCCGGGGACCGCGGCGGCACCGGCGGCACCGTCGCCGGGGATTGCCGTCGGCCGGTTCGAGATCGTCAATGGCCGCGCAACGTTCGAGGACCGAACGCCGCACGATACGGTCCGGATCCCGCTCGAACGGCTGACGATCGCGGTCACCGACATCGACGACCGCCGGCCCGGGCGCCCGAGCGGCATCTTGTTCGACGCGCGCGTCGGCAGTTTCGGGACCGCCCGGCTTCGCGGGGCCGCATTCCCGTTCGCGGAGCGGCTTTCCTTCGACATCGAGTTTTCCGCCCGCGCGATCGACCTGCCGCAGATCTCGGCCTATGCCGACGAAGCGCTCGGCGTGGACGTGCGCACCGGAACGGCCTCGATCGATGGGCGCATCGTCGCGCGGGAAGAGAAGCTCGAAGGCAGCACGAAGTGGAAGCTCGCGAATGTCCAGCTCGACGAACGCGCAGGCGGTGCCGGCGCGCTTGCCGAACAGGCGGGGGCACCGATCGGCCTCGCCCTGTCGCTGCTGGCCGACGACGAGAACAACATCGAACTCGACATTCCGGTCGCCGGCGAGCTTTACAACCCGACCTTCGACACCGCCGATGCCGTACGGCAGGCGGTCGGCGGCGCCCTGAAGGGGGCGCTGTCGAGCACGCTGACAGTGCTGTTCCCCTTCGGAACGTTCCTTTCGGCGGCGATCGATTCCGAACGTCGCGGCTCGGCGATCGTCCTGCCCGACGTCGCGTTCGCACCGGGTGCGAACATGCTCGACGGGCAATCGCTCCAGGTCGTCGACGGGCTCGCGAAGCTGATGGCGGCGCGCCCGGCGGCGCGACTGGAAGTGTGCGGTTTCGCCGGCCCCGGCGATGCCGGAGCGTTGCCGCGACGGCCCGGCGCGCGCGGACCGGTCGACGACGACGATCTGCGCCGGCTCGCCGCATCGCGCGGCGAAGCGGTAAAGCGCCGTCTGGTCGAGAGTTCGCAGGTCGATCCCGCCCGCATCTTCGAATGCAGGCCGGTCGTCGAGGATGCGCGGGAAGCCAAGCCGCGCGCGGAGCTGAAGTTCTGAATTAGCCCTTCGGCGGTTCCGGCGGCGGATGATCCGCGCGGGCCAGAAGCTGAAGGCCGACCGCACCTTCGAAGTCGCCGCCCGACGTGTCGCTGTCGACGATCGTGGCCCAGCGCAGGTCGGCGTTGCGGAACGACGTCTGGACGAGCTGGCAGCGCTGGAAACGCGCATGGCGCAGGATCGCGCCGTCGAGCCGCGTGACCAGCGCCTTGCCCGACGCGACGACCATCGGCGCCAGGTTGCAGCCGTCGAAGTTCGCGCGGACGAGGTTGGCGCCCTTCAGGTTGGCGCCGCGCAGGTCCGAGGTGCGGAAATCGGCGCCGCGCAGGTCGGCGCCTTCGAACAGGCTCGCCTGCAGCCATGCGCCGCTGAACTTCGCGTGCGCGATGCACGAATCCTTGGCTTTCATCGACGTCAGCAGGACGTGATCCGGCCATTCGATGTCGCGCAGGTCGAAGCCGGAAATATCCAGCAGGTGGCCGGACGCCCCGCCGGTTTCGATCCAGGCGCCGTGGTCGCGCACCAGCGTGTGCAGCGACTCCTTCAGCATCGTCATCGGCTTGCCGCGCGGCAGGTCGGTCAGCGCGCCCGTCTCGTCGCAGCCCGTGCGGTCGGCCGCGATCATCGTGGCGCCGTAGAGGTTGGCGTTGCGCAGGATCGCGCCGCGCAGATCGGCGCGCGAAAGGTCCGCCCCTTCCAGATCGGCGCCTTCGAGCGTGGCATTCTTGAGGTTCGCCTTGGCGAGGTTGGCGCCCTTCAGGATCGCGTCGGTGAAATCCACCATCATCGCGACGGCGCCCGACATGTTGGCTTGGCTCAGGTTGGCGTTCACCATCTTGGCGCGCGACATGTCGGTCGGGTCGGAATCGACCGTCACGCCCTGCAGGTCGCTCGCCATGCGCTTGGTGAAGATCGCGCCTTCGCGAAGGTCGGCGTTGAAAAGCTCCGCAGCCGTCAGGTCCGCACCCTTCAGCACGGCGCCGCGCATGTCGGCGCGCGTCAGGTTCGCGCGCACCATCTTCGCCTTGGTCAGGTTCGCGCAGAACAGAAGCGCGCGCTGCAGGTTCGTGCCCGACAGGTCGCACTCGACCATGATGGCGCCGGTGAAGTCGGCTTCCGACAGGTTCTTGCAGGCGAGATTGAGGCCGGTGAGGTTCCGGTACGAGAAATTCGCGCGCTGCCCGCCGGCCCGGCCGAGAACGAAGAGCTCGTGCTTGCGGACAGCCAGATCGCATTCGCGCTGGTCCATCGCGCGGCGGCGGTGGATATCGTCCGGATTCACCAGGGCGGACATCGCGAACCTCCGGGAGTCGAAGCCGAAACAATTGTCGCCCGCTTCCGTGGCGACGGCAAGGGAACGACGATTTACCAATGCTGACAGTGAATTGCGGCGGATTTAGGCCGGAACACCGGTAAAGCGATCCGGGTCGAGACCGTCGAGCCGGGCCGGCGGAGCCTTGCCGAGCGCGAGACTGGCGACGATCCGCGCGGTGATCGGCGCAAGGGTGATGCCGTCGCCCTCGTGCCCTGCCGCGACGAACAGGTTCGGGCGCAACGTCGATCGTCCCATCAGGGGGCGCTTGTCGGGAACGAAAGGGCGCAGGCCCGCGAAGCTGCGGATGATCTCGAGCGAGGCGAGCGCCGGCAGGCGCCTGGCGCCTTCGGCGAGGATCGTCCGATAGCCTTCGCGCGAGACGCTGCGGTCGTAACCGACGAACGTGCGCGTGTTGCCGATCACGTGCTGGCCGTGCGTCGTTGTCTCCTGCGTGACGCCGTATCCCATGCGCACCAGCGGATCGAGCTTCGCGGTGAGATAGCGCGCCGAAACGAGGAAGCGCGAGGCGAGCTGGCGGCCGCGCGCCGTGACCAGCAGGTCGCCGGCGCATCGCTCGCGCACGATCCGGAACTCGGCGGCTGGCATGCCGTCGTCGACGGCGGATGCGAGGCGGATATCGACGGGCTTTACGCGATCGGCGAAGCGTGCGGCGTCGAAGCGGCGCTGGCGCTCGATCTCGCTTCACCGGCGGCGATAAATCTCGCGACGCGGATCGGCATGGGACTCTGCCAGGGGCGCGTATGCGCGTCGGTCATCGAGAATGGGCAATGCCCGCCGCGCGCGCGATTTCCGCTGCGCCCCTGTCCGGCAGACGCGTTCGGTGCGGAAGAAATCTAGGCCGCGCGGGCCGTCGGCATCGTGCCGTCGTTCGCATTGGCGCCGCGCGCCGTCCGCGCCGCGCGATTGCGCACGTCGTCGTGCAGGACCCACATCACCGTTCCTGAGAACGCGAAGAATGCGAAGAGCACGAGACCGAGATACAGCAGCTCGAAAGTACCCATTGAGTTCCTCCCCTTGCGATGGCGGGAGGATGGTCGGCGCTTCGATCCGGCACCGCATTGACCCAGGTCAAGCGAGGCCGGCCGCAAGCTTTCCGTCGATGACGACGGGCTCGCCGTCGAGCGTCACCGTGCAGGCGCGCATCGGCAGATCGAAATGACCGAGCGTGTGGCGTCCGGCGACTTCGTTTGCACCGGTCGAGTAGAGGAAGTTGCCCGCGAAGGCGCGCTGCTCCGTGCCGTTCGTCTGTGTCTTGTCGTAGAGCGCAAGCGATTCCCAGCGTGCGGCCGGGTTCATGCCCCAGCCGACATGGCTGGTCGCATAGGCGGCGCGATCGCCCCACGCGGCGAAATAGGCTTCCATCAGACGCGCATCGGTGCCGTCGCCGGCGATGCGCACGACATGGTCGTCCGCGATGTCGAGAACGACGGGCGATTCGAGATAGCGCTTGAAGGTGAGATTGAGATCGCCCGGTGCCAACACCAGTCGTCCGTTGACGGTACCCGCGGCCGGAAAACACAGGCACAATCCACCCGGCCAGTGCGTGATCGTGCCCGGCCGCGTCGTGTAGCCCCAGCTTCCGCCGGGGCGTGCACCGCGCAGGTCGATACGCAGGTCGCTTCCCGCCGCCGAGGTGACACGCATCTCGCGCGCGGACTTAAGGCGCCGCAGCCCCTCGCGCACCTTGGGCTCGAGTGCGGGATCCGGGCGCAGCCGTTCGAGCGCTTCGGGATGTTCGTTCGACACCATCAGCACGCGCGTACCGCCTGCGAGGATTGCCGGGAGTTCCGGCGCATGGAGCAGACCTTCGAGCGTGACGTCGATCGCGACCTGCGCCGACTTCAGCGCCTCGATCGCCGGTGCAAATCCCTGGAGGGCGGCCGATGCGCCGGTCGAGCGGACGGGGACGGGGGCTTCCTGTCGGGGCGTGGGCATCACGACATGGCAAAATCGGGCACCCAGCCGATCGAGGGCCAGTTCGGCGAGCTGGACGTTGAGCGGCCGCGACTGGGTTTCGGAAAGAATCGCGACCGATTCGCCTGCGCCGACGGCCGAAAGCCGGAAGACGTCGGCGAACAGGTCGACCCACTTCGCTTCGATCCTGTCGTCCCGCATTTCCCGTCCCCGATTTTCGTGCCGCAGTCCCGTCGGAAGAAATGCGATTAACTCTCTGAAATCAAACAAAATCTACTTCTGAATAAATTGCATAATAAATAGGCAGTTTTGGAAATGCACGCCACGCAGCAAAATCAGAGCTGTGCACTGGGACAAAATATGCGGGATTTTTTACACCCTTATGAATCTAAAAGGTTATCCACCGACGATCGGTAATTTTATCTATTCGAAAGACTTATGTTGACCCGTTGAGCCCGGTACCGTAATTTATTCCGGTCGGAATCTGGGCAGAGAGTACCCGAAAGCAACAGGGATACAAACGGCACAGGTGCTTATGCGGTGGACGACGGTTCACCGCCGAAGAGCGACAACACGGCGAGCGGAATAAAAAATGGCCGAGCGCGAGATATTCACGGTCAGGGCAGGGCAGGATCTCGTCATCGACGGGTTCCGCAGCGGAACGCTTCTGCGCTTCGAAGGTCCCGGGCTTTCGTCCTCGAGCATCCTGATCGACCAGGTCGGAAGCGATACGGTCATCTCGTTCGTCGGTTCCAATACGCGCGTGCGTCTCGCCAATTTCGACGCGCCCGATCTTCTCGGCGGTTCGAGCAACTACTCGAACGCGTTCCAGTTCTCGGCCACGTTCTCGACCGATTCGAACGCCACAGGTTCGTCCGGCAACGACACGTTCTCGGGCGGTGCGGGCAACGACGTGCTCTCGGGCGGTGCTGGCAACGACAGCATCCGCGGCGGCACCGGAAACGACACGATCAACGGCGGCGCCGGCAACGATACGCTGCGCGGCGAGACCGGCAACGACGTGCTCAACGGCGGCACGGGCAGCGACCTGCTCGACGGCGGCGACGGCAACGACACGCTGGCCGCTTCGGCCGACGACAACTTCACGGGCGGTTGGTCCGCCCTCAACGTCGGCAGCCCCGGCTTCGAGGGCACCGGCGAGACGGTTTCGGTCAACGGCCAGGTGCGCAGCTACGACGTGTTCGAGGGCGGTGCCGGCGTCGATCGCATCTCGCTCAGCGCCGGCGCCGACGCGCTCTTCCTCGACGACAGCTACAGCCCGCAACCCACGCCGGGCGGACGCATCCGCAACATCGAGGCGATCGACGCGGGCGACGGCAACGACGTCGTCGACCTCACCAGCCGCAACTACGCGGTCGGCGACATCACGGTCGACGGCGGTGCGGGCAACGACGTCCTGTGGACCAGTGCGGGCAACGACAGCGTCATCGGCGGTTCGGGCAACGACAGGATCTGGGCCGGTACGGGCAACGACACCGTCGTCGGCGGCACGGGCAACGACACGATCGACGGAAGCGCCGGCACCGACACGGCGATGTTCTCGGGCACGTTCGCCGGGTATCGCCTGACCGGCATCCCGAGCAATTTCGAGATCGTCGACATCGACCATTCGGACGGCAACACCGGCGTCGACCGCATCCAGAACGTCGAATTCCTCGACTTCGGCGGCACGATCGTCTCGACGGCCTGGGCGATCAACGTGGCGCCGTCGGCGGCGAACACGACGATCGGCGGCCCCGAGGACGTGACCCTTTCCGGCCGTCTCGCCGGTGCCGATGCCAACGGCGACAGTCTCGTGTTCGCGCCCGTGCAGGGCAGCGGCCCGTCGCACGGCTCGCTGACCGTCAATGCCGACGGCACCTACGCCTATTCGCCGGTCGCGAACTGGAGCGGCACCGACACGTTCAGCTATACCGTTTCCGACGGCCGCGGCGGTACCGCCACCGGCCAGGTCACGGTCAACGTGGCGCCGATCGCCGATCAGCCGTCGCTGACGGTCTCGCTGGGCACGCCGGTCGTGAACATGGGCACGAGCAGCGTGTCGATGACCGACTACAGCGGCTCGGCCGGCTACAACAGCAGCTACGGCATCTACACGATCGGCGCCGACGGCCTGCCGTCGACCGGCCAGATCGTCTGGGCGAACGTCAAGGACCATGTCGGCCAGACCGCGACCGTTTCCGGCGTCGATCCGACGAAGGTCGGATTCTTCCTGATCCCGGACGGCGCTTCGAACAACGGCAACAGGATCACCGACGGCGAGACGGTTCGCTTCGAAAAGAATTCGCAGGGCCAGTGGACGGTCGTCGACTCGCAGGGCAACCGCTTCTCGGGCGACGGCGCCAACGTGCTGTTCGACAAGCCCGCCCTCAACGCCGGCAATTACGCGCAGCTGCAGGACAACACGGGCAACCCCGGCGACCAGAACTGGGAAGATCTCGCCGGCGGCGGCGACCGCGACTTCGACGATCTCAGCGTCGCGACGTCCTGGACGTCGAACAACAACGGCCGCGCGACGATCCCGCTCAACATCTCGACGGCGACGCCGGACACCGACGGTTCGGAACGCCTGTCGATCCAGGTTTCGGGGCTTCCGTCGGGTTCGATCCTGAAGGATGCGTCGGGCGCCACGCTCACGCCGAATTCCAACGGCGTCTATTCGCTGACGTCGGCCCAGCTTCCGGGGCTGACGATCACGACGCCGGCCGGCTACAGCGGCCCGATCACGGCGAACGTGGTTTCCGTTTCGACGGACGGCACGTCGGTCGCTTCGGCATCGGCCTCGGGCAACGTTTCGGTCGACGTCGCCAACGATGCGCCCGTCGCCCCCGGCGGAAGCGCGGCGGGTGCGGCGAACACGGCGATCACCGGCCAGCTGACGGGAACCGACGCCGACGGCGACAAGCTGACCTTCAGCATCGCGCAGAACGGCGGGCCGGCGCACGGTAGCGTCACGATCAACCCGGACGGCACCTACAACTACGTGCCGGCGAACGGCTACAACGGCAACGACAGCTTCACCTACCGCATCTCGGACGGCCGCGGCGGCGTGACGACCGGCACGATCAACGTCGCGGTCGGCTCGGTCAACACGGCTCCGGTCGCGCAGAGCGGCACGGCGCAGGGCAACGAGGATACGACCGTCACCGGACAGGTCGTCGCGACGGACGCGAACGGCGACGCGCTGACCTTCACGGTTCCGACTTCGGGCGCGCCGCAGCACGGCGCGGTGACGATGAACGCGAACGGCACCTACAGCTACGTGCCGGCCGCCGATTTCAACGGTACCGACAGCTTCACCTACAAGGTTTCCGACGGCCGCGGCGGCTTCTCCACGGGCACCGTCACGATCACGGTCGATCCGGTCAACGACCGTCCGGTCGC
>JAEUKY010000260.1 GCA_016794005.1 Rhodospirillales bacterium
TTCGCACCTCGCGCTGGCCGCGGCCGGCGGGGCGCGGCGGCTGGGTATAGACGCACGCGATCTCGTGGCCCGCCTTCGCCAGCGCGTCGAGGCCTGCGACCGCGAAGGCCGGCGTGCCCATGAAGGCGAGACGCATCGGAAGCCCGCCCGCTACTCGGCGGCCTTCAGCCGCTGGGCCTTCTGCACCTTGCGCAGGATCATGCTGCGCTTGAGCGCCGAGAGATGGTCGACGAACAGCACGCCTTTGAGATGGTCCATCTCGTGCTGGATGCACACGGCGAGCAGGCCGTCGCAATCGATCTCCTGCACCTTGTCGTTCTCGTCGCGGTAGCGCACGCGGACCTGCTTCGGGCGCTCGACCTCGGCGTACTGGTCGGGGACCGACAGGCAGCCCTCCTCGCACGGCACGGTTTCTTCCGACGCCCAGACGATCTCGGGGTCGACGAACTTACGCGGCTCGGCCGGCTCGCCCTCGCGCGCGAGATCCATCACGACGATGCGCTTCGATACGCCGATCTGCGGTGCGGCAAGGCCGATGCCCTTGGCGGCGTACATGGTCTCGACCATGTCGTCCATCAGGGCGCGCACGGCGTCGTCGACCTTGCCGACGGGCTTGGCCTTCGCCTTGAGGCGCGGATCGGGAGCGACGAGGACTTCGCGGACTGCCATGCCGGTCAGATAGGGCCTCGCCCGGCACGGGTCAAGCGGCCTTGGCGGTCCCGGCCGGGCGCGCTACCTTGCCCGGCCTTTCCCGGGAGAACCGCAAGATGACCGCCACCGACCGCCTGCGCACGCTGCTTGCCGAACCCGTCCTGCGCGTCATGCCCGGGGTGTTCGACGCGCTGTCGGCGAAGATCGCCCGCGAGGCCGGCCATCCCCTGATGTTCATGAGCGGGTTCGCCGTGTCGGCCGCCCGGCTGGGCCAGCCGGACGCGGGCCTCGTATCGATGGGCGAAATGCTGGACACGCTGCGCGGCTGCATTTCGGCCGCCGGCGACGTGCCCGTGCTCGGCGACGGCGACACGGGCTGGGGCAACGCGCTCAACGTGCAGCGCACGGTCGAGGAATATGCGCGCGCGGGTGCGGCCGCGATCATGCTGGAAGACCAGGTCAGCCCCAAGAAGTGCGGGCACACCCGCGGCAAGCAGGTGATCGCGCGCGACGAGGCGCGCCTGAAGATCCGCGCCGCCGTCGAGACGCGCGAAGCGCTGCGCGGCGCCGGGCGCGGCGACATCCTGATCCTCGCGCGCACCGACGCGCGCGCGGTCCACGGCTTCGACGAAGCGCTGCAGCGCTGCAAGGACTTCGTCGACGAAGGGGCGGACATCATCTTCCTCGAAGCACCCGAGAGCGTCGAGGAGATGAAGCGCTTCTGCCGCACGATCCCGCGCCCGTGCCTCGCCAACATGGTGTTCGAGGGCAAGACGCCCGTCCTGCCGGCGGCGGAACTGCAGGAAATCGGCTACCGGCTGGCCGTCTATCCGGTCGTCGGGCTGACGGCGGTGATCGCCGCGCTGCGCCAGTCCTTCGCGTCCGTCGTGCCGGGCAGCGCCGTGCCCCAGCCCGCGCACCTGACCTTCCCGGAACTGCAGGAAGCGGTCGGCTTCCCCGATTACTGGGCGCGCGAGAAGCGCTTCGCGGGCGACTAGCGCTCGATCGCGTCGAGCGTGCGCGGCGAACCCACCGCCGGATGCCACGACCAGCCGAGTGCCGCCGAATAGCGCCGCTCGGCGCGCGTCTGGCAGAACCACAGCGGCGGAGCCGCGATCGGCCTTCCGTCCTGCACCATGCGGCCTTCCGACGTGCAGCTCTGCGCCACCGTGAACCCCTCGCACGTCGCGGCCCGGCCGCTTTCGGGGCATTCGCGCGCCTCGCCGATCACCTCGAAGGTCTCGCGCACGTTCCAGCGGCCGAAGCGCTGGGCCGCGTTGATCCTGCCGCCGGGGAAGTACCAGCCTTCCTGCAGCACGTAGCCGACCGTCAGCCGCTTGCCGGGGGCGAGCGGGAAGAGGCCGCCCTCGACCGTGTCGATGCGCGCGATCCACGTGGCGCGGTCGCTCAGCCCCGGCAGGCGCGCGTCGTCGGTGCGCGCGAGAAACAGGAGCCCGCCCAGGCCCACCGCGAATGTCCGCTCCGCCTCGCCGGCCGCCGCGGCCAGCGACAGGCGAACGCGCGTGATCCCGTCGGCGTGCCCCACGAGGGACAGCGCGTTCTCGCTCGACCCGATGCGGTCGTAGCGGATCCTCGCGAAGGACGGCGCGGGGACTTCGGCGAGGGCGGGATGCGTGCGCACGAATTCCGCGACCGTTGCCGGCAGCCCCGGCGGGCCGAACGTGGCGAGAAAATCGGCCGTCTCGTCGGCGAGGGCGGCCGAAGACGCGAGAGCCAGCAGTGCGACGCAGAGGAACCGCATGGCGCGCACTCTAGCAGCTTTGCCTGTCTAGAAGAGCTTGCCGCCGTCGGGGACGGCGACCGACGGGCCGATCAGCACGACGGCCCCGTTCGCGTCGGGAAAGCCGAGCGTGAGCACCTCGCTCATGAACGGGCCGATCTGGCGCGGCGGGAAATTGACGACGGCGGCCACCTGGCGGCCCATCAGCGTCTCGGGCGTGTAATGCACCGTGATCTGGGCCGAGCTCTTCTTGATGCCGATCTCCGGCCCGAAATCGATGCGCAGCTTGAAGGCGGGCTTGCGCGCTTCGGGGAAGGGTTCGACGCCCACGACGGTGCCTATACGGATGTCGACGCGCTCGAAGTCCGCGAAACTGATCTCGGCCATTGGATTTCCCGCCCGCAATGAAAAAGGCCCCGGCATCGCTGCCGGGGCCTCTTCCATAGCGCAGGCGGGGCGGACCCGCGAAGCGCTTACTTCTTCTTGGCGATGACCGTCTTGATCTCGTCGAGGCTGTCGGCGACGCGCTTCTGGACGACGTCCAGCGCCTCGGTCTGCGACTTGGCGACGAGTTCGGCCAGCTCGCGCATGTTCGTCACGGCGCGCTGGAAGGCGTCCTTGACGATTTCGGTCTGCTTGGCGGCCTTCTCTTCGGGGCTGCCGGCGGCCATCACTTCGCGCATCGCGCTGGAAGCCTCTTCCATCATCGAACGGAAGATCTCGCTCTGGCGGCGGGCGATCGCCTGCATGCTCTCGACGGCGAGCTGGTTGGCCTGGGCGAGCGCCTCGATGTTCTTGCGCTGCGTGGCGACCACGCCTTCCATGTCGACGGCGGCGAACTTGAACTCGCCCATCTGCTTGGGCATCTCGAACATCTTGGCGAAATCGAAATCACCGAACGGCATCTTGTTTCCTTTCGTCATGACGGCTGCCCCTTTTTGCGACGCGAGTTATCCCGGTTCAGCGCGCAAGGGCACGCTAAAGAACTGCTCGGATAATGGTCACTTGTGGTCGTAACGTCAAGGCAAATTGTGCGGTGCAGCAAAATTCTCTAAGCGCCTGCTTGCACCTTGGAACCATTCGGAAATGTCGGAAAACTCGATACTAGTGCTTCGAGCCGCCCGAGCGACCGGTCGAGACTGGCCATTGTTTTTGCTGCATCTGCACTCTCGTCGGCGAGCCAGACCCGGAACGTGCCCAAATAGACGGCAGCTAAGGCTTTGATCTTCAAGGGACCGAACGGCAGCCGCGTATTCACCCCGGCGGCTTCCGCCAGACCGGCGATCCCCTTCATGGCGCCGGGGACCAGGCACAGAGCGGCCAGCGGGTCGCGGCCCAGCCCCGCAACAATATTGCGCACGGCCGGCTTGTGGGGGGCCAGCGCGTCGAAGCGTCGCATGATCAGGTCGAAGAGCCGGTCCTTGACCGACCCTTGCGTCTCGGCGGGCTTCGCCAGCATCGCGGCATCGACGCGCCGGCCGAAGGCGGCCAGCAGGGCGGTCTTGGACGGGGCGTGGCGCAGCATGTCAGCCATCGTCAGGCCGGCTTCGGCGGCGATGTCGGAAAGCGCCATCTCGGCCCAGCGCCGTTCGGCGGCAAGGCGCAGCATCGCGTCGAGGGCGGCTTCGCCCGGATCGGCTTTCGGAGCGGTACTGGAACGCTTCGCGGCCATCGCTGCCTCCATGGATCGTCCGGTCCCCATGAGTTAGGCCGGCCGGCGGCGTTCGTCAATCAGCGCGCCGGAATCCGGAAGCGTTCGGCGATATCGCGGATCCCGTCGGCAGAAGCGCCCGCGATCTCGAAGGCGAGTTCGGCCCACTGCCGGTCGAGCACCTGCACGGGTACCGGATTCTGCATGTCGACGCGGCCGAGTTCGGCCCCCGCGGAATCGCGCACCCGCCAGTTCACCGAAACGCGGCGCGTGTCGGCGCCGGCGTTGGCGATCGCGACCGTGCCGACGACGTCGATCACGTCGGGGCCGGGCGCGTCGACGATGCGCAGCCCGACGCGTTCCAGATGGAAGGCGAGGCTGCGCGAAAGCGCGCGCCCGCCGTCGCCGGGTGCGCCTTCCACGCCCGCGACATGGATCGCGGGCGCCGCGCGCGCCGCGACGGCGGCCGGCTTGATCGCGTTGACGATCGCCTGCGCGATGGGCCGCGCGAGGGCGGCCCAGGATTCGATCTTGTCGGGTGCGGCGGGTGCCGCCCCTTCGGCATGCGGATCGGCGAGCGCGGTCCCCTGCGGATCCACGAGATTGGCCGCGATCCGCACGCGCCCGGCCACTCGTTCGGCCTGCAGATCGAGGATCAGGCTGCGCGGATTACCCGCGCGCACGTTGGCTGGCACGTCGAACTCGCGCAGCGACTTCGCCACGGCTTCGGCGAGGGCACGCGACTGGTCTTCGGGCAGGCCGAAGGCCGGCGGCACGATCACGCCGCCGAAATCCGCCATGCGCAGCAGCGGATTGTCGTCGAGCGCCTTCTCGTCGGGCTGGAACGGGCGCGGCAGCGGACCGCAGGCGGCGAGCGCCAGTGCGAACCCGAACGCCGCGATCAGGCGAAGCACGACACGACCAGCCCCGCGATCAGGATCAGCAGGAAGATGAGCATATAGGGCATGTCAGCCGTCCAGCACGATGGCCGAAAGGCCGCGCCCGTAATCGGGCTCGCCCCTGAGGCAACTGCGCCGGTAGCTGAAGAAACGGTCGGCCTCGCCGCACGTGTCGTTGGGCAACGCATGGATCTGCTTGAGACCCGCCGCGCGCAGGCGCGATCCGGCATAGCCGCGCAGGTCGAACATCCAGCGCCCGTCGTTGCGCGAGGGCGCAAAGAAGCGCGCGTTGTTCTCGTCCTCGGCGAGGAAGGGTGCCGGAAATTCCGGGCCGACCTCGTAGGAGCGCTGCGCGATGCACGGCCCGATCCCGGCATAGACGCGACCGCGTTCCGCACCCAGGGCCGCCATCGCGTCGAGCGTGGCTTCGAGCACGCCGCCGATCGCCCCCTTCCAGCCGGCGTGCGCGGCACCGATCACGCGCGCCTTGGGATCGCAGAACAGCACGGGCACGCAGTCGGCCGTCAGGATGCCGAGCACCACGCCGGGCGTCTTCGTGACGAACGCGTCGGCCTTGGGCCGTTCTTCGCCCGCGAGGGGTGCGTCGAGTACAACGACTTCGCGGCCGTGCACCTGATAGAGCGTGGACAGGCTTTCGGCCGGCATCTCGATGGCTTCCATCGCGAGCGCCCGGTTCCGGCGCACGGCACCGGCATCGTCGCCCGAGCCGAGCCCGCAATTGAGCGACGAATAGAGCCCGCCGCTGACCCCACCCTGGCGCGTGAAGAACGCGTGGCGCATGCCGTCGAGATCGTTGAGCGGGCCGAGCGTGACGAGCGACATGCGGGAATTCAGCCTTCGAATCCGGGCGGTGCGGCGGCGGCGGGTGCCTGCAGCGCCACGACCTTGAACAGGGTGCCCATTTCGCCCGCGTCGAGCAAGCGCCGGCTCGCGTCGGAAATGTTGCGCGCCACTTGCGGGGCGGCACCGCGCGCGAGCACGGCAAGCCGCGCGTGGATGCCGATGCGGCGCAGGAAGTCGCCCTGCGTCGCCGGGCCGAACGCGGCCGCACCGTTCGCGCGCGCGGCGGCGGCAAAGCGCGGGAAATCGACATGCGCCGTCAGGTCGCATTCGCCGGGTGCGTCGAACACGCCCGCCTTCGCGTGGCGGCGAACGGCCTGCAGCGTGTCGCCCCAGCCGGAACGGTCGGTGCCGTAATCGACGAACAGCGCGGCCCCGCCCGTCTTCGCGATGCGTCGCGCCACCCGTGTCGCGATGTCGAGTGCCGCCGGGCACGCTTCGACCACGGCACCGTCCGGCGCGTCGGCGATCTGCGTGGCCGACAGCGGCGGTTCGGCGACGGCCGGGCCGTCGGCGAACGCGAACGCGCCGTTCGCGAACGTCACGACGCGTTCGCGCCACGTCGGCCCGCGCCGCACGAACTGGCGCACAGGGAGTGCATCGAGGAATTCGTTGGCGACGAGGAAGACGGGCGCATCGTCCGGCACGGTCCCGAAATCGTCGTGGAAGACGGGTGCCGCGCGCGCGAGCTTCGCGCCCTGCACGGCGCGAAGGCTGCGCGAGATTTCGACCAGATGCAGCTTCGCCGCGGCCGCGAAGGCCGGCAGCGCCTTCGCGGCGGCGCGAAGTGCGTCGTCCATCAGCGTGCCGCGGCCGGGGCCGAGTTCGACGAGCGCGGCACGGGCCGGCGCGCCCGCCGCCTGCCAGCGGTCGGCAAGCCACAGGCCCAGCATCTCGCCGAAGACCTGCGAGATCTCGGGTGCCGTCGTGAAATCGCCCGCCGCCCCCAGCGGAACGCCATCGCGGTAATAGCCGTAATCGGGATCGGCGAGGCAGGCGTGCATGTAATCGTGGACGGAGATCGGCCCGTCCGCCGCGATGCGCGCCGCAAGGCGCGGCCCCAGTCCGCTCACGCGCGGCCCTTCGACGAGACGACGAGCCACAGCCCGACCGCAAGCATGGGCAGCGACAGCAGCATGCCCATCGTCAGCGGGCCGACGAGATAGCCCAGATGCGCGTCGGGCTCGCGGAAGAGCTCGCCGATGCACCGCGCGATCCCGTAACCCGCGAGGAACACGCCCGCCAGCATGCCCGGCCGGTCGCAGACGCGCGGATTGCGCGCCAGCACGAACAGCACGGCGAACAGCGCCAGCCCTTCGAGGCCGGCCTGGTAGAGCTGGCTGGGATGGCGCGCGACCGGCCCGCCGTGCGGGAAGACCATCGCCCACGCCACGTCGGGCGCTTCTCGGCCGAACAGCTCGCCGTTGATGAAGTTCGCCACGCGCCCGAAGAACAAGCCGATCGGCACCACGCACGTGACGAGATCGCCCACGCGGAAGAGCTTGAGGTCGTTGCGCCGCGAGAACAGCACGATGGCGAGGATCACGCCAAGCATGCCGCCGTGGAAGCTCATCCCGCCGCGCCACAGCATCAGCGCTTCGAGCGGTTCGGAAAGATAGTAGAGCGGCTTGTAGAAGATCACGTAGCCGAGCCGGCCGCCGAGGATGATGCCGACCGTCACCCAGACGACGAAATCGTCGAGCTGTTCGCGCGCCATGACGCGCAGGCTGCCGGCGTTGAGATAGGTCGCGTACTTCCAGCCGCCGACGATGCCCGCGATGTAGGCGAGCGCGTACCAGCGGATCGCGATCGGTCCGATCTCGATGGCGATGGGATCGATCGCGGGAAAGGACAGCGCCATCTAGACGTACGGATCGTCGGTGGCGAGGAAATCGCGCACGTAGCGGCGCACGCCTTCCTCGAGATCGGTGAAGGGCTTGGCATAGCCCGCCGCGCGCAGCCGGCCGGTGTCGGCCTGCGTGAAGTACTGGTACTTGTCGCGGATCGCCTCGGGCGTGTCGCGCCATGCGACGTTCGCGTTCCGGCCGAGCGTGCCGTAGACGGCGGTGGCGAGGTCGATGAACGAGCGCGCCTTGCCCGTCCCCAGATTGAACAGGCCCGACACCTGCGGGTTGGCGCGGAACCACAGCATCGCGTCGACCACGTCGCCGACCCAGATGAAATCGCGCGTCTGCCCGCCGTCGGGCACGTCCTTGCGGTGCGAGCGGAACAGCGGGAACGCCTCGCCCTTCGCGGCGACCGGATAGACCTGGTGCACGACCGAACGCTGCGCGCCCTTGTGGTACTCGTTCGGGCCGTAGACGTTGAAGAACTTGAGGCCGACATGCTGGCGCGGCCGCTTGGCCTTGCGGTCCTTGAGGATCGCGGCGATGCGCCGGTCGACCATCAGCTTCGACCAGCCGTAGGGATTGAGCGGCTGGAGCTTCGCCTGCGCCTCGGCCGAAGGATCGTCGACGAAGCCGTGCTCGCCGCCGCCGTAGGTGGCCGCCGACGAGGCGTAGACGAGCGGCACGCCGGTCGCGGCGCACCAGTCCCACAGGTCGAGCGTGGCGCGCACGTTGTTCTTCACGATCGCGTCGACGTCGGTCTCGGTCGTCGAGGAAATGGCGCCCATGTGGAACACCGCCTCGATCCTGCCCTTGCGCGCGTCGAGGAACGCGGCGAAATCCTCGGGCCGCACGACGTCGTCGAGCCGGCGCTTGGCGATGTTGCGCCACTTGTCGCCGCCGCCCAGCCAGTCGACGCAGACGAGCGAGGAGGCGCCCTGCGCTTCGAGACCCGCGAGGAGATTTGAACCGATGAAGCCGGCGCCGCCGGTGACCACGATCATGGAGCGATCCGTTCGCGAAATGCCGACCGGTTATAGGCGCTGGCCTCCGGAACTTGCAACTCGACCTGCCCCGCCGCCATAATGGCGCCATGCAGACCGACAACCGCATCCTCGACGATCTTTCGCGCGCCGCGACGGGTGCGCTGTCCGCCTTCGGCGCGATCCGCCAGGAGGTCGAGGCGCAGGCGCGCCTCGTGGTCGAACGCTGGCTGCAGACCCAGAACCTCGTCGCGCGCGACGAGTTCGAGGCCGTGCGCGAGATGGCGGCCAATGCCCGCATCGAGAACGAACGGCTCGCCGAACGCCTTGCGGCCGTCGAAGCCGAGCTCAACATGTTGAAGGGCTCGTCGCAGGGCGGCTGACCCCGCATCTGGCGTATCCGACTCCGTTCGCGCGGCCATGCCCTCATTATCTTGGGGATGGTTGCGAAATTTCATTGCCCCCTTGACTCGCCTTTGGCACCCTATCCCTAGTGGTTCCGCGTCGAGTCGCACCCAGCATCGGCCTTGATGGGGTCGGCTGGCGGGGAGCCCGGAAGACGAATTTGCGTCAGTAGGAGGCCCCAGGGCATGGCCGACGTCTCGGTACACCAGACTTCCGAAGCCGCCGCAAATCCCCTCGATATCATCGAAGAAATCGTCACCGCCAACGAGTGGCCGTTCGACCGGTCGGCGGAAGAGGAACTGGTGGCCCAGGTGCCGGGCCGGTGGTGCGATTACCGGATCTATTTCGCGTGGAACGAGGACATGAGCGCGCTGCACTTCTCGTGCGCGCTGGACCTCAAGCTGCCGCGCCACCGCCGCGGCGTCGTGACCGAACTGCTGATGCTGGCGAACGAGAAGCTCTGGCTCGGCCATTTCGACCTGTCGGGCGACGACGGCCTGCCGACCTTCCGCCACGCGGTTCCGCTGCGCGGGGCGCGCGGGGCCACGGTCGAGCAGATCGAGGATCTCGTCGATGTCGCGCTGACCGAGTGCGAGCGCTTCTATCCCGCCTTCCAGTACGTCGTATGGGGCGGCAAGGACCCGGCCGAAGCGGTCGCGGCGGCCTGCCTCGAGCCCATGGGCGAAGCCTAGGCGAAGCCCGGAATGTCCGCCTCGAACGTGTCGGTCCTGCTGGTCGGCTGCGGGAAGATGGGTGGCGCCATGCTGCAGGGCTGGCGGCGCGAGCCCGGCCTCGGCCCGTTCGTCGCCGTCGAACCGGGCGGTGCGCCCGACTTCGCGAACGCCGCCGACGTGACGGTCGCGCGCGGCCTCGACGAACTTCCTGCAGGCTTCGCGCCCGACGTCGTCGTCTTCGCGACCAAGCCGCAGGTCATGGACCAGGTCGTGCCACCCTATGCGCGCTTCGCGAGCAAGGCGCTGTTCGTGTCGGTCGCGGCCGGCAAGACGGTCGAGTTCTTCCGTCGCCATCTGGGGGCGAAGGCCGCCATCGTGCGCGCGATGCCCAACACGCCGGCGGCCGTGGGCCGCGGCATCACGGTGGGCTGCCCGACGCCCGAGGTCACGCCCGCCCAGCGCGCCGTCGCGGACAGGCTGCTGCGCTCGGTCGGCGCGGTCGAATGGGTCGCCGACGAAGGGCTGATCGACGCGGTGACCGCCGTCTCGGGTTCGGGCCCCGCCTATGTCTTCCTGCTGGCCGAAACGCTGGCCGCCGCCGGGGCCAAGGCCGGCCTGCCGGAAGACCTTGCCGTGCGCCTTGCCCGGGCCACGGTTTCGGGGGCGGGCGAGCTTCTCCGGCAGGCCCCGGAATCGGCCGAACAGCTGCGGAAAAACGTGACTTCCCCGAAGGGTACGACGGCCGCCGCCCTCGATATCCTGATGGGGCCGGGCGGGTTCGGCCCGCTCCTCGACAAGGCCGTCGAAGCCGCGGCGAAACGCTCGCGCGAACTGGCCTCCTAGCGGGTAGACAGACCCCCCCGACGCTGTTATTTTCCGCGCCTTCCTGCGCTCCGGGTCCCGCCCGGCGGTCGCGGGAATTGCGTTTTTGGAAGCCCCTTCAGGACCTTGTGCCGCCCCGGACCGACGGGCCGGCGACGGTGGACCCAGCCGATGAAGATCCTCGCCTGCAATTCGAACCGCCCGCTCGCCGAGGCGGTGGGGGCCTATCTCGATCTGCCCCTGACGAAGGCGAACATCCGCCGCTTCGCCGACCAGGAAGTCTTCGTCGAGATCCTCGAGAACGTGCGCGGCGAGGACATGTTCGTCGTGCAGTCGACGAGCTTCCCGGCGAACGACCACCTGATGGAACTTCTCGTGTCGATCGACGCGCTGCGCCGCAGCTCGGCCCGGCGCATCACGGCGGTCCTCCCCTACTACGGCTACGCGCGCCAGGACCGCAAGTCGGGCCCGCGCACGCCGATCTCGGCCAAGCTGGTCGCCAACCTGATCACGCAGGCCGGTGCCGACCGCGTCGTCACGATCGACCTGCACGCGGGCCAGATCCAGGGCTTCTTCGACATCCCGCTCGACAACCTGTTCACCGCCCCCGCCTTCGTGAAGGACATGCGCGAACGCTTCGACGGCGCCGACCTCGTCATGGTCAGCCCCGACGTGGGCGGCGTGCTGCGCGCGCGCGCCATCGCCAAGCGGCTTGAAGCCGACCTCGCGATCATCGACAAGCGGCGCGAGCGCGCCGGCGTGTCGGAAGTCATGAACATCATCGGCGACGTGAAGGGCCGCACCTGCGTGCTGATCGACGACATCGTCGACAGCGCGGGCACGCTGTGCAACGCCGCGCAGGCGCTGATGGACGAGGGTGCCAAGGAAGTCTGGGCCTACGTCGTGCACGGCGTGCTTTCGGGCGGTGCCGTGCAGCGCGTGACGGCCTCGCCGCTCAAGGAACTCGTCCTGACCGACACCATTCTGGCGACCGACGCCGTGAAGGCCGCCTCCAACATCCGCCAGGTGCCCATCGCCCCGCTGCTCGGCGAAGCGGTGAAGCGCATCAGCGAAGACCGTTCGGTATCCAGCCTGTTCGACTGACGGGCGGAACCGGAAAGACCGGCGCGCGGCACCCCTGGAGGCCGGCGGCGGAACCCTGATAGAGGAGAAAGAGTAATGTCGACTTCCAACAAGCTCGCGGCCACCGCGAGAGAGCGGGCTGGGAAAGGGGCCGCCCGCGCCACACGTCGCGACGGCCGCGTGCCGGGCGTGATCTATGGCGACAAGGCTGCCCCCACCCTGATCTCGCTCGATCCGCGGGACATCATGCGCGAAGCCTCGAAGGCCGGGTTCTTCACCCGCCTCTACGACATCGAGGTCGGCGGCAAGACGCACCGCGTGCTGCCGCGCGACGTGCAGTTCCACCCGGTGAACGACAAGCCGGAACACATCGACTTCCAGCGCGTGGGCGCTTCCACCCGCGTGCGCGTCGAAGTGCCGATCAAGCTCGAGAACCTCGACAAGGCGCCGGGCGTGAAGCGCGGCGGCGTCGTCAATCTCGTGCGCCACGAGATCGAGGTGTGGGCCAATCCGGGCACGATCCCCTCGCGCATCGTCATCGACATGGCCGGCCTCGACATCGGCGATTCGGTGCACATCAACTCGGTCAAGCTGCCCGAGGGCGTGAAGCCCACCATCGCGCGCAACTTCACGGTCGTGGCGCTGCGCGCCCCGTCGGTGCAGAAGGCGGAAGAGGAAAAGCCGGCCGAGGCGGCCGCAGCGGCGGCTCCCGCCGCCGGCGACGCCAAGGGTGCGGCGGCGGCTCCGGCCGCCGGCGCCAAGGCGGGCGATGCCAAGGCGGGCGACGCCAAGGCCGCGGCGGCTCCGGCCGCCGGTGCGGCGAAGGCCCCTGCCAAGCCGGCCGCCAAGAAGTAAGGCGGACGGTCCGTCGCGCGTTTCGGGGTCCGGGCCATGAAGCTCCTCGTCGGGCTTGGCAATCCGGGCCCCGAATACGCGGGCAACCGCCACAACGTTGGTTTCCACGCGATCGACCGGATCGCCGAACGCTGGCGCTTCGGTCCGTGGAAGAAGCGGCTGGGCGGCATGACGGCGGAGGGCGAAGTCGTCGGCCACCGCGTGGTGGCGCTGAAGCCGCTCACCTACATGAACGACTCCGGCCGCTCGGTCGGCGAGGCGAGCCGCTTCCTGAAGATCGTGCCGGGCGAGATCTTCGTCGTGCACGACGAACTGGATCTGCCGCCGGCGAAGATCCGCACCAAGACCGGCGGGGGCAACGGCGGGCACAACGGGCTGCGCTCGATCGACGCACATCTCGGCACGAAGGACTATCGGCGCCTGCGCATCGGCATCGGGCATCCGGGCGACAAGGCGCTGGTTTCCGATTACGTGCTGCACGATTTCGGCAAGGGCGACCGGCTGTGGCTGGCCCCGCTCCTCGACGCGATCGCCGAATCGCTGCCGACCTTCCTCGACGCGAACGAGGCGGGCTTCTTGAACAAGGTCGCGCGCCTGACGGCCGCACCCGCGAAGGACTGAAGGAACGACATCATGGGTTTCCGCTGCGGTATCGTCGGCCTGCCGAACGTCGGCAAGTCCACCCTGTTCAACGCGCTGACCGCGACGGCGGCCGCGGCCGCGGCCAACTATCCCTTCTGCACGATCGAGCCCAACGTGGGCCGCGTGCCCGTGCCCGATCCGCGCCTCGACAAGCTCGCCGAACTGGGCAAGTCGCAGCGCGTGGTGCCCACGCAGCTCGAGTTCGTCGACATCGCCGGCCTCGTGCGCGGCGCTTCGAAAGGCGAAGGGCTGGGCAACCAGTTCCTCGG
>JAEUKY010000281.1 GCA_016794005.1 Rhodospirillales bacterium
GAAGGCCTGGAGCTGCAGGCGTGCGCTCGCGTCGCGCTGGAGTTCGGCGACGACGGGGGCGAGGGCGGCCTTGCCGGCGTCGTTGATGTCGGCCGAGCCGGCGTTGAACGACAGGCGCGCGAGCGGGCCGTCGGCGGCGCGCGCGGCGGGCGGTGCGGCGGCGACCTGCGGGGCCGGTGCCGGTGCGGGGGTTGCGGCCGGCGGCGGAGCCGGTGCGGCCGCGACCGGCGGCGGCGGCGCCACGGCCGGGGCAGCCGGGATCGGGCTGGGCGACGCCATCACCGACGGCGGGGGCGGGGGCGGCGGCGCGCTCGCGATCTGCGTGGGTGCGGCCGAAGCCGGGCGCGGCGGGGCGACGGGGGCGACCGGTGCGGCGGCGACGGCCGGCGGCGCGGGCGGCGGGGGCAGCGTGGCCGAAGCGGCGGGCGCCGCAGGTGCCGGCGGCGGTGCCGCGGCGAAAGTCGGCGGCGGGGGCGGCGGCGTGAAGGTCGCTGCCGGCGCGGTCGCCGGCGGAACCAGCGGGGCGCGCTGCACGGTGGGCGAGGTGTTGGCGGCGAGCGGTGTCGCCGGCGTGCGGGGGCCCGCGTTGGTCGCCATACCGCGCGGCGGGCGCAGGGCGGGCGTGCCGGCGGGCGGCTGGTTGAGCTCGTCGAGGACCGACCAGTCCACCTCGACGCTCGCGCGCGGCTGGCGCAGCTGCTGCTGGGCCGAGGCGTCGCCCGCGGCGGCGGCGAGGACGGTGAGGGCGGCGGCGGCGAGGAGCGATTTCTTCATGACAGCCCCGACATTAGCGCGAGGCGGCGGCGGCGAACAACCGCCTTTCGACGGACCGTCTACCGGCCCGAACCGCCGGCGGCGAGCAGCAATTTGCCCAGCGGTTCGAAAAGCTTGGCGTTCCCGGCCACGATGTTGCCGCTTTCCATCGCGTCCGTGCCGCCGTCGAGATCGCCGACGAAGCCGCCGGCCTCGCGGATCAGCAGGATTCCGGCCGCGATGTCCCACTTGTTGAGGCCGATCTCGAAGAAGCCGTCGAGTCGCCCGGCCGCCACGTAGGCGAGGTCGAGGGCGGCCGCACCCGCGCGCCGGATGCCGGCGACCTTCTCCATCGTGGCGCCGAGGAGCTTCAGGTAGTGCGCGTGGTCGCCGCGCCCGCGGAACGGGATGCCCGTGCCGATCAGCGCCTCGCCCATGTCGCGCCGGCCCGACACGCGCAGGCGGCGGTTGTTGAGGAACGCGCCCTTGCCCTTCTCGGCCCAGTAGAGTTCGTCGAGGACGGGGTTGTAGATCAGGCCCGCCAGCAGCTCGCCCTTGTGCGCGAGCGCCATCGAGATGGCGAAGTGCGGATCGGAATGCAGGAAGTTGGTCGTGCCGTCGAGCGGGTCGACGATCCACACGTGGTCGGGATCCTTGCCCGTGACCACGCCGCCTTCCTCCATCAGGAACGAGAAGCCGGGGCGTGCGCGCTCCAGTTCCGCGCGGATCGTGCGCTCCGAGGCGAGGTCGGCGGTCGACACGAAGTCGCTCGGGCTCTTGACCGAGACCTGCAGGTTCTCGACCTCGCCGAAGTCGCGCGCGAGCTGGCGGCCGGCCTTGCGGGCGGCGCGCTCCATGACGGTGAAGAGGGCGGAGTGTGCGGTGGCGCGCATCGTGCTGGACCGGCCGGCCGGCTCAGTCCTTCGCCCGTTCGACGTAGGCGCGTTCGGCGATGTTCACCACGATGCGCTCGCCCGCGGCGACGAAGGGCGGCACGCCGACCTTGACGCCGTTGTCGAGCAAAGCGGGCTTGTACGAGGAAGCCGCCGTCTGGCCCTTCACGACCGCGTCGGCCTCGACGATCGTGCAGATCGTCGTCGTCGGCAGCTCGACGCCCACCGGCGTGCCTTCGATGAACTGCACCGAGACGACCATGTTGTCGGTGAGGAACGCGGCGGGCTCGCCGATCATCTCCTCGGGGATCGTGATCTGCTCGTAGGACTGGTTGTCCATGAACGTGTACTGCTCGCCGTCCTTGAACAGGTACTGCAGGTCCTTCTCCTCGACGCGCAGCAGCTCGCACGTCTCGTCCGAGCGGAACTTCATGTTCGACTTGGTGCCGGTCTTGATGTCCCGCACCTCGATCTGGTTGAAGGCACCGCCCTTGCCGGGGCTGACGATGTTGTGCTTCACCACGCGCCAGATCTTGCCGTCGACTTCGATGACGTTGCCCTGGCGGATCGCACTGCCGATGATCTTCATTTCAAATCCCGAATCACGTTGGAAGATGGGCGCAACCAGCCCCCGAAAGCGGCCGGGAAGCTAGCAGCACGGGGGCGTAAAGGCAATCAACGCGGCTTGTGCGCCGAAATGGCCGCGATGAAGGCTTTGACCGCCGCCGCGGGGCCCTTGGGATCGTTCCAGACGGCCCCGGAAACGGCGAGGAAATCCGCACCCGCTTCGACGAGCGGGCCGCAGTTGGCCGGCGTGATCCCGCCGATGGCCACGCACGGCACGGTCACGTGGCTGGTCCAGTCGGCGACGAGGTCGATGTCGGCCTGGCCCTTCGGATCGGGCTTCGTCGCCGACTGGAAGAACGCGCCGAAGGCGACGTAATCGGCCCCGCCCTCGGCCGCCTCGAAGCCGAGATCGCGCGAGGCGTGGCACGTGACGCCGACGATGCGCTCCTTGCCCAGCAGCCGGCGCGCGTCGGCGAGCGTGCCGTCTTCCTGACCGATATGCACGCCGTCGCAGTCGAGTTCCTTCGCGAGGTCGGCGCGGTCGTTCATCAGGAAGGCGACGTTGTGCCTGTGCGCGACCGGCATCAGCACCGAGGTCGCCTTGCGGATCGCGTCGTCGGAAGCGCCCTTCAGGCGAAGCTGCAGGCACGCGACGTCGCCCGCCGCGAGTGCGGCGTCGAGCAGAGGCGAAAACGCCGCCGGATCGAGTTCCGGCGGCGTGATCAGGTAGAGGCGCGTGCGGTGGAGCGCCACGCGCCTCAGCTCCTGTAGATGTCGATGATCTTGCCGAGCAGGGCGATCGCGTCCTCGCGCTTGCGCTGGAAGGCGTTGCGCCCGACGATCGAGCCCGAGGCCCCGCCGTCGCGCAGCGCCCTGATCTCGGTCAACAGTGTTGCCTCGTCCTTGGCTTCGCCGCCCGAGAACACGACGATGCGCCTTCCCGCGAAGGACGACTGCATGACGTGCGCGATGCGCTTGTCGAGGGTCGAGATGTCGAGGCCGGCCTTCTCGTAGGCGGCCTTCGCCTCGGGCTGCCAGAGCACGGCCGACGGCGGCTTCACCTTGATGATGTGGGCGCCCAGCAGGGCCGCGAGATGGGCGGCATAGGCCGTGACGTCGAGCGCGGTCTCGCCCGCCTTGTCGAGCTTGCCGCCGCGCGGGTACGACCACATGACGACGGCGAGGCCGACCGACTTGGCTTCCTCGGCGAGTTCGCGGATCTCTTCCATCATCTCGAACTGGTCTTCGGCACCCGGATAGATCGTGAAGCCGATGGCCGAGCAGCCCAGGCGCAGCGCGTCGCCGATCGAGGCGGTGACGGCCTGGTCCTTGTTCGTGGCGAGGCTGTTCGACGAGTTCATCTTGAGGATCGTCGGGATGGCGCCGGCGAAGCTGTCGGCCCCGGCTTCCAGCGGCCCGAGCGGGGCGGCGTAGGCGTTGCAGCCCGCGTCGATGGCGAGCTGGTAGTGGTAGTGCGGGTCGTAGGCGTCGGGGTTGGGCGCGAACGAGCGGGCGGGGCCGTGCTCGAAGCCCTGGTCGACGGGAAGGATCACGAGCTTGCCCGTTCCGGCGAGCTTCCCGGTCATCAGGATGCGGGCGAGATTCGCCTTCGTGCCGGGATTGTCGCTTTCGTAGTTGGCGAGGATCTTCTTGACCTTCTGGGTGACTTTCAAGGGACGCTCCTGGCGGGAATCGCACCCTTCCGGGTGCCCGAAATACGAGCGGGCTTCTAGCCCGTCGTGCCCCCCTTGTCGAGAGGCGGGAAGGGCGCGATCATCCGCCCCCCAAGTTCCCCGGATTGCGGAAGGATTCGACGCGCGATGCTTCTCCACATGCAGACCTGGCAGGAGGTCGAGGCCTACCTGAAGAAATCGACCGCGATCATCATCCCGATCGGCTCGACCGAACAGCACGGTCCCAACGGCCTGATCGGCACCGACGCGATCTGCGGCGAGGCGGTGGGCCGCAGGCTGGGCGAGAAGACCGGCACGCTGGTCGCCCCCACCATCGCGGTCGGCATGGCGCAGCATCATCTGGCGTTCGCCGGCTCGATGACCTTGCGCCCCTCGACGCTGATCGCGGTCGTGAAGGACAACGTCGAAAGCCTCGCGCGCCACGGCTTCACGCATTTCTATTTCGTCAACGGGCATGGCGGCAACGTCGCCCCGTTCAGCGCCGCGTTCTCGGAGATCTACGCCGAAGCCTCGCTGATGCGCGCGTCGAACCGGCCGGCGGTGCGCTGCCGGCTGCGCAACTGGTACGACAGCGCCAAGGTCAAGGCGATCAGCCGCGAGCTCTACGGCGACCAGGAAGGCAGCCACGCCACGCCGTCGGAAGTGTCGCTCACCTGGGCGGTCTATCCCGAGGCGGTGCGCAAGATGAAGATGACGCCCGAAGTGGCGCCGCGCGGCGAATTCACCGACGCGAACGACTACCGGCGCAACTTCCCCGACGGGCGCATCGGCTCGAACCCCTCTCTGTCGTCGGTCGAGGCGGGCCAGCGCCTGTGGGACGCGGCGGTGGCCGATCTCGCCGACGATCTGGCGGGCTTCGTGAAGATGGCCGCCTGACGCGATGGCGCTGCTGGGCAAGGGCGCGCTGGCGATGTGGTGGGACATCGCCCCCGCCATCCGCGCGGAGTTCGACGACTGGCACACGCACGAGCATTTCCCCGAGCGGATGCGCGTGCCCGGCTTCCTGCGCGGTTCGCGCTGGGCGGATGCCGACGGCGGCGAAGGCTTCTTCATCCTCTACGAGATGGAAGCCTACGCAACGCTGTCGTCGCCCGGTTACCTCGCGCGGCTCAACGCGCCGTCGCCCTGGTCGGCGAAGATGATGCCGCACCACCGCAACATGGTGCGCAGCCAGTGCCATGTGCTGGAGAGTGCTGGCGGTGCCATCTCGCGCCATGCGCTGACCGTGCGCCTGTCGCCGGCTTCCGGCATGCAGGACCGGCTGCGCGCGGCCCTGCGCGATCTTGCCGTCGCGCTCGCGCAGCGCCCCGGCACGGCGGCGGGCCATCTGTTGCGCACCGAGACGCCGAAGATCGCGGCGACGACCGAACAGAAGATCCGCGGCGGCGATGCGGCGGCCGACTGGGTGTTCGTCGCATGCGGCTACGAACGCGCCGCCCTCGAAGCGCTGGCGCGCGAGGAACTCGGCGAGGCCGCACTCGTTGCGGCGGGTGCTGCACCGGGTGCCGTGCGCGGCCTCTACGCGCTCTCGCATACCAACGTGGCAGGCGAATTCGGTTGACGGGTGTTGACCGTCAACAGACCAACCCGTTGATCCGCCTCGATTTCCCTTGTTGACGTTGACGGGAAACGCGGTCCGTCAAGCAAGTCTTGCGGCCGGATTTCCGTCACGCGAAGGCTTCCGGCCTCGACCTGCCGGCATGGTGCGGACTATTCACCATGTCAAAGAGCGTATCGGCTCGACTGTATTTAAACCCGCCCCGGTTGTCAAGAAAATAAACCCATAATATTTACGGACGCACCAGCCTTGTGCCCGCCGGGCGATAGCCGCCGGGCGTGCCGCCGAGGAAGCGTTCGCGGCTTTCGCTGTCGGGCAGGGCGCGCAGGATCGAATAGACGAGGATGTCGGCATCGTGCGGGCGGCGCGCGGAATACTGTTCGACGAAATCGCGCGCCTGCGCGATGCCCAGCCGCCCGCGCCGGACCACGTAGTGCGCGAACTGCGCCGGCACGCCGCCGAGCCCGCTCCACTTCTTCAGCATCCAGTCGACCTGTGCGGCGTTCGCGGCACGGTCGCCCGCACTCAGGTCCGGCAGGCCGGGGATCGGCGTCATCTCGATCTGCGGCACGATCGCGATGCGCGGCGGCTTGCCTGCGGCGAGCGCGGAATGGTGCCAGTCGATCTCTTCGGGCGAGGGTACTGCGAAGCCTTCCAGCACGCGCGCCATCGTCGCGGCCATCAGCGCCAGCGTCGGCCCGCCGGGCCGCAGCCAGCCGTCGACCGTCAGCCGCCAGCGTTTCTGGTAGCTGCGAAGCGCACGGTCGAGTGCGGGGCCCCAGTGCCCCGTCGGCCCGTCCGACACGACCAGATCGAGATCGCCGCTGTTGGCAAGGATGCCTTCGAGGCGCACCGCGTCGCGACGGTCGTTCGCCTGGCCCACGCCCACGCCGCCCTCGAAATCGAACCAGCCGCGCGCGGGCGCGACGGCAGGAACTGCGGCGGCTTTCTTGTCGGCAGGACGAATCGGCTTTCTCCCTGGTGGCGTGCGGGGAATGCCGGAAACCGTTCCGATTCGTCAACGTCCTATGATTGTAGTTTCCGGGACGCTTGACCAAACCTAATTCTCCGGGTCGTGGACGCACCAGCGGCGGACCCAGATATTGGGTGCCGGTTTCGGGACGATCAGGGCGAGTGCGATGGCGGTCAGGCGCATGTCCGCTCCTACTTGTTCGGATCGTGGACGCACCAGCGGCGCTTCCAGTCGTCCGGCTCGCTTCCGGGCTTCTCGTAAAGGATACCTTCGCAGCGCATCAGAATGCCCGGCAGAGGAATGCGGATTTCGGCGCGTTTCTCGAGATGCCGTTCTGAATCGCTCCGGATTTCGCTGTACACACAGATGAGGATCGCGTCGCGAAGGATCTCGTAGCTCGCATAGTGCGTGACGATATGGATCGAGCCGTCCGGCAGTTTGGTTTCGCGATCGCTTGCGGGTTGCCATGGTGGGCCATCCGTATGCTGGTCGAGCGCGGCGCCGACGAACCTCAGCGACGGATCCTCGGGATGCATGAGCGGACATTCTGTTTCTTTGGGCCAGCCGACAGCCGCGCTGTCGGACACGGTCGCAAGCAGCAAGAAACACGCGATGATGACCGAGCGCATGACTGGCTCCTACTTCCGCGTCGGCGGCAGGATGATGGAGAACTGGCCAGCGGTGTAACCGCTCGTGCCCGGTACACGCTCGAACGGCATAAAGCTTTGTCGCGGCGTATGCCCTCGCGACTGATCGAGCAGCCAAATTCCTGGTTCACCATCCTTCTCGCCATACCCCATGAACAGGCCGGCGTGGTTGCCGGTGGGTTTGTTTGGATAGCGAAGCTCGCCGTTCTTTGTCGGGTCCGGTGCGAACGTCGCGACGGCCGTGCCGGGCTGCAGCGGTGGATTGCCTGGTCCCGTGATCGTGTCTCCTGCGCGCCAGTTCGGCGTGGCGCCGATATCTGGCAAAGCATGTTTGACGAGCGCTACGCATTCCTTGCTTTCGCCGACTTGGCGTCCCCCGACCACGCTCTGCGCGAACGCGTCGATGTTCGGCGCGATCACGGCCTTGTCGGGGCCGAGCGGCGGGCGTTCTGCCGGGGCCTGCGCGGTCTGCGGGTCGGACGCGGCATCGCCGCCGTCGGCGGCGGGAGTTGCCTGTCCGGTTTCGTCGCCCGGCAGCAGGAGATTGCGCATATGCATCTGCGGCACGCCGTCGCGTTCCGGCCGATGATCCATCGTGCGGATGCCGGCCGGGACTCGATCGCCAAGCGGCCTGCCGAGGAAGCGGGCGCGGCTTTCGTCGTCCGGCAATTCGCGCAGGATGCCGGCCACCAGCGCGTCGTTGCCGGCCGGCCGGCGCGCGGCGTATTGCGCGACGAAGTCGCGCGTCTGCGCCAGGCCCTCGTCGCCCAGCCCCGTCACGTAGCGCGCGAACTGCGCGGGTACGCTCCCGAGACCTGCCTGGTTGCGCAGCAGCCAGTCGATCTGGCTGGCATTCGAGCCACGTCCGGCCTCGCCGATGTCGGGCAGGCCCGGAATCGCGGCAAGGTCGGTTTTCGGCGACACGGCGATCAGCGGCGTTCCGCCCGCATCGAGGGCGGCGTGGTGCGCGTCGATCTCGTCGGGCGTGGGAACCTCGAACCCGTCCAGTGCTGAACCCAGCGTGTCGCGCATGTGCGCGATGGTCGGCCCGCCCGGCCGCAGCCAGCCGTCAACCTTTAGTCCGTTGCGCTTCTGGTAGCGCCGGACGGCCGTATCGAGCGCCGTGCCCCAATAGCCCGTCGGCCCTTCCGTCGCGGTCAGGTCGAGATCGCCGCTATTGGCGAGGATGCCTTCGAGGCGGACCGCGTCCTCCCGGCGCGTGTCGAAACCGCGGCCCGTGAAGCCCGACAGCGCGAACCAGTCGGAAGCGGGATCGTCGAGGAAGGAAGAGGGTTGGCGCATGTCACACTCCGGGGTTGCATCGTCCGGAATTGTACGCGCTTCGTTCTATATGTCAATATTCCTAATTTTTACGCATCTGCCGATTTTACGGGTACCCGTGCTTCCCGCCGCGCGGATCCGCAACCGTGCCGTCGTCGCCGAGATACGCCGGACCCACCGGCACCTTGCCGGCCCCGCCGGGGATGTCGAGCACGTAGACGGGTTGCGCAAGGCCGGAGAGGCGCATGCGCAGTTCGCGCATCAGGCCCTGGCCGCGTTCCAGCGTCGTGCGGAAATGCGACGTGCCGGGGGCGAGGTCGCCGTGATGCAGGTAATAGGGCTTGATGCGGTTCTTCGCGAGTGCGCGGAACAGTGCATCGAGCGTGTCCGCGTCGTCGTTGACGCCCTTCAGCAGCACGGTCTGGCTCACCAGCGGGATGCCGGCATCGACGAGCTTCGCGCATGCGGCCTGCACTTCGAGCGAAAGCTCGTTCGCGTGGTTGACGTGGATCGCGACCCACACGGCCTTGCTCGTCTTCAGGGCCGCGACCAACTCGTCGGTGACGCGCGAAGGTTCGGCGACGGGGATGCGCGTATGGATGCGCAGCCAGTCGACATGATCGATGGCCGCAAGCTCGGCCAGCAGCGCGGCGAGGCGGCGCGCGCTCAGCACCAGCGGATCGCCGCCGGTCAGGATCACTTCGCGGATCGCCGGCGTGGCGCGGATGTGCGCCACGGCTGCCGCCAGTTCTTCGGCGTCGAGAGCCGCACCGCCGGGGCCGACCATCTCGCGCCGGAAGCAGAAGCGGCAATAGACGGCGCAGGCATGCGTCGGCTTCAGCAGCGCGCGGTCGGCATAGCGGTGGACGATGCCCTTCACGGGGCTGTGCGCGTCGTCGCCGATGGGATCGGCGCGCTCGTCCGGTGTCGCGACCAGTTCGGCCGCCGTCGGCACGTATTGGGCGGCGACCGGATCGGCGGGATCGGCGCGGTCGATGAGGTCGAGCACGTGCGGCGTGACGGCGATGGCGTAGCGTGCCGCCACCTCCGCGATGCGCGGATCGGCCGTCAGCCCCTCGCGCGCGAGATCGGTGGCGGTGCGAAGCGTGCGGCGCTGGCTGCCGTCCATCAGCGCGCCCCCGGATCGTCGAAGCCGGCGAGCGCCACCGGCGCCCAGATCGTGTCCTCGATGTGGCTCGCCCCCGTCGCCAGCATCACCAGCCGGTCGAAGCCGAGCGCAATACCCGCCGACTGCGGCAGGCCGTGGGCGAGGGCGGCGAGGAAATCCTCGTCGATCGGATAGCGCTCGCGATAGAGCCTGGCCTTGAGCGCCTGGTCGGCCTCGAAGCGGCGGCGCTGTTCCGACGCGTCGGTCAGTTCGCCGAACGCGTTGGCGAGTTCCACGCCGCAAACGTAAAGCTCGAAGCGCTCGGCCACGCGCGGGTCGCCCGGCTTGGCGCGCGCGAGGGCCGCCATCGCGATGGGCCAGTCGTAGAGGATCGTCGGGCGCACCATGCCCAGCCGGGTCTCGACATGCTCGAAGAACAGGCGGAAGAAGAAGTCGTCCCAGCGGTCGCCGGCATGCGGCACCATGTTGAGTGGGCGTGCGGCCGCCGCCAGTCGGTCCAATGCGGCCACGTCGTCGCCCGGCCGTGCCGGATCGGGCGAGGCGGCCAGCAGATCGATGCCGCAATAGCGCCCGAAGGCTTCGGCCACCGTCAGCCGCTCGAACGGGCCGAACGGGTTCGAGGCGTTGGTGCCGCGCTCGAACCGCTCGATGCCGACCGCGCGCGCGGCCGCGCGCAGCAGGCCTTCGCAGTCTTCCATCAGGGCCGTGTAGTCCGCGTCGGCGCGGTACCATTCCAGCATCGCGAATTCCGGATGGTGCGTGGCCGAGCGTTCGGCGTTGCGATAGCAGCGCGCGAGCTGCCAGATCTTGGTCATGCCCGCCGCGAGCAGCTTCTTCATCGCGAATTCGGGGCTGGTGTGCAGATAGAGCCGGCGCGTCAGCCGCTCGCCCGGGTCGCGCAGCACGGTCTGGAACGCCATCAGGTGCGGCTCCATGCCGGGCGAGACCTGCAGCGACGGCGTTTCCACCTCGTCGAAGCCGGCCCCTTCGAAGAACGTGCGGGTGGCGCGCAACACAAGCTGGCGCTTGGCGAGATTCTCGCGGCGCATCGCGAACCGGTCGGGGCGCCACCACGGGGCGGGGCCGAGCCTGGCGACGGGATCAGCCATGGGAGATGACCTTGGCGCCCAGCGACGCGGCGAGCGTTTCCATGCGCGCGCGGTCCGGCCCG
>JAEUKY010000290.1 GCA_016794005.1 Rhodospirillales bacterium
AGGCCCGCTTCGCCTCGATCGGCACGCCGGGCTGGTATTTCGTCGTGCGATAGGTCAGCGCGGATTTTACGGTCGCGACGTTCGGCGCCGCCGTCAGCTGGTTCGTCAGGAACTTCTCGTAGGCGTCCCAGTCGTGCGCGACGACCCGGATCAGGAAGTCGGTCTCGCCGGCCAGCATGTGGCACTCGCGCACCATCGGCCAGCCATTGACCAGTTCCTGGAAGGCGCGCAGGTCGGCGTCGGCCTGGCTCTTCAGGCTCACGCTGGCGAACACGGTCACGCCGAAGCCCAGCGCCAGCGGGTCGATGTCGGCGTGGTAACCGCGCACGATCTTCGCCTCTTCCAGCACGCGCACGCGGCGCAGGCAGGGCGGGGCCGACACGCCGGCGCGGCGCGCCAGCTCCACGTTGGTCATCCGCCCGTCGTTCTGGAGGTCGTGCAGGATCTGGCGATCGACGTCGTCGAGCTTGTGGCCGCGCATTATTCTTTGTCCGCCCTGTCGTGAAGTTGAAATATTATTAGCAATCGGCATGCCGGAAGCAAGGCGAATGGCTAAAGAAATTGCGCGGAAGGCATCCGAGGGTCCAAAAGACCCCCGCATGAACCCCCGCACAGCCTGGATCATCAGCCCCGGCCAGGTCGGCATGAAGGCGCAGTGCCGCGGCCTCGCCGAGGCGCTCGGCCTTGCCTACGAGTTCCGCGACGTGCGGTTCCGTTTCCCCTTCACGTGGCTGCCGGAACCGCTGCTCGTCGGCGACCCGTTCTCGAAGCTGCATGAATCGTCCGCGCGCGTCGATCCGCCATGGCCGGACGTGGCGATCACGCTGGGCTCGCGCTGCGCGCCCATCGGCGTGGCGATGAAGCGCGCGAGCGGCGGCAAGGTCGTGGCGCTGCACGTGCAGCGCCCGGGCGTGCCGGTCGGCTGGCTCGACGCGGTGATCGCCCCGTGGCACGACCGGGTGACGGGCCCCAATGCGATCGAGACGGTCGCGGCCCTCCATCACGTGACGCCCGGAAAGCTCGATGCCGCTAGGCCGCAATGGATGCCGGTCTTCGCGCACCTGAAGCGCCCGCTTGTGGCGTTCCTGCTCGGCGGCACCAACGGCTGGCGGCGTTTCCGCTTCTCCGACGAGGCGGTCGCGGGACTGGCCGCCGGGATCGCGAAGCTCGCCGCCGCCGGCTGCGGCATCGCCCTCACGCCGTCGCGCCGCACCGATCCTTCCGCCGCCGAAGCCCTTCGCGCCGCCGTGCGCGCCGCCGGCGGCTATGCGTGGGACGGCGAGGGGGACAATCCCTATCTCGGCCTGCTCGCCTGCGCCGACGCCATCGTCGTGACCGAGGACTCGGTCTCGATGACCAGCGAGGCGCTGTCGACCGGCAAGCCGGTTTTCGTCGCTTCCCTGACGGGCCGCTCGGGCCGGATCGCGGCCTTCCAGGCCGAAATGCAGCGCAAGGGCCTGACGCGGCCCTTCGACGGGACTTTCGCGACGTGGCGCTACGACCCGCCCGACGACACCGCCCGCGCGGCCCGGCTGCTGCGCGAACGATTTGGCTGGGGATAACCCGGCCAGCACCTTTCCCGGCTTGGGCATGCCTGCTAGGTTTGCGCGAAACGCATAGCAGGACGAGTCCGATGCCCCAGACCCACCGCACGAAGATGCTGATCGTCGGTTCCGGCCCCGCCGGCTACACCGCCGCGATCTACGCCACGCGCGCCAATCTCGCGCCGATCCTCGTGCGCGGCATGCAGCCCGGCGGCCAGCTTTCCATCACGACCGACGTCGAGAATTTCCCCGGCTTCGACAAGCCCATCCAGGGCCCGTGGCTGATGGAGCAGATGTATAAACAGTGCGAACATATCGGCACGCTGATGCTCGAGGACCTGGTCGTGAAGATCGACCTCTCGAAGCGGCCGTTCGTCGCGACCGGCGATTCCGGCGACACCTACGTCGCCGACACCGTGGTGATCTGCACGGGCGCGCAGGCGCGCTGGCTTGGCCTGCCGTCCGAGGAGAAGTACCGCGGGGCCGGCGTGTCGGCCTGCGCCACGTGCGACGGGTTCTTCTTCCGCAACAGGAAGGTCGCGGTCGTGGGCGGCGGCAACACGGCGGTCGAGGAAGCGCTCTACCTCACCAACCACGCCACGAAGGTGACGCTCATCCACCGGCGCGACACGCTGCGTGCCGAGAAGATGATGCAGGCCCGCCTGTTCAAGCATCCGAAGATCGAGGTCGTGTGGAACTCGGCCGTCGACGAGGTGCTGGGGGCGGGCACGCCGCCGGCCGTCACGGGCCTGAAGCTCAGGAACCTGCAGACCGGGACGATCTCGCAGATCGACATCGACGGCTTGTTCGTCGCGATCGGCCACGTGCCCGCGACCGAGGTGTTCAAGGGCCAGGTCGACATGGATTCCGAGGGCTACATCCTGACGACGCCCGATTCGACCGCGACGAACGTCGCGGGCGTCTACGCCGCGGGCGACGTGAAGGACAAAGTGTTCCGCCAGGCCGTCACGGCCGCGGGGATGGGCTGCATGGCCGCCCTCGAGGCCGAGAAGTTCCTGGCGCACGCGGAGGCCGGCCACCAGGCCGCCGCCGAATAACAAGAAACGAAGAGGGGAATGCCGCGATGTCGGCGATGGACTGGGACAAGCTGCGCATCTTCCACGCGGTCGCCGCCGCGGGATCGTTCACGCATGCGGGCGAGAAGCTCAACCTCAGCCAGTCGGCCGTCAGCCGGCAGATCTCGGCGCTGGAAGAATCGGTGCGCGCCCCGCTGTTCCACCGCCACGCGCGCGGCCTGATCCTGACCGAACAGGGCGAACTGCTGTTCAACACCGTGCGCGACGTGTTCGACAAGCTGGCGCTGGTCGAAGCGCAGCTCGCCGAGACGAAGGAGCGTCCGTCGGGCCTGCTGCGCGTCACGACGACCGTCGCGTTCGGTTCGGTGTGGCTCGCCCCGCGCCTGCGCGATTTCTCGGACGCCTACCCGGACGTGCAGATCTCGATGCGCGTGGACGACCGCGAGCTCGATCTCGGCATGCGCGAGGCGGACTGCGCCATCCGCATGCATCCGCCCCGCCAGGCCGATCTCATCCAGCGCCACCTGCTGTCGGTGCACGTGCACGTGTTCGCCGGGCAGGACTATCTCAAGAAGTACGGCGCGCCGAAGACGGCCGCCGATCTCGACAAGCACCGGATCATCGTCTACGGCGACGACCCGAACCCGCCCTTCCCGAACGTGAACTGGCTGCTCGAGGTGGGTACGTCCGGCGGCAAGAAGCGCACGCCGGCGCTGATGGTCAACAATGTCTCCGCCATCCTGCGCGCGGTCGAGAACGGCATCGGCATCGCGGCCTTCCCGGATTACATCGCCCAGCAGAGCACGAAGATCGTCCAGGTGCTGCCCGAGCTCGAAGGCCCGACCTACGAGGCGTATTTCGTCTATCCGGAGGAGCTGCGCAGCTCCAAAAGGATCGCGGTATTCCGCGATTATCTCGTCCAAAAGGTCGCGGAATCACAGTTTTAGCGGCCAAATCGTAGGCATGCGAACGGTTCATGTCTCGCATGCGATAAATGCCATTTTTTAAGGCATTCTTTAGACTATCTATTTCATCATTGGTGTCGCGTCGCACGCGAGTGCGTCCGGCGACGCCGGCCAGCCGAAGGCCAGTCTTTTCGGCGGGTTCGGGCCTCCGGGTCCGAACGGGGTCCCCTCCGGACCCTGCGTCTCCCAGACGTGAAGCCTCCCTGTTCAACTCGCCCGGTGCCTCGGCACCGGGCGTTTTTTTCGTAACGTGCGGGCCCGCCCCCGCGAACGGGAAGCATGGAACGCCGCCTCTTCATCGCCCTGCTGCTGGCCGCCGCCGCATCGCTGCCCGCGGCCGCCGACGACTTCAAC
>JAEUKY010000334.1 GCA_016794005.1 Rhodospirillales bacterium
GCCGCCGTCGCGCGCGCCGATCTGGTCGTCACGGCGCTGGGGACCGGCCGGCCCGCGATCGACCCGCAGACGGCGCTGTCGGCGCTGCGCGCGCGCCGGCAGCGGCCGATCCTGTTCCTCGATCTGGGCGTGCCCGACGACGTGGCGCGCGAGATCGAGACGGTCGACGGCGCGTTCCGCTACGGCATCGACGATCTGGAAGGGCTGGCGCTGAAGGGCCGCAGCGAGCGCGAGGCGACGACCGGCGAAGCCTGGGCCATCGTCGAAGCGGAGATCGACGCCTTCGCGCGCGCGCGCGCCGCGCGCGCGGCCGACGGCGCCATCGTGCGCCTGCGCCGCCGTTTCGAGAGCGAGCGAAATCGGGTATTGGACGAGACGGGCGGCGACGCCGCGCGCGCGACCGAGCTGCTCGTCCATCGCCTTCTGCATGCCCCCACCGCCGCCCTGCGCGAACTTGCACTGGGCGATCCGGCCGAACGCGCGCGCGCCGAAGCGCTGCTGGCGCGCGCCTTCGGCCTCGACGATACGGAGAACAAGACGTGAGTTTCGACCAGAAGCTGGACAAGGTCGTCCACCGCTACCGCGAGCTCGGCGACATGCTCGCGAGCGGGGCGACCGATTCCAAGAACCTCGCGAAGCTGTCGAAGGAATATTCCGACCTCGGTCCCGTCGTCGAGACGATCGAGACGCTGAGTCGCGCCAAGGCCGAACTGGTCGAGCTCGAAGCGCTGCGTGCCGGCGACGACGCCGAGCTGCGTGCGCTGGCCGAGCCGGAGTATTTCGCGCTCAAGGCGCGCATGCCCGAACTGGAGCGCGACCTGCAGGCCATGCTGCTGCCCAAGGACGCCGCCGACGAGAAGAACGCGATCCTCGAAGTGCGCGCCGGGACCGGCGGCGACGAGGCGGCACTGTTCGCCGCCCAGCTCTTCCGCATGTACCAGCGCTACGCGCAGGTCCGCGGCTGGCGCTTCGAGGTGATGGAGGTCGGCGAGACGGGTCTCGGCGGCTACAAGGAAGCCATCGCGAACATCTCGGGGGCGGGCGTGTTCGCGCGCCTCAAGTTCGAATCGGGCGTGCACCGCGTGCAGCGCGTGCCGGCGACGGAAGCGAGCGGGCGCATCCACACTTCCACCGCCACCGTCGCCGTGCTGCCCGAGGCCGAAGAGGTCGACGTGCATGTCGACGAGAAGGACCTGCGCATCGACATCTTCCGTTCGTCCGGTCCCGGCGGCCAGTCGGTCAACACGACCGACAGCGCGGTGCGCATCACGCACCTGCCCACCGGCATCGTCGTCCAGCAGCAGGACGAGAAGTCGCAGCACAAGAACAAAGCCAAGGCGATGAAGATCCTGCGCGCGCGCCTCTACGAGGCCGAACGCGCGCGCACCGACGCGATGCGCGCGGCCGAGCGCAAGGGCCAGGTGGGGACCGGCGACCGGTCGGAACGCATCCGCACCTACAATTTCCCGCAGGGCCGCGTCAGCGACCACCGGATCAACCTGACGGTCTACGAGATCGACAAGGTGGTCGAAGGCGATCTCGACAAGTTCATCGACGCGCTGATCGCCGAGGACCGCGCCGCCAAGCTCGCGGAGCTTGCGTGAGGATCGATCTTCTCGTCCGCGAATCGGCGCAGGCACTTCTCGCCGCCGGGATCGAGAACCCCCGGCTGGAGGCGCGCGTGATCGTCGGTTCGGCGTCCGGCGCCACGCTGGAAGCGCTGGTGGCGCATCCGGAACACGAGATCGACGAGATGACCGTCGCCTTTGTGCAGGCACTCGTCGAGCGGCGCGTTGCCGGCGCGCCGATGGCCTATCTGATCGGCAGCAAGGAATTCTGGAGC
>JAEUKY010000362.1 GCA_016794005.1 Rhodospirillales bacterium
CGATCAGCAGCAGGCCGATGATCACCCACAGCGCCAGATTTTTACCGAAATTGTTCAAGGACTTGGCCTCGCTGAACGACTGACTGCCCGCCGGCGTCACGCGCCGTCCGCGAAGAGCGGACCAGCCAGCGCATGCCGGGGGCGGAAACGGATCTCCACGGTATCAAGCGGATACCGCATCCGTCCATAAAAGAGGTGGGGTACCGCGACCACCCCGTCAAGGTCCCGCAGCGCCGGCAGGCTGGCGCGCGCGGCCGGCGGGACGGCTTTGGCGGTCGCCGCCCGCGTCTCGCGCGGCAATCCGGCCCACCCGGCCGCCCCGAGCGCCCCGATCGACAGTCCGGAACGTGAACGCATCAGACGCACGTCGAACCGGCCGTCCCATCGCGCGGCCGTGCCGTCGACGAGTTCGACCGGCGGGGCCAGTCCCGCCGTCTCGCGCGCGACCACGAGGCGTCCGTCGCGGCCGGGCACGAGCCGGCAATGGCCGAGCGTGCCCGCACGCGCAGCCGCGCCGGTCAGCCGGACGAGCGTCGCTTCGACGCGCGCCGAGCGCGGCGCGTATTCGCCTCCGCCCACGGTCAGCACGATCCGCGCAAGGGCCGCGCACGCAAGTTCGGACGATGCGGTCGCCAATGCCGCGAGATCGACGCGCGCGAAGCCCGCAGGATCGAGCGCCACGGTCCGCGCCAGAAATTCGGCGAGATCGCGTTCGCGCGCGATGCGCGATGCGGCATGGCCGGCAAGCGGCACATCCGGCGCGCCGCCGGCATTGCGAAGGGCCGCGCGCGCATAGCGCGGATCGCGGTTGCTCGGGTCCTCGATCCAGTCGTGACCGCGCGCCCGGCACGTGGCGAGAAGATCGGCATGCGCGAAGGACAGCAGCGGACGCACGAGGCGCACATGCGTGCGTTCCACGACCGCCGACATGCCCGCAAGCCCGTCGGGGCCCGAGCCGCGCGCGGCACGCATCGACGCGGTCTCGCGCTGGTCGTCGGCATGGTGGCCGAGCAGCAGGTGCCAGATGCCGGCTTTCGCGCAGGCCGCTTCGAGCAGATGGGCACGCGCGACGCGCGCGGCATCCATGATGCCCGTCGCGGGCTTGGCGCCGCGCCAGTGCAGGCATTCGAAATCGATGCCGGTGCGCGCGGCACGGGCCGCAAGCGCGCGCGCCTCGTCGGCCGAGTTCGCGCGCAGCCCGTGATCGACATGCAGCGCCAGCACGCGGCCGCCGCGCTCTTGCGCCCATTCGCGCGCGAGAGCGAGAAGAGCGGTCGAATCCCCGCCGCCCGACCAGGCGACGGCGACATGCGGGTGCGGCTCGAACGGTCCCAGCCGCGCCATCGCGGCGGCGAACGCGGCAGGCGATACGGGCGTGCCCGCGCCGGTCACGGCACCTTGCGGCCTAGCCGCACGTCAGGCGGGCACGTTCGCGCTGGGCGGCGATCTTTATGGACTGGCTGGCGTTGGGATAGCGCCTGTCGAGTTCGGCGAGCGTGCCGCAGGCGTCGGGCTTGCGGTTGAGCTGGCCCAGCGACTGGCCGAGGCGCAGCAGGCTGTCGGGCGCCTTGGCGTTCTGCGGGAAGCGGCGGAACTGTTCGGCGAAGGCGGCCGACGCGTTCGACCAGTCGCGCCGCGCGTAGAACGTCTCGCCCAGCCAGTACTGCGCGTCGCCGGCAAGCCGGTGCGTGCCGTTGGCCGACACGAAGCTGCGAAGTGCGGTTTCCGCGCGGCCGAAATCGCCGCGATCCTGCACGGCCTGCTGGTAGAGCCCGTAGGCGAATTCGTACTGCGTCTCGGGCGGGCCGGACGGCAGCGCCACGTTCGCGGCGGCGGCGGGCGCCCCGCCCGCCTGTGCGGCCTGCGGCGCCGTCGGCGGGCCGCCGGGGACAAGCTGCAGACGCGCCTCGCCCGGGCGCGTCACCGGGGCGGACGGTGCGGTCGGCGCGGCGGACGCCGGTGCCGCGGCTTCCGCCGGCGCCTTGCCCTTCTCGAGTTCGCCCAGGCGGAAATCGACGTCGCCGACGAGTTTTTCCAGGCGCTGCTGGACCTGCGCGACGCGGTTGAGCGTTTCCTCGATGCGGCCGGTCAGGTCGCGGATCTGCCCTTCGAGCGCGGAGAGGCGCACTTCGGTCTGCTCGACGAAGCCGCTCGACGGCTGGGTGCCCGCACCCGGCGCCATCTGCTGGGGTGGGGGCGGGCTGACCGGCTGCACGGCACCGCCGCCGCCGCCGCCACGCGCGAGGTTGCGCTGCATGACGTCCATGTCGCGCTGCAGGCGATCCATGCGGTCGATCAGCGGGCGGATGTCTTGCGTCTGGGCGCGGACCGGAGCCGGCGCATTCCAGAGGGCGACCGCGGCGAACGCGGCGCAAAGGGCGAATCGGCGGATCATGGGGGCCGAGTTTAAGGTTCGCGGAGGGCGAAATAAAGGCGGGCGGACGCCGCTTCCGGCGCCCGCCCGCATGTCGTCCGCATTCGCCGTCCGGTCAGTTGACCAGCATCACGCCGCGGCGGTTCTGGCTCCACGCCTGCTCGGTCGAGCCGAGCACCTGCGGGCGTTCCTTGCCGTACGAGACCGTCGCCACGCGGCGTGCCTCGATGCCGAGCGTGATGAGGAAGTTGCGCGCGGCGGCCGCACGGCGTTCGCCGAGGGCGAGGTTGTATTCGCGGGTTCCCCGCTCGTCGGCATGGCCTTCGATCGTGACCATGACCTGCGGGTTCTGGCGCAGCCAGCCGGCCCAGCCTTCGACCGTGCGGCGCGCGTCGGCGCGCAGGTCCGACTTGTCGGAGTCGTAATAGATGCGGTCGCCGACGCGTGCCGCGAGGTCTTCCTGGCTGCCGGGGCGCGCCTGGCCGGCACCCAGGGCGCCCGAGCCCACGCCGGCGCTGCCGATGCCGCTTGCGGGCGCGTTGGCGACCGCGGGCACGCCGCCGGTCCCGCTCACGCCGCCCGAATTGGTTCCCGCCGTGTCGCAGGCCGCAAGCAGGGCCAGGGCCGCGACGGCGGCCAGCATCTTGATACGCATTTTCTTTCGATCCTCCGGTTGGACGCCGCGCCTTTTCGCCCGCGAATCGGCGTGCATGCAACCTGCATCGAAAAGATGTTCGGGCGGCGGCCGGAAAGCGGCGCTTTTGCGGCGCGCGACTTCCGGTCGGTCAGTCGTTGACGCGCACGACCACCCGGCGCAGCAGCGCCGACGCGCGCTCGCCGGGCCCGAGTGCGCCGGCCGCTTCGGCCCCGTACGACATCGTCTCGATGCGCAAGGGCGCCACGCCGTGGCCGGTCAGGAAATCGCGCACGGCGGCGGCGCGCCGCTCGCCGAGCCGTTCGTTGTAGGCCGCCGAGCCCACGGCGTCGGTGTGCCCTTCGATCGTCACGCGCGCCTGCGTCTGGCGCGCCAGACGCGCGGGCAGGTTCGCCAGCGCCTGCCGGGCGGTCGGCGTCAGTTCGGCGCTGTCGACCTCGAAGAACACGAGGTACTGGCGCTGTTCGACTTCCGGCGTCGGTGCGGGCGAAGTCGCGCACGCGGCGAGCGCGGATGCGAGGAAGAGGATCGTCAGGAGACGGCGCGGCATCATTGCAGGCTCGATGGGACGGAAAGGGTCGCTCGAACGAAAACGCCCGCCCGGGGGTTCCCCGGGCGGGCGCTTAGGCTTCAGCCGTCGCTGGCGGGCGGACCCGCCGGCAGGCTTAGTTGACCTGCATCACCGCGCGGCGGTTCTGCGACCAGGCCGCCTCGTTCGAGCCGAGGACCGCCGGGCGCTCCTTGCCGTACGAGATCGTCGCCACGCGGCGGGCGTCGATGCCCTGCGAGACGAGGAAGTTGCGGGCCG
>JAEUKY010000373.1 GCA_016794005.1 Rhodospirillales bacterium
TCGCCGAGGCCGAAATTCTCCGGATTGTCGCGCACGAAGCGCAGCAGCGGCTCGGTCTCGATCCCGACCATGCGGAAGACCATCGTGATCGGCTGCAGGTCGCCCGCCGACGCGTCGCCGAGCTCGAAGGGCGCGCCCGCCGCCACGGCGATGTCGCCGTCGCCCGAGCAGTCGATGAACACCTTGCCGGTGACGAGCGTGCGCTGGTTCTTGTTGAGGACGACGATGCCCTCGACGCGGCCCTTGTTCACGATCACGTCCTCGCCGAACGTGTAGAGGAGCAGCGTGACGCCCGCCTTGCGCACCTCGTTCATGATCGCGATCTTCATGATCTCGGGATCGATCGCGACGACGTTGAGCGAGCGGTAGTCGTTGACCGGGCCGATATAGCCGCCCAGCCGCTCGCATTCGGCGAAGATCTCGCGGATCACGCCGCCCACGACCCATTCGCCGCGGCTGGAAAGGCATCCGTCGATCGGGATGCCGCTGACCATCTCGCCGCCGATCATCGGGCCGGCGTCGATCAGGACCGTGCGCGCGCCGTTGCGCGCGGCAGCAATGGCGCTGGCCACGCCCGCCGCACCGCCGCCCAGCACCACCACGTCGAACTCGAGCCGGTTGAGTGTCTGTGCCATCCGCGCGGTCCCGCCTTCAGGAGTGCTTGGCGAGGGTGTCGCCCGTCGCCGGATCGAACGCGTGCAGCAGGCCGGCGACGAACTCGATCGGCACCGTCTCGCCGGGCCGCACGACGGTCGCCGGATCGGTGCGGCAACACAGCTCGGTGCCGTCGGCCGTGCGCACGTAGAGGATCTGGTCGGGGCCCGAGAGTTCGCTGAGCGTGACCGTGGCGCTGAGGGCGCCGCTTCCCTGCGCCAGGCGCACGCTTTCCGCGCGCACGCCGAGGCGCACCGGCCGGCCCATCGCGGCGGGGAAGCGTTCCCTGGCACCCGCGATCGGGATGGCGGTGGCACCCGCCTCGAAGGTCGGCATCCCGCCGCGTTCGACGAACCGGCCGTCGATGAAGGTCGTCTCGCGCTCGCCCACGAAGTTCGCGACGAACTGGTTGACCGGCTCGGCGTAGATCTGGCGCGGCGTGCCGTACTGCTGCAGCCGGCCCTTGTTGAAGACCGCGATGCGCGAGGACATGCTCATCGCCTCGGCCTGGTCGTGCGTGACATAGACGATGGTCGACTTGATCGACTGGTGCAGGGCCTTGATGTCGTGGCGCATACGGATGCGCAGGCGCGCGTCGAGGTTCGACAGCGGCTCGTCGAGCAGGAAGACCTTGGGATCGCGCACCATCGCGCGGCCCAGCGCCACGCGCTGCTGCTGGCCGCCGGAAAGCTCCTTCGGGTAGCGCGCGAGCAGGTCGCCGATACCCATGGCGCCCGCCACGCGGTCCACGCGGCGGACGATCTCGTCCTCGGCCGTGCGGCGCTGGCGCGCGCGCAGCGGGAAGGCGATGTTCTCGAACACCGTCATGTGCGGATAGAGCGCGTAGTTCTGGAACACCATCGCGATGTCGCGCTTGTCGGGCGGCAGGTCGTTGACGACCTTCTCGCCGATGCGGATCTCGCCGTCGTCGATCGGCAGCAGGCCCGCAAGAAGATTGAGCGACGTCGTCTTTCCCGAGCCCGACGGGCCGAGCAGCGAGACGAACTCGCCCGCCTCGATCTTCAGATCGAGGCTTTCGAGCGCCACGACGCTCCCGAAGCGCTTCGTCACGCCACTGAAAGTCACGTTGGTCATGCGCGTGCGGTTCCCATGCTTAGCCTTTGACGCTTCCGCCGGTCATGCCCGACAGGAAGTAGCGCTGGAACGCGAGGAACACGACGATCACCGGGATCGTCGCGACCATGGCCGAAGCCGTCAGCGGCCCCCATTCGCGCCCGAAGAATCCGAGATAGTTGTAGATGGCGAGCGGCAGCGTGCGCGTCTCGGCCGAGGAAACCATCGCCACGGCGACGACAAAATCGTTCCACGCGAAGGTCAGCACGAACAGGCCCGACGCGATCAGGCCGGGGCCAGACAGGGGCACGACGATCTTGCGCAGCACCTGCAGGCGCGAATAGCCGTCGATCATCGCGGCGGATTCCAGTTCGCGCGGCAGCGTGCGGAAATAGCCGTAGAGGATCCATACCGTGATCGGAAGCTGGTAGGCCGTGTAGAGGATCGTCAGGCCCACCAGCGTGTCGTTGAGCCCGATGAGTGCGAGCAGGATGAAGGTCGGCACGGTCAGCGAGGGCAGCGGGATGCTCATCACCGCGACGATCGCCATCATCACGCCGGCCCGGCCGCGGAAGTCGTAGCGCGCGAGCGCATAACCCGCGAGCGTGCCGAACAGCAGGCTGAACGCGACCGAGAAGAACGACACGATCAGGCTGTTCACGATCGGGCGCGTGATGCCCGTCTCGAACAGGTAGAAGTAATGCTCCAGCGTCGGCGTCGACGGGATCAGCTCGGGCGGATATTCGAGGATCCGGTTGGCGGGCTTCAACGACGTCGATAGCCCCCACAGGATCGGGAACAGCGCCACGGCACAGATCGCGAAGGCGATGACGGCGTTGGCGATGCGGCGTTGCAGGGCACGGGCGCGCCAGTCGGTCATGGAACCCCCTGCTTTTCCTTGAACAGCCGCAGCAGGATGAAAATCAGCACCAGATTGAACAGGAACACCATGAACGCCATGGCGCTGGCCTGACCGATGCGGAAATCGACGAAGCCGATCCGGTACATCGTCAGGCCCAGCGTCTGCGTCGCCTCGTTGGGTCCGCCGCCGGTCAGGATCAGCGCGAAGGTCAGCACGTTGACGAAATGGATCGCCAGCCGGATCGTCGTGATCAGGATTGGCGTGCGCATCAGCGGCAGCGTCAGCGTGCGGAAGCGCATGATCGCCCCCGCCCCGTCGACG
>JAEUKY010000037.1 GCA_016794005.1 Rhodospirillales bacterium
TTTGCCGCAGGCGGCCGAGGTGCGCCGCGCCAAGGCGCAGATGCGCGCGGGCCTGCTGATGTCGCTCGAAAGCACGAACGCGCGCATGGACGCGCTGGGGGCCAACCTGCTGGTCTTCGGGCGCGACATCACGCCGGAGGAAGTCTCGGCCAAGGTCGAGGCGGTGACGGCCGAGGACATCGCGCGCGTGGCGACGCGCATCCTTGCCGGCAAGCCGACGCTCGCGGCACTGGGTCCGCTCGCGAAGCTCGACCGGCTTGCGGATATCGCGGCGCGGCTTGCCGCCTAGACGTTCACGCGTGCCCGGCTTCGCCGGACAGGAAGCTGACCGCGATGCCGGCCTTGCCCAGTGCACGTTCCCAGATCGAGTCGAGTTCGGGTTCGAACACGATCTCGTCGTCGGCGGGCACGGTCAGCCAGCCGTTGCGCTGGATCTCGCCTTCGAGCTGGCCCGCCGACCAGCCCGCACAGCCAAGTGCGAGCAGCGACTTGCGCGGGCCCGAGCCGGCGGCGAGCGCCTTCAGGATGTCGACCGTCGCGGTCAGCGCGATCCCCGGCATCACGCGCATCGATCCGTCGTGCATGTAGTCGTCGGAATGCAGCACGAAGCCGCGCCCCGCCTCGACCGGGCCGCCGGCGCGCAGGCGGATCTGCTTCGTGCGCGGGCCGGAATCGATGCCGAGCTGTTCGAGCAGGTCGGGGAAGGTGAGCTGCTCGAACGGCTTGTTGATGACGAGACCCATCGCGCCGTCGGGATTGTGCGCGCACATGTAGATGACCGTGCGCTCGAAGCGCGAATCGGACATCGACGGCATGGCGACGAGCAGATGCCCTGCGAAGAAAGTCGGAATCTCGATGCGCGAGCGCGGCATGGCTCTGCTAGATTAGCATGAAATGCGGCTTTTTGCAGACCGGCGGGCGATGAAATTTCGCGGACTCCTGCTGTACATCTTCGCGATCCTGACCATTCCGGCGGCATCTGCGCAGGAAGCGGCATCCGGCTGGGTGCGCCATCCGGAAGTAAGCATGCGGCTGGTTTCCGCCGCGACCGCGACGGGAACGGCACCCGCCGTGCGCCTCGGGCTGGAAGTGACGCTGAAGCCCGGCTGGAAGACCTACTGGCGTTCGCCCGGCGATGCGGGCCTGCCTGTGGAGATCGACTGGAAGGGATCGGCGAACCTCGCGTCGGCGAAGCTGCGCCATCCGGCCCCGGAGCGCTTCACGCTGTTCGGGCTGGAGACGTTCGGCTATGGCGGTACCGTCGTGCTGCCGATCGACGCGACGCTCGCGACACCGGGGGCCGCCCTCGATCTTCGCGCCGGCGTCGAGATGCTCGTGTGCGCCGACGTGTGCATTCCCTATCGCGGCGATCTGGCGCTGACGCTGCCGGCGGGCACGGCAGCACCGTCGGCGCACGCGCACGACATCGCGCGCTTCGATGCGGCCGTTCCGCCGGTCGACGCGACGGGGGCGGGGATCAACGGCCTCGTCGTCGAGGGTGCCGACATGCGCGGCGGTCCGTCGCCGGCCGTGATCGTGCGCGCGCGCGCCGAGCCCGCGTTCGCGGCCCCCGACGTCTATGTCGAAGGCCCGGCGGGGTGGAGCTTCGCCAAGCCCGTCGTGCGCTATGCCGAAGGCGGGCGTGCCGCCACGCTGACGGTGCCCGCGACCGGCGGACCGGGTGCGGCCCCGTTGCGCGCGGGCGAAAGCGTGACGCTGACGCTGGTCGACGGGCCGCGCGCGGTCGAACGCGCGGCGACGCTGGGCAACGCCCCGCCGGCGGCCGCGGCCGCGTCGCTGCTGGCGATGCTGGCCGTCGCCCTGCTGGGTGGGCTGATCCTGAACCTGATGCCGTGCGTGCTGCCGGTCCTCGCGATGAAGCTCGCCGGCGTGGTGAAGCTCGATGCGGACGCGCGACGCGACGTGCGCGCGGCCTTCCTCGCCACGTCGGCGGGGATCGTCGCGGCGTTCGGGCTGCTCGCGTCCGTCCTCGTGACGCTGAAATTCGCGGGCGAGGCGGTGGGCTGGGGGCTGCAGTTCCAGCAGCCCTGGTTCCTTGCCGGCATGGCGCTGGTCGTCGTCGCGTTCGCGGCCAATCTGTGGGGCTGGTTCGAAGTGCCGCTGCCCGCCGCGTTCGCCGATCTGGGCGGCAACGGCAGGCTCGCCGGCTCGTTCGCGACCGGCGTGTTCGCCACGCTGCTGGCCACGCCGTGCTCGGCGCCGTTCGTGGGCACGGCGGTGGGCTTTGCGCTGGCGCAAGGCCCGGTCGAGATCTTCGCGATCTTCGCGGCCCTTGGGCTGGGGCTTGCGGCACCGTACCTTGCGGTCGCCGCGTTCCCGGCGGCGGCACGCCTGCTGCCGCGCCCGGGCCCGTGGATCGTCGCCTTGCGCCACGTGCTGGGTGTCGCCCTTGCGGGCACGGCCGCATGGCTCGTCTGGGTGCTGGCGGGCCAGCTCGGCTGGCTGTCGGCGGCGGTGCTGGCGGCGGCACTCGTCGTGCTCGCGGGCGGACTGTTCTTCCTGCGCCGCAGCCCGGCCCCGCGCGGGCGCGTGGCGCTCGCCGGCGCCGTCCTTCTGCTCGCGCTGTTCCTGCCGCCGAAGCTCGGCTACGCGCCCGTGCGCGCCCCCGATACGTCGGCGGTTCCGTGGCAGCGCTTCGAACGCGGCGCCATCGACGCGGCGGTCGCGTCGGGCAAGACCGTGTTCGTCGACGTGACGGCCGACTGGTGCGTGACCTGCCAGGTCAACAAGCGGCTGGTCCTGTCGCGGGCGGAAATCTCGGCCGCCCTGTCGGGCGACGGCGTGACGGCGCTGCGCGCCGACTGGACGCGCCCCGATCCGCGCATCGCGTCCTATCTCGCCGAATTCGGCCGCTACGGCATCCCGTTCAACGCGGTCTACGGGCCGGGCGAACCGGCCGGGCTGGCGCTGCCCGAACTGCTGACCGCCGACGCGGTCCTCGACGCTTTGGCGCGCGCCAGGGCCCGCTGAACTCGACCCCGGTTGCAATCGCGCCCGGGCCGCTCTAAATCGTTTGTCCGAACGCTTCCACCGAAAAGCCCCACCGGGCAAAAGGAAATCCCCATGACGATCCAGGTAGGCGACAAGGTCCCGTCCGTGAAGCTCAAGACGATGACCAAGGACGGGATGAAGGACCTGACGACCGACGACATCTTCAAGGGCAAGAAGGTCGCGATCTTCGGCCTGCCGGGCGCGTTCACGCCGACCTGCTCGGCCAAGCACCTGCCGGGCTTCGTGCAGAATTTCGACGCGCTGAAGGCCAAGGGCGTGGACACCGTCGCCTGCGTGTCGGTCAACGACGCGTTCGTGATGGACGCCTGGGGCAAGGCGCAGAACGTGGGCGACAAGGTGCTGATGCTCGCCGACGGCAACGCCGATTTCACCAAGGCGCTCGGCATCGAGATGGACGGCACGGGCTACGGCATGGGCCTGCGCATGAAGCGCTTCTCGATGTACGTGGTCGACGGCACGGTGAAGAGCTTCAATCTCGAGAAGCCCGGCGCGTTCGAGGTCTCGAACGCCGAAACGATGCTCGGCCAGGTCGGCTGAGGACGATACCGGACGGCGGCATTCCGAATACGGAAGCCGCCGTCCCCCATTTCAGGGACCGACGGAGGAACGCGCGATGACGATCGAAAAGGGACAGACCATTCCCGCCGCCCGGATGCGGATCATGACCGCCGAGGGTCCGAAGGACCTGACGACCGACGATCTCTTCAAGGGCAAGAAGGTCGCGATCTTCGGCCTGCCGGGCGCGTTCACGCCGACCTGCTCGGCCAAGCACCTGCCGGGCTTCGTCGAGCAGGCCACCGCCTTCAAGGCCAAGGGCGTCGACACCATCGCGTGCGTGTCGGTCAACGACGCGTTCGTCATGGACGCGTGGGGCAAGTCGCAGAACGTGGGCGACAAGGTCAAGATGGTCGCCGACGGCAACGGCGCGCTCGCCAAGGCGATGGGCATCGAGATGGACGGGACGGCCAACGTCATGGGCACGCGCATGCGCCGCTTCTCGGCCTACGTCGTCGACGGCAAGGTCGAGAGCTTCAACCTCGAAAAGCCGGGCGCCTTCGAGGTGTCGGACGCCGGGACGCTGCTGAAGCAGATCGGCTAGACCGCACCCGCGACCAGCACGGCGCCCGCCAGCGCCACGGCGATGCCGCCGGCGCGCACCAGACGCGGGCCGGCGAGACCGGCGGCAACGCCGGCCGCGTGCAGCAGCGCCGTCGCGGCAAGGAAGCCCGCCGAATAGCCGACGGCACCGGCCCCTTCCGGCAGTTCGGCCCCGTGCGCGAAGCCGTGGAACAGCGCGAAGAAGCCGACGAACGCGCCCGCGACGGCGACCGGCGGCACGTAACCGGCCGCGGCGGCAAGGCCGATCGCGACGACCGAGAGTGCGATCGCGATCTCGACGAAGGGCAGGTCCAGCCCCTCGAACCCGGCGAGCCCGCCCGCGGCCATCGTGCCCACGAAAGCGGCGGGCACGATCCACAGGGCGCGGCCGCCGAGGCGGGCCGCGAACAGCCCGACCGCGAACATCGCCAGCAGGTGGTCGAGACCGCCGAACGGATGGGCGAAGCCGTGCGCCAGCCCCTCGACCGATCCGTGGCCCGTATGGGCGAGGGCGGCACCGGGAACGAGCAGGGCGGCGGCGAGGACGGTGGCGAAGCGCATGTGGGCGGGTCTCCTGAAGACGATTCGGGTCCGATCCTAGCGAAACCCGTGCCGAATGCCAGCCCTAGCGGACGGCCGCGATCGCCCCGCGCGCCAGCGCGTCGGCGCGTTCGTTTTCGGGGTGGCCGGCGTGGCCCTTGATCCAGCGCCATTCGATCTCGTGGCCCTCGGTCGCGGCGATCAGCGCCTGCCACAGGTCCACGTTCTTGACCGGCTTTTTGTCGGCCGTCTTCCAGCCGCTGCGCTTCCAGCCGTGGATCCACTTGGTGATGCCGTCGCGCACATAGACGCTGTCGGTCCACACGCGCACGCGCATGCCGCGTTTGAGCGCCTTCAGCCCCTCGATGGCGGCCATCAGTTCCATGCGGTTGTTCGTCGTCGGGTTCTCGCCGCCGGAAAGCTCTTTCTCGGTGCCGCGCCAGCGCAGCAGGGCACCCCAGCCGCCGGGGCCGGGATTGCCGCTGCAGGCCCCGTCGGTGAAAAGCTCGACCAGATCGGCGTCGGCTTCGTCGCTCACTTCGGCCCCAGGCGGAACGCGGCCTCGACCTCGACCCGCACGATTGCGAGGCCCGGTTCGGCGACGGGGGCGGGGGCCGATGCCTGTGCGGCCATCGCCAGGCGCGGCATCGGGCGCGGGCCTTCGCCGCCGGCGTCGCCCACGCGCATCTCGACGATGCCGACCACGCGCAGGCCGATCGCGTCGGCCGCCTTGTCGGCCCGCGCGCGCACGCGCTGAAGTGCTGCGGCGGTCAGTTCGTCCTGCACGGCGCGGGCGGCTTCCGGCGTCAGGTCGAAGCGCATGCCCGACATCGCAAGGCCGGTTTCCTGCAACGCGCCGGCAAGGGCGAGCGTGGCGCCCGTGTCGGCGCCGATCAGGTTGAGCCCGGCCTGCCCGCGCCAGCGGCGCGGCTGGTTGGCGGGGCGTTCCTCGTAGGTCCAGTAGCCGGTCGTCTCGGCGCGCACGCCCGCGATCCCGCGCGCGCGCGACAGGGCCGCTTCCATGCGCCGGTTGACGTCGGCCTGCACGGCACTCGCCGTCGGGCCCGTCGCCTCGACGCGCAGCGACACCGTCAGCCGGTCCTGCTGCAGTTCGCGTTCGGCGTTTTCGCGCAAGGTCAGGCGCGGCTCGGGCGTTTGCGCCGCCGCGACGGCCGGCAGCAGCACGATCAGGGCGGCGAACAGAATGCGCTTCATGGCGTCCTCTCGATTCCGTAGGCCGCGAGGCTCGCGGCCCCGCGATGGAAGCGCAGCTTTCGGGCGTATTCGAGGGGATCCTTGGGCTTTACGAAGGCGCCCGGCGGATGGTTGAGCCAGTCGTAGAGGCGCGTCAGCAGGAAGCGCAGGGCCGAGCCGCGCGCGAAGACCGGCAACGCGTCGAGCTCGGCCGGCGAAAGGGCGCGCTTCTTCGCATAGCCCGCGACGAGCCGGCGGGCCTTCGTCGCGTTGAGCTGGCCGTCCGGCTCGAAGCACCACGCGTTGAGGCAGATCGCGAGGTCGTAGGCGAGGAAGTCGTTGCACGCGAAATAGAAGTCGATCATCCCCGAGAACGCGTCGCCGAGGAAGAAGACGTTGTCCGGGAACAGGTCGGCGTGGATCACGCCCTCGGGCAGGCCCTTGGGCCATTTGGCCTCGACGAAGGCAAGTTCGCTTGCAAGCTCGGCGGCGAGGCCCTTCTCCACCTCGTCCGCGCGCGCGGCGCACGCGTCGTAGAGCGGGCGCCAGCCGGCGGGGCCGAGCGCGTTGGCACGCCTGAGCGCGAAACCGTCGCCCGCGATGTGCAGCGAGGCGAGCGCCTCGCCCACCGGCGCGCAGTGCGAGAGTGCCACGCGCCGCGGCCACACGCCCTGCAGGAAGCTGACGATGGCCGCCGGCCGGCCGCACAATTCGCCCATCAGCGAACCGTCCCGGCGCGCGATGGGCGTGGGGCAGGCGAGGCCCTTGGCCGCGAGATGCTGCATCAGGCCGAGGAAGAAGGGCAGGTCGGCCTTCTTCACGCGCTTCTCGTAGAGCGTCAGGATGTAGCGGCCGCGGTCGGTGTCGAGCAGGAAGTTCGAGTTCTCCACGCCCTCGGCAATACCGCGATAGCCCGCAAGCCCGCCGATGTCGTAGCCGGCGAGGAAGGCGGCAAGCTGGTCGTCGTCGACGTCGGTATAGACGGCCATGGCGTCTCGCTAGCCTTCCAGCACGCGGGGCAGGTTGAAATGCACGTCCTCGCGCGCGGTGACGACTTCCTCGATGGTGACGTCGAAATGCGCGCGGGCACCCGCGATGGCTTCCTGCACGAGGATCTCGGGCGCGGACGCGCCCGCGCTGATGCCGAGGCGCCGCACGCCCGCGAACGCGGCCCAGTCGATGTCGGCGGCGCGCTGGACGAGCCTGGCGTCGGCGCAGCCGGCCTTGCGCGCCACCTCGACCAGCCGCATCGAGTTCGACGATCTGGGCGAGCCCAGCACGATCACCGCGTCGGCCGTCGCCGCCACGGCCTTCACCGCCGCCTGCCGGTTGGTCGTGGCGTAGCAGATGTCGTCGGAACGCGGCGGGCGCATGTCGGGGAAGCGGCGCATCAGCACGGCGACGATGCCGGCCGTGTCGTCGACCGACAGCGTGGTCTGGGTCGAGAAGGCGAGCTCGCGGTCGGCCGGCAGTTCCACCGTCTCGGCCTGTTCCACGTCCTCGACCAGCGTGATCGCGCCGTCGGGAAGCTGGCCCATCGTGCCGACGACCTCGGGATGGCCCGCATGCCCGATCAGCACCAGATGGCGGCCCGCCTTGTGGTGGTGCTCGGCCGCCGAATGGACCTTGCTGACCAGTGGGCAGGTCGCGTCGAGATAGAACATGTTGCGCCGGACGGCTTCGGCCGGCACGGCCTTGGGCACGCCGTGCGCGGAAAACACGATCGGCCGGTCGGCGGGTGCGGCGTCGAGCTCGGCCACGAACACGGCACCCTTCGCCTCGAGGCTTTCCACGACGAAGCGGTTGTGCACGATCTCGTGGCGCACATAGACGGGCGCGCCGTACTTCTCCAGCGCGCGCTCCACGATCAGGATCGCGCGCTCGACGCCCGCGCAGAATCCGCGGGGGCCGGCGAGAAGGACGGTCAGCGGCGCTTGTGCGGGCATGGCGGTTTCTCTAATGTCGGACCCGTTAGTTACACCGGAGTCGCAGGGCAGCACCAGCCCCGCCGGACGCCGTTTTCCGCCCGAGGAAGCTTGCGATGACCACCCCTGCCGTTCCGCAGAAAGCCCCCTATCCGGTCGAAGTCGTCGCCGGAAAGGCTTACTGGTGGTGTTCGTGCGGCCTGTCGAAGAAGCAGCCTTTCTGCGACGGCAGCCACGCCGGCAGCGGTCTCCAGCCGGTGAAGTTCGTCGCGGGCGAAGCGAAGAAGATGTTCTTCTGCGGCTGCAAGGCCAGCGCGAACCAGCCTTTCTGCGACGGCGGCCACAAGAACCTGCCGTGACGCGCGCGCTGCTCGCCCTTCCGGTCGTCGCCGCACTCGCCGCCGGCTGCACGTCCCAGCAGGACGCCACGGCGGCGCAGTGCCCGTCCGGCGGCATCGTGCCCGACGCCAACGTGCTCGTGCAGTTCCGCGACGGGCCGGGACGCGACGTGACCGACGTGATCGTGCAGGCCCAGGTCGTCGACACGCGCATCACGTGCGAATACGCCAAGGGCCGCAACGCGAAGCCCGCCGTCACGCTCGACCTGCAGATCGCCTTCGCCGCCGAACGCGGCCCCGCCGAACGCGCGCGCCGCGTGCGCCTGCCCTATTTCGTCGCGATCGTCGACGGCGAGCGCAACATCGTGGCCAAGGAAACCTTCACGGCGGATTTCGAGTGGGCCGACAACCGCGTGCGCGTCGGCCGCGTCGACCAGTGGGAGCCGCACATCCCGCTGCGGAGCAATTTCGACGGGCCGAGCTACCAGATCCTCGTCGGCTTCCAGCTGACCGAAGCCCAGCTCGCCTGGAACCGCACCCAGCGCGGCGCGCGGTAGCGCCGCCTATCGTCGCCGCACGCGACCGGCGGTCGCGACGGGCGCGAACATCCGGCGGTAGGCGCCGGGCGTCATCCCCGTGCAGCGCCGGAACAGCCTTCGGAAGAAGGCGGGGTTCTCGTAGCCGACGGCTGCCGCGATCCCGTCGGCCGGATCGTCGCCGGTCTCCAGCAGCTGCTTGGCCGCCTCGACGCGCAGGTTCTGCACGTGCGCGATCGGCGTCGTGCCGACGGCCGCCTTGAAGCGCCGGTTGAGACTGCGTTCGGGAATGCCGCTCGCCTCGACGACGCCGCGCACCGCGTCGGTCTCGCGGAAATGGGCGGCGAGCCAAGCTTCGGCCCGGCGCACGGCCGCGTCGGCGTGCGGCTGCCGGCGCACGAGGTTGGCGTAGGGAAGCTGGCCTTCCGCGTGCCATTTCAGCAGATAGACCTTGGCGATGCGCAGCGCCTCGCCGGGGCTGCAGTGGCGCGCGACGATGTGGAGCGCAAGGTCGTGCCACGACGTCGTCCCGCCGGCCGTGACGATGCGCCCGGCCGGATCGGCGACCACGAGGTTCGGGGCCGGATCGAAGCGAACCTCGGGAAAGCTGCGCTTGAACAGGTCGGCATAGCCCCAGTGCGACGTCGCCGCACGCCCGTCGAGCAGCCCCGCGGCGGCGAGCAGGACGGCACCCGAGCACGCCGAATAGATCGAGCCGCCCGCACGGTAGCGCCGCCGCAGCCATTCCTTCAGTTCCGGATGGCGGTCGCGCAGATCGTCGGTCGGCGCCAGCCAGAGCTCCGGCACGATCACGATGTCGGCCGCCGACGCGTCCGCGAGGGCGAGATCGGGCGAAACAGGGATGCCGTTGCCGCAGCGGAAGGGCTTGCGCGAAAGCGCCACGATCCGCGGCCGGATCAGCGGCGGCGCGGCCGGGCCGCCGCTCAGTTCGCGCCACAGCGTGCCGGTCGCGGCGAGCACGTCGACCATGCCGTAGACCGCCGATCCGGCGGATTCCGGCAGCGCCAGAATGAGGGCTTCCTTCGTGATGGCTCCGGACTTCGGCATCGCAGGGCGCGGATGTGGCGGAAACGGACCGACCGTGGCGAGGATCGCTCTGCTCCGGCCGCCTGTCCAGTCCTAGGGTCCGCGTCGTCCGTCGCCCGCGCATGCGGCCCGGACGACGACCCGAAACCGAAAGCGAAGGAGACACAAGATGAACGCGATGACGGCAATGGCCGAGGCGAAGCGCCACATGAACGGACTGGATGTGGACGCGGCGACCGGCACGATCGAGGCGATCCGGGCGAATCCCGCCCTGGCGCGCTTCCAGTTCCGCGCCCGCAACACGTGGATCGGCGGCGGCGAGAACCGCTCGACGATCCGCGACTTCTACGGCGCCGGCCGCGAGGACGATTCGCGCAAGGCGGCGTTCGAGTTCACGAACGGCGAGCCGCCGGTCCTGCTCGGCGCCAACGAGGGCGCGAACCCCGTCGAGTTCCTGCTGCATGCGCTTGCCGGCTGCGTGACGACGACGCTGGTGCTGCACGCGATGGCGCGCGGCATCCGCATCGCGTCGCTGTCGAGCGAGCTTTCCGGCGATCTCGACGTGCGCGGGCTGCTGGCGCTCGATGCGAACGTGCCGGCGGGCTACGAGTCGATCCGCATCCGCCTCCATGTCGAGGCGGACTGCGGCGACGCCGAACTCGACGACCTGATCGCGACCGCGCAGCGCCACTCGCCGGTCTGCAACACGGTGTGCCGCCCGGTGCCCGTGACCGTCGAGCGGGTCCGCGCGTGAGCGCGCCGGGCGGCGGCCGGCAGCCGCCGCCCGAGTCGCCGAATTATCCCCAGATTTACCGCCAATCCGATCAACGCCCTGCGCGGTCTTCCTTGACCCTTCAGGGCCGGCCGCTATGTTCGGTGTTGCGCCGCCGCAAGGCTGCGACTCCCGCGCGGGAGAGACCTCCGGTTCGCCGCCGGGGGCGCCGAAGGAGCAACCGCCCCGGAAACTCTCAGGCAAAAGGACCGCGCGGGCGAGCGTACTCTGGAAAGCGAAGCGGGCGCAGGTCCGCTTCCACCGAA
>JAEUKY010000113.1 GCA_016794005.1 Rhodospirillales bacterium
GCCGGCCAGGATCCCGTCGCGATCGCGAAGCGCGCGATGGAGACCGGTCGCACCGAAGGCTACGACGTCGTCATCCTCGACACCGCCGGCCGCCTTTCGATCGACGACGAGCTGATGGACGAAGCGGCATCCGTGCGCGACGCGGTCGGTCCCACCGAATCGCTGCTCGTGGTCGACGCACTGACCGGCCAGGACGCCGTCAACACGGCCACGCAGTTCAACACGCGCCTTGGCATCACCGGCATCGTGATGACGCGCGTGGACGGCGACCAGCGCGGCGGCGCCGCGCTTTCGATGCGCGCGGTTACCGGCAAGCCGATCAAGTTCATCGGCCTTGGCGAGAAGATGGAAGCGCTCGACGTCTTCCACCCCGATCGCATCGCCGGCCGCATCCTCGGCATGGGCGACATCGTCGGCCTCGTCGAGAAGGCGCAGGAGAACGTCGAGGCGGAAGACGCCGAGAAGCTCGCCCGCAAGATCAAGAAGGGCGATTTCGATTTCGACGACATGCTCTCGCAGCTCGAGCAGCTCAAGAAGATGGGCGGGCTGGGCGGCGTGATGAACATGCTGCCGGGCGTGCAGAAGATGAAGGCGCAACTCGCCAACGCGAACGTGGACGAGAAGGTGGTCGGCCGGCAGACGGCGATCATCCGCTCCATGACGAAGAAGGAACGGCGCGACGCCAAGCTGCTCAACGGCAGCCGCAAGCGGCGCATCGCGTCGGGCTCCGGAACGACGGTCGAGGAGGTCAATCGCCTCGTGAAGCAGTTCATGGAAATGAGCCGCGTCATGAAGCAGATGGGCAAGCTCGGCCAGAAGGGAATGATGCGGACGGGGATCGCGAACCTCTTCCGCAGATAGCGCAACCGAACAGAACGAAGACCTCTACGAAAGGATCGAACCGACAATGTCCGTCAAGATTCGCATGAGCCGCGGCGGTGCCAAGAACCGCCCGCACTACAAGATCGTCGTCGCCGACAGCCGCATGGCCCGCGACGGCCGCTTCATCGAGAAGATCGGCTACTACGACCCGATGCTTCCGAAGGGCGACGCCAAGCGCGTCGTGATCGACGTCGAACGTGCCAAGCACTGGCTGTCGAAGGGCGCTCAGCCGTCCGAGCGCGTCGCGCACTTCCTGTTCGCGCTGTCGCTCGGGCCGAAGCCCGAGATCCGCGAGACGCCGAAGAAGTCCGCGCCGAAGAAGAAGGCGCAGGAACGTCTGAAGGCGGCCGAGGAAGCGGCGGCGAAGCCCGCCGAGGCGGCACCGGCGGCCTGAAGGCCATGACGTCCGGCGCGGACGCGAAGCCGATCCTGGTCGGCGCCGTCGTGGGACCCCACGGCGTACGCGGCGAGGTCAAGATCAAGAGCTTCACCGAACGCGCGAAGGACGTCGCGGCCTACGGTCCCGTTTCGGACGAGAGCGGCAAGCGCCGCTTCGCGGTCCGGGTGCGGGGCGAAGTTCGCGGGCTGGTCGTGGCCCGGCTCGAGGGGATCGAGAACCGGAACGCGGCCGAGGCACTGAAGGGACTGCGGCTCTACGTCGAGCGCAGCGCTCTCGGTGCCAAACCCAAGAACCGGTCGAAGGGTGCCGAGACCTGGTTCCATGCCGACCTCGTCGGCCTTGCGGTGGAAGACACCAAAGGCGCGAAGCTCGGGACGGTGAAGGGTCTGGCGAACTACGGGGCGGGCGACATCGTCGAGGTCGATACGGGAAACGGGCCGAGCCTGCTTTTCCCGTTCACCAAGAAGGTGGTGCCGGTGGTCGATGTCGAAGGCGGGCGGATCGTGATCGATCCGCCGGTCGAGGTGGAAGCGAAGGACGACGGTACGGACGGATGAACGCGACAACGGACATGGCGGGCAAGGGTGGAACGGGCGGTGCGAAGGCACCGTGGCGTGCGCTCGTGCTCACGCTCTATCCGGGCATGTTCCCGGGTCCGCTGGGCGCGTCCATTCCCGGCCGCGCGGTCGAGGACGGCGCCTGGTCGCTGGAGACGGTCGACATCCGCGACTTCGCTTCCGACAGGCACCGCACGGTCGACGACCTGCCCTTCGGCGGCGGTCCGGGCATGGTGATGAAACCCGACGTCGTCGACGCGGCCCTCGCGGTCGCCATCGCGAAGGCGCCGGAAGGGTCCGTCGCGATTTGCCTGTCGCCCCGCGGCAAGCCCTTCACGCAGGACCGCGCGCGCGAACTTGCGGCGGCACCCGGCGTGGTGCTGCTGTGCGGCCGCTTCGAAGGGATCGACGCGCGCGTCGTCGAGGCGCGCGAACTGGAAGAGATCTCGATCGGCGACTTCGTGCTGTCGGGCGGCGAGCCCGCGGCGATGTGCCTGATCGATGCCTGCGTGCGGCTGCTGCCCGGCGTGCTGGGTGCGGCCGAATCGCTGGGTGAGGAGAGTTTCGAGGACGGACTTCTGGAATACCCGCACTACACGCGGCCGGCCATCTGGCAGGACCGCGAAGTGCCGGCGGTGCTGACCTCCGGCAACCACGCGAAAATCCGCGCCTGGCGGCGGGCGGAGGCCGAGCGCCTCACCGCCGAGCGACGCCCCGACCTGTGGGCCAAGCGCCAGGCACGAACGAAACACTGAAGATCGAAGAGGAGAAGACAATGGCGTACATCATCGAACAGCTCGAGAAGGAGCAGATCGGCAAGCTCGTGGCCGCCCGCAAGGTGCCCGAGTTCGCGCCCGGCGATACGCTGCGCGTGCAGGTGAAGGTGCTGGAAGGGACGCGCGAGCGCCTGCAGACCTTCGAAGGCGTGTGCATCGCGCGCAAGAACTCAGGCATCAGCTCGAACTTCACCGTGCGCAAGATCTCGTTCGGCGAAGGCGTCGAGCGCGTGTTCCCGCTCTACTCGCCGCGCCTGGGCGGCATCGAGGTCGTCCGCCGCGGCGACGTGCGTCGCGCCAAGCTCTATTACCTGCGCGGCCGCACGGGCAAGTCGGCCCGCATCCTCGAGAAGACGGGCGGCGTCGCCGCTTCGGCCGCCGACCTGTCGGCCGCCGAGCTGGAAGCTGCCGCGACGGAAGCGCCGGCCGAGAAGAAGTAAGCCGCCGGCGGACGGGCCGCACCGGGCGCACCCCGGGCGGCCCCGCCGGAGGTCGGAATTCACGGGAGAGAGATCGATGACAAAGCCGCGCACGTTGTTCGACAAGATCTGGGACAGCCATGTCGTCCACCGCCAGGACGACGGAACCTGCGTGCTCTACATCGACCGCCATCTCGTGCACGAGGTGACGAGCCCGCAGGCCTTCGAAGGCCTGCGCATGTCCGGCCGCAAGGTCCGCCGTCCCGACGCGACCGTCGCTGTCGCCGACCACAACGTGCCGACCACGGACCGCTCGAAGGGCATCGCCGACGAGGAAAGCCGCATCCAGGTCGAGACGCTGGAGAAGAACGCGAAGGACTTCGGCGTTCCCTACTACGGCATGGACGATATCCGGCAGGGCATCGTCCACATCATCGGGCCGGAGCAGGGCCTGACGCTGCCGGGCACGACGATCGTGTGCGGCGACAGCCACACGGCCACGCACGGCGCGTTCGGCGCACTCGCCTTCGGCATCGGCACGTCGGAGGTCGAGCACGTGCTGGCCACCCAGACGCTGGTCCAGCGCCCGGCCAAGAACATGCGCGTCACGGTCGAAGGCAAGGTCGGCCCGGGCGTGACGGCCAAGGACGTGATCCTCGCGATCATCGGCAAGATCGGCACGGCCGGCGGGACCGGCCACGTCGTCGAGTTCGCCGGCTCGGTCATCCGCGACCTGTCGATGGAAGGCCGCATGACCGTGTGCAACATGACGATCGAGGGTGGTGCGCGCGCCGGCCTCGTCGCACCCGACGAGAAGACCTTCGCGTACGTGAAGGGCCGCCCGTCGGCCCCGAAGGGTGCCGCGTGGGAAGCGGCCGTCGCCTACTGGAAGACGCTGCCGTCGGACGCTGGTGCCAAGTACGACAAGGAAGTCTTCCTCGACGCCAAGGACATCCCGCCGATGGTCACGTGGGGAACGTCGCCCGAGGACGTGTTGCCGATCGGTGCCGTCGTGCCGAACCCGGCCGACATGGCCGACGAAGGCAAGCGCGCGGCGATCGTCCGCTCGCTCGACTATATGGGTCTCAAGCCTGGTACGAAGCTCGCCGAGGTGAAGATCGACAAGGTCTTCATCGGCAGCTGCACGAACGGCCGCATCGAGGACCTGCGCGCCGTGGCCGAGATCGCCAAGGGCCGCAAGGTCGCGAGCCACGTGCAGGCGCTCGTCGTGCCGGGCTCGGGTCTCGTCAAGGAACAGGCGGAACGCGAAGGCATCGACAAGGTGCTGATCGAGGCCGGCTTCGAATGGCGCGAACCGGGCTGTTCGATGTGTCTGGCGATGAACGCCGACAAGCTCCAGCCGGGCGAACGATGTGCGTCGACCTCGAACCGCAACTTCGAGGGCCGTCAGGGCCGCGGCGGGCGCACGCACCTGCTGTCGCCGGGCATGGCCGCCGCCGCCGCGGTCGCCGGGCGTCTGGCCGACGTGCGCGAGTTCGCGCGGTGAACTTCCTGCTGGCCGTGCAGCCGGCGCGGGCGACGGAAGATGTCGCCCCGTTCGGCCGCCGGCTGGCGGCGCTGGGCCTCGACGCCGCGATCCTCGTGGCGCTGATCTTCGCGTTGATTTCGACCGCCAACAGCACGAGCCGTTCGAGCATGGGCGATTTCTTCTACCCCTTATGGCGCGAAAGCCCGGTCGTGACGACCGAGCGCACGCCGGCCGCGCGCGAGGACGAGCGCTTGGTCGAAGGCGGGGGGCGGCGCATCGTCGATCTGGTCCGCGAGACACGCGTGCATGCCGACGGCACCGTGCGCGTCTGGGCGGTGGCCGAGGGCGAGATCCGCTACGACGACGGCCGCATCGAAACCGTACGCTCGGAGCTTCTCGTCGCGCGCAACCTGCGCGGCCTCGTGCGGCTCGTCGCCACGCAGGCGCTGGTCGCCCTGCTTCCGTTCGTCTATTTCGCGCTGTTCGAGGCGTCGCGCTGGCAGGCGTCGCCCGGCAAGCGGGCTTTCGGCCTGCGCGTCGTCGGTCTCGACGGCCGGCCGATCGGCCTCGGCCGCTCGTTCGCGCGCCAGTTCCTGAAGGTCTGCGAGATCCTTTCGACCGGCTTCGGCTACGCGCTCGCGGCCGTCACGGGCACGGGACAGGCCTTCCACGACATCCTCGTCGGCACGCGCTGCGTGCGGGCGCAGTAACGGGTTTCCAAGGGAGAACGACATGGACAAGTTCACGGTTCTCACGGGCGTGGCGGCACCGCTGCCGATGATCAACATCGACACCGACATGATCATCCCCAAGCAGCACCTCAAGACGATCAAGCGCACCGGGCTCGGCAAGGCGCTGTTCGAGGAGATGCGCTACACGAACGACGGAAAGGAGAATCCGGACTTCGTGCTCAACAAGCCGGCCTACCGCAAGGCGCAGGTGCTGGTGGCGGGCGACAATTTCGGCTGCGGCTCGTCGCGCGAGCATGCGCCGTGGGCGCTGCTCGATTTCGGCATCCGCTGCGTGATCAGCACGTCGTTCGCCGACATCTTCTACAACAACTGCTTCAAGAACGGCATCCTGCCCATCAAGGTGTCGAAGGAAGACCTCGCCAAGCTGATGGACGACGCCCAGCGCGGCGCCAACGCGACGCTGACGGTCGATCTCGAGAAGCAGGAGATCAAGGGGCCGGACGGCGGTTCGGTCAAGTTCGAGATCGACCCGTTCCGCAAGCACTGCCTGCTCAACGGCCTCGACGATATCGCGCTGACGCTCGAGAAGGCCCCGCATATCGACGCCTACGAGGCCAAGCAGCGCGCCTCGCAGCCCTGGCTCGCCGCGGCGCGCTGAATTCCAGTACCGGAGAAGACGAAATGGCATCCAACCGCAAGCTCCTTGTCCTTCCCGGCGACGGCATCGGCCCCGAGGCGATGCGCCAGGTCCGCCGCGTCGTCGAATGGTTCGACCGGCGCCGCACCGTGTCGTTCGACGTCAAGGAAGGTCTCGTCGGCGGCGCTTCGTACGAGAAGCACGGCACGCCGCTGACCGACGCGACGATGGAGCTGGCGCAGAACTGCGACGCCACGCTGTTCGGCGCCGTCGGCGGCCCGCAGTGGGACAATCTGCCCTTCGACAAGAAGCCCGAGCGCGGCCTCCTGCGTCTGCGCAAGGAGATGGACCTGTTCGCCAACCTGCGCCCGGCGTTGGTGTTCGACGCGCTCGCCGACGCATCGTCGCTGAAGCGCGAACTGGTCGCAGGGCTCGACATCCTGATCCTGCGCGAGCTCACCGGCGGCGTCTATTTCGGCGAGCCGCGCGGCGTTTCGACGCTGTCCGACGGCCAGAAGAAGGCGATCGACACGCAGGTCTACACGACGTCGGAGATCCAGCGCATCGCGCGCGTGGCCTTCGAGCTCGCCCGCAAGCGCGGTAACAAGGTGCATTCGGTCGAGAAGGCGAACGTCATGCATACGGGCGTGCTGTGGCGCGAGGTCGTCACGGCGCTGCACAAGGCCGAGTATTCCGATGTCAAGCTCGAGCACATGTACGCCGACAACTGCGCCATGCAGCTCGTCCGCCAGCCCAAGCAGTTCGACGTGATCGTCACCGACAACCTGTTCGGCGACATGCTGTCGGATTGTGCTGCGATGCTCACGGGTTCGCTCGGCATGCTGCCGTCGGCCTCGCTGGGCGCGCCCGACGCGACCGGCCGGCGCAAGGCGCTCTACGAGCCCGTGCACGGTTCCGCACCCGACATCGCCGGCAAGGATATGGCGAACCCGCTCGCCACGCTGCTGTCGTTCGCGATGATGCTGCGCTACTCGTTCGACCTGTCGGCGGACGCCGACCTCGTCGAGCAGGCGGCGAAGAACGTGCTGGCGCAGGGCCTGCGCACGCGCGACATCGCTTCGGCCGGCTCGACCGTCGTGTCGACGACGCAGATGGGCGACGCGCTCCTGAAGGAACTCGACAAGCTGGCGGCATGAGCCGTCAGGCCGGGGCGGGCTCCGCCTCCGGCAGATAGCTCCATACCCAGGCCGGCGGCAGGTTCAGCATCGCGATCCCCCTGCGCCGGCCCTTCAGGCCGAGCGGCTTCTCCTTGATCGGCGAAGCGAGCGAGTAGGTGTACTGCAGGATCTCTCCGCCGGGGGCCATCACCTCGAAGGCGGCGTCGGTCAGCGCGCGCTGAACCTCGACCGGCAGCGGCAGCATCGGGATGCCGGAGATTACGCACGCGACCTTGCCGATCCATCCGGCCGGCAGCAGATCCTTCAGCCGCGTCGCGTCGCCCTGGATGACGTTCACGTGCGGGAACTCGCGGCGCAGATGCGCGCTCAGGGCCGCGTCGATCTCGATCACGAAGAGCCGGTCGGCCGGCACGCCCGCCTCCAGCAGCGCCTTCGTGACCGGACCAGTGCCCGGCCCGAGTTCCACGACGCACTGTCCGTCTTCGGGATGCACCTGCCGCGCGACGAGCCGCGCCAGCGACGCGGACGATGGCAAGACCGCGCCGACTTTCATCGGATTGGCCAGCCAGCGGCGGAAGAAGAGGACTCCTTCGGGGGCAGGGTTGCTGTCGTCGTGCTGCATGATGTTCCCGTGTCGGACCGGCGACATGCCGCACGGGAATCTAGGAGCGTTGCGGCTTCATTCCAAGCGGTTGAAAAATATTAAAAATTTGTGACAAACATCTGCCGCACAAGCATGGCATAAGGTTGGCCGACGACGGCACGAAGCGGGGCATCGATGGCAAAGCGGATCGCGGTGGTGGGCGCCACCGGAACACTCGGACGGGAAATCCTGCAGGAGCTTGCCGCGCGCGGCATCGACGCGGGCGACGTCGCGGCGCTGGCGTCCGAACGCTCCGTCGGCGTCGAGCTGTCGTTCGGCGAGGACGCCGACCTGCGCACCGACGATCTGGCGACGTACGATTTCAAGGGCACCGAGGTCGCGATCTTCTGCACGGCACCGGCCGTCTCGGCGGCGAACGCGCCGCGTGCGGCGAAGGCGGGGGCCTGGGTCGTCGACACGTCGTCGCATTTCCGGCTCGACGTCGACGTGCCGCTCGTCGTCGCCGGCGTCAACGACGACGACGCGACGCTGGCGCGCGCCAAGCGGCGCATCGTCGCCGTGCCCGGTGCCGGCGTGACGATGCTGGCGACGGCGCTTGCCCCGCTGCACCGCGCGGCGACCGCCAAACGCGCGGTCGTGTCGACCTACCAGTCGGTTTCCGAGGCCGGCAAGGGGGCGATGGACGAACTCTTCGGCCAGACGCGCAACGTCTTCGTCAACCAGCCGATGGAGCGCACGCACTTCGCCAAGCAGATCGCGTTCAACGTGATCCCGCAATGCGGCGGCTTCGAGAACGACGGCCGCACGACCGAGGAACGCGCGTTTGCCGCGGAAACGCGCAAGATCCTGGCGGCCGATATCGGAACCGTCGCGACCTGCGTGCGCGTGCCGACTTTCGTGGGTCACGGGATCTCGGCCGTCGTCGAGTTCGCCGAGCCGATGGGAATCGCGCAGGCGCGCTCGATGCTGATGCGCGCCGACGGGATCGCCGTGGTCGACCATCGCGCCGAAGAAGGATTCGTCACGCCGCTGGAAACGCAGGGCGAGCAGAAGGTCTATGTCAGTCGCCTGCGCGACGATCCGTCGGTGGCCAACGGCCTTGCGATGTGGATCGCGGCCGACAACCTGCGCACCGCCTCGTCGGCGCCGATCGTCGCACTGGCGCTGGCACTCGCCGAGAAAGAATGAAGGCGCTCGCCGTCCTCCTCGTCCTGCTGGCGCTGCCCGCACGGGCGCAGGTGCCGGCGCTCGCCGAGCTCGACCGGCTCTACGCGGCCGGCCAGTACCGCGAGGTTTCCCAGCGCATGTTCGCCACGCGCGACAACGCCGAGGCGCGCGCCATTCTCGGCTGGGCGCAGGCGCGCGTGCAGGCGGCGGCCCCGCACGTGATCGCCGTCGCCTATTCCGACCTGCTCTGGCAGATCGGCGAGGGCCAGTCGAACGACGCGCTGCGCGAGGAGGCGGGGCTCGTCCTCGTCTATTCGATCCTGGCAGTGGGCGTGGACGGCGCCAAGTGCGCCGATGCCTCGGCTTCCGACGCGCGCGTGCGCCAGATCCTGTCGACGCGCCAGGCCCGGCTGGATTTCGCGCGCGGCCGTCCCGCCGACCGGCGCGCGCATCTGCGCAATTCCGCCGTGGCGCTGGAACAGTCGACCGCCGCCCGCCGTCCCGAAGATCGCGATATCTGCGCGGCCGGCGAGGACGAGATCGCCCGCCAGCTCGCCACCCCCGGCACCGTCGCGCGCGAGCAGCCGCTGAAGCCGGGCGAAGCGCGCCGGACGGTCGATATCGAGCCGGGCCCGACCTACCGGCCGCGCTTCCTCGGCCCCGAGAGCTGGCATCCGCGCCAGACGCAGGTCCGCGCGCGTTTCGCGCGCATCCTCGACCAGTTGGTTCCGGCCTAGATAAGGCCCAGCGCGTGCAGCGCCACTTCGCCCGCCACCGCCGCGGCGAAGGCGAGGATGACGACCGCGGCGATCCGGTTGGCCCAGGTGAGGCCCGTCGTCGTGAAGCGGTCGCGGAACATGCAGACGGCTTCGACCACGACGACCCACCAGACCATGGCGCCGGCCATCACGCCGGCCAGCAGCAGCCAGTCGTCCATGCCGATCTGCCCGTCCGGGCGCACGCCGAACGCGGCGAAGATCGCCAGGAACGACAGCACCGTGATCGGGTTGGTCAGGGTCAGGAACAGAGTCGACGTGAAATCCGCGAACAGGCCGGTCGGATCCTGCCCGGCCGCCATCGCCGGCGCGGGCCGGCGCAGCAGGCGCAGGCCCATCGCCAGCAGAACGACGGCACCGACGAGCGACAGCGCCAGCCGTTCCTGCTCGAGGAAGGACTGCAGCATCGAGATGCCGAACGCCGCGATGGCGCCGAAAACCGTGTCGGCGAGTGCCGCTCCGAGCCCCGATGCGACGCCCGCAAGCCGGCCATGGACGAGCGTGCGGCGGATGACCAGCACGTTGATCGGGCCGACGGGTGCCGCGATCAGCAGTCCGACGATGGCACCTTTGAGGAAGATCCACTCGAACATCCGCGCGTCCGTCAGCTTTCGAGCCGCTCGGCGGGGAATACGGCCGGCGGCGCTTCGAGCGCCGTCTGGCACGCGACCAGCGCCAGATCGATCGACGCGCGCGCCGCCGTCGCCGCGACGACCGCATGCACCGACGACGTCGCCAGCGACAGCGATCCGGCGACGTCGCGCGTGCCGAGATAGCGCGCGAGGAACAGGGCCGCGAAACTGTCGCCGGCCCCGTAGGCGGGATGGTCGATCGGCGGGACGCGGACGATGAAATCGCCGCCGGGCCCGCAGGCGAGCGTTCCCAGGCGTTCGCCGTCGGCGACCGACGTGGCGACGACGATCCTGTCGGGCCGGCCCGCCGCGCGAAGCGCTGCCGCCGCGGCGCGCACTTCGCCCAGATCGCCGGTCGGCATCCCGGTCAGCAGGCCGAGCTCGAAGGCGTTGGGAAACAGGATGTCCGCACGCGGGGCCAGGGCCCGTATCGCGTCGACCACTTCGGGCTTCACGAACACGCGCCCGCGGTCGCCCATCACCGGGTCGAGCGCGTAGAGGCATCCCGATCCGCCGCGCCTGGCGCGCAAGACCGCATCGGATACGACGCGGCCGTGATCGCCGGCACCCAGATAGCCCGAAAGCACGCAGTCGAGGTTCTCGAGCAGGCCGCGCGCGTCGAGCCCCTCGACCAGCCGGACGAGATCGGCCGCGTCGGCCGGCCCGCCGGTGAAGCCGCCATGGCCGGGATGGTTGGAAAAGCGCACCGTGTCGAGCCGGACGACGTCGATCCCCAGACGCTGGAGGCAGAAGACGGCCGCCGAGTTGCCAACGGCTCCGGCGGCGACGGACGACTGGATCGACAGGACGCGCATGTCGCCCCTCATAACGGGAATCGCCATCTGGCGATAGGGCTTCGCGGCGTGCCGCGAAGCCGCCGAATCCCTTGGCAAACCGCCCGGCGGGCTGACAGGATAGGTGCCTCAGGGGAGGCAGTCGAAACGAATGGCCGAGTTCCGCACCGTCGCGCGCCGATCGGCGCTCTACATTCCGGGATCCAACGCGCGCGCCCTCGAAAAGGCGCGCACGCTCGACGCCGACGTGCTGATCTTCGACCTCGAGGATGCCGTCCATCCCGAGCGCAAGGATCTCGCGCGCGACCAGACGATGGCCGCCCTGCGCCAGGGCGGCTACCGCGCCGAAACGGTCGTGCGCGTCAATCCGCTGTCCGACAAGCTGGGGGCCGCCGACATCAAGGCCGCCGCGCGTTCGGGCTGCCAGGCCGTGCTGCTGCCCAAGGTCGAGAGTGCGAAAGAAGTGCGCGACGCGGCCCTGCGGCTCGCCGCGGCCGGCGCGCCCGAAAACGTGGTGCTGTGGGCGATGATCGAAACGCCGCTCGGCGTGCTGCGCGCGCAGGAGATCGCGCTGTCGAGCCCGCATCTGGGCTGCCTCGTGATGGGCACGTCGGATCTGGTCAAGGATCTGCGCGCGCGCCACTCGGAATCGCGCCTCGCGATCATGCCGTCGCTCGGCCTGTGCCTGCTCGCCGCGCGCGCGGCCGGGCTGCCGATCCTCGACGGCGTGCATCTCGACCTCAACGACGAATCCGGATTCCTCGCCGCCTGCAAGCAGGGTGCGGACATGGGATTCGACGGCAAGACGCTGATCCATCCCAAGACGATCGAGGCCTGCAACGCGGCCTTCGGCCCGTCGCCCGCCGACGTGGAATGGTCGCGCAAGGTGATCGCCGCGTTCGAAGCCGCGTCGGCCAAGAAGGAAGGCGTGATCGTCGTCGACGGCAAGCTCGTCGAGCAGCTCCATGTCGACAGCGCCAAGCGTACCGTCGCGATGGCCGACGCGATCGCCCGCAAGGGCGCGCCGAAAGGCGCCTGAACCCTACCTTTCGGCGACGATCTTGACGCGCCGGCCCGGGGCAAGCGGCTCGTCCGCGCGCAGCCCGTTGTAGATCCGGAACCTTTCCAGTTCGAACCCGTCCTGCGTGGCCATGCGGCGGGCCAGCGTCTCGTGCGTGTCGCCGGCGCGAACCGTGACGATCCGCAGGCGCAGCGGCTCCGCCGCGCGCGCCTCGGCCTCGCTCAGCGCGCGGAACGAATAGGTCGACCGGCGGAAGCCTTCCGAGAACTTCGCCGCGGCGTTCGCCGGTGCCGCGAACAGGAGCCGGTAATAGGTGCCGTCGGTGTGCTTGATGGCGACGAGCCGCAGATCCACGGGCCCGTTTTTGCCGCTGACGCGAACGGCGCCCGTCGCGGCCGGCAGGCCGTTGATCGCGATGCGCTCGACGTTCTGAATTCGCACGCCGCGGCCCCACACGCCGGTCAGGAAGTCCGCCGGCTCGACGCCGCGCGGTGCGGCCTTGGCATCCAGCGTGATCGAAGCGCCATCCGGGCCGGCGGCGCGAACGGCATCCTCGCCGTTGATCAGGCGGAAGCCCTGCGGCGCTTCGAAGCGGAAGCGCAGCTTGGGGTGGACGAAAATGTGGCCGCGCACGAAGCCGGACTCGGCGTCACCGCCGAACGCCATGCCGTCGATCGCGTCGAAATATTCCTTCTCGCCCAGCCGAGGATTGGCGGCGACCGTCATTCCCTGTGCGCGCGCCGCATCGGTGGCGGCCGTCACGCGGTCGGCGGTGCGCGGATGGGACTGCAGGATCGAGAACTCGTCGGCCGTCTCCGCCGGCCGGCCGAGCACCTTCAGCGAAAGGCGCGTCCCTTCGCCGAGCTTGGCCAGCATGTCGGCCGCCTCGCGCGGGTCGTAGCCTTCGGCGGACATGTAGCGCACACCGAGCTTGTCGGCCTCGAACTCCTGCTCGCGCGAGAAGCCGGCGAGCCACATCGCGGCGCCGCCGCCGGTCGCCTGCGCGGCGAGATTGCCCGCATCGCCCGAGCCGGTCAGGACCGCCACGCCGATCCCGAGGATGTTGGTGAAGATGTTGGCGGCCTGCGCCCGGCTGATCCGCTCGGCCGTGTGGCGCGCGGTCACGTGGCCGATCTCGTGGCCGATGACCGAGGCGAGCTCCGCCTCGTTCGACATCAGCGCCAGCAGCCCGCGCGTGACGTAGACGTAGCCGCCGGGAAGCGCGAAGGCGTTGTAGATGTCGCTGTTGATGACCGTGAAGGTGAAGCGCTGGCCGGCCAGCTCGCTGCGCGCGACGAGCGATTCGCCGAGTTTCTGGACGTAGGCCTTCAGCTTCGGGTCGTCGTAGGCGCCGCCGAACTCGGCCAGCACCTGCGGATGCTGCTCGCGCCCGATCTTCGCTTCTTCCTCGGCACTTACGAAGGCGGTGAACTGGCTGCGGCCGGTCGCCGCGTTCTGGGCGCAGCCGGCAAGACCGGAAGCGGCGGCCCCGGCGAGAAGGACGGCAAGGACGAGGGTACGAAGGCGCGAAATCCGTTCCATGGCCGGACTTTCGCGCCGGCCGTCCGGCCGGTCAAGACGGCGGATCGGCCATGCGTCCGACGCCATTGACGCCGGGCCCGCCGCCACGCGATTGTCCCGTCATGCCAGCCCCCGACGCAGCCCCGCGCACCGATCTCTACCCGCCGATCGAGCCCTACGGCTCCGGCATGCTGACGCTCGATTCCACCCACAGGATGTACTGGGAACAGAGCGGCAATCCGCGCGGCGCGCCCGTCGTTTTCCTGCATGGCGGCCCGGGGGCCGGCGCCACGCCGGCGCACCGGCGCTTCTTCGATCCGCAGCATTACCGCATCGTCGTGTTCGACCAGCGCGGCGCCGGCCGCTCGACGCCGCACGGCGAGACGCGCGACAACACCACGCCGCTGCTCGTCGACGACATGGAACGCCTGCGCATCCATCTGGGCATCGAGGCGTGGCACGTGTTCGGCGGCTCGTGGGGCTCGACGCTGGCACTCGCCTACGCGCAGGCCCATCCCGAACGCGTCCGCTCGCTCGCCCTGCGCGGCATCTTCCTCGGCCGCAAGGTCGAGATCGACTGGTTCCTCTACGGGATCGCGCACGTGTTCCCCGAAGCGTGGAACGCGTTCGCCGGCTTCCTGCCCGAATCCGAGCGCGGCGACCTTCTCGAGAACTACTGGCGGCGTCTCGTCGATCCGGATCCGGCGGTGCACCTGCCCGCCGCGCGCGCGTGGAGCGCCTACGAAGGTTCGTGTTCGACGCTGATGCCGAGCCCCGAGACCGTCTCGGCCTTCTCGGAAGACCGCATGGCGCTGGGTCTCGCGCGCATCGAGGCGCATTATTTCAGGAATGCCATCTTCCTCGGCGAGAACGCGCTGCTCGACGGCGTGTCGCGCGTGCGCCACGTGCCGACGACGATCGTGCAGGGCCGTTACGACATGGTCTGCCCGATCATGACCGCCGACCGTCTGGCCGCTTCGTGGCGCGAGGCGCGCTACGTCGTCGTGCCCGACGCCGGCCATTCCGCGATGGAGCCGGGCATCCGGTCGCATCTCGTCGCGGCGATGGAACGCGCCAAGCGACTCTAGGCTCCTCCCGGCGCCGGACAGGAAACAGACATGGCTCTCGAGCAGACCGCATCCGCCGCGCTTCCGCCGGACAGCCCCGACATCCGCCGGCGCGACACCGCGGTGATCGGATCGATCGGGCTGGCGCATTCGACGAGCCACATCTTCCAGTACTGCCTGCCGCCGATGTTCCCGCTGCTGCAGGCCGAGTTCGGAATGGGCTACGCCGCGCTCGGCAGCGTCGTGGCGGCGTTCTTCCTGGCGTCGGGCATCGGCCAGACCTTCGTCGGCGTCGCGGTCGACCGCTGGGGCGGGCGGCGCGTGCTGGCCGCCGGCATGGCGACGCTCTCGCTGGCGGTTGGCGCACTCGCCTTCGTGCCGGCCTTCTGGATGTTCCTGCCGCTGGCGGTCCTCGCGGGGCTGGGCAACTGCGTGTTCCATCCGGCGGATTTCGCGATCCTCGCCACGCGCGTGCACCCCAGCCGCACGGGTCGCGCCTTCTCGATCCACGCCTTCGGCGGCACGCTCGGCTACGTC
>JAEUKY010000153.1 GCA_016794005.1 Rhodospirillales bacterium
GCATGGGCGGCGAACTGCATGCACTCGCCGTGCAGACCGAGATTCCGGCGGACGCCTGAGGCGCCGCCCACCCCCGACAATCACCGGAGTATCCGACATGGACAGCGTCAAGGACCGGATCGAAAGCGACCTCAAGGCGAACGACGTCGTGCTCTACATGAAGGGCACGCCCGTCTTCCCGCAATGCGGCTTCTCGGCCGCGGTCGTGCAGGTGCTCACGCATCTCGGCGTCAAGTTCAAGGGCATCAACGTGCTCGAGGACCCCGAGATCCGCAACGGCATCAAGGAATTCGCGAACTGGCCGACGATCCCGCAGCTCTACGTGAAGGGTGAATTCGTCGGCGGCTGCGATATCGTGCGCGAGATGTACCAGACCGGCGAACTCGCCGAACTGCTGCAGACCAAGGGTATCGGCACGAAGGCCGCGTAAGCGCCTTCGTCCGCGCGACCATCGGACGGCGGCCTTCGGGCCGCCGTTTTCGTTTCAGCCGAAAGAGAACGCCGCCAGCGACAGGGCCCCGTGCGTGAAGCTCGCGTGGATGCGTTTGCCTTTCGCACCCTTGCCGCCCGCCCCGTAGGCGACGAAGACCGGGATCAGGTGCTCGTCGCGCGGATGGGCCTTCTCGGCGTTGGGTGCGCGAGCGCGATAGTCGACGAGGGCCGCCTCGTCGCCGGCTTCGAGATTCGCGGCCAGCCAGTCGTCGAAAGACTTGGCCCATTCGGGCGGCGGGCCCGAGCGTTCGAGGCGGCGCAGGTTGTGGACCGCCCCGCCCGAGCCGAGGATCAGAACGCCTTCCTTGCGCAACGGGGCGAGCGCGCGCCCGATCGCCACGTGGTGTGCGGGCCCGAGATGCGGCTGGATCGCGACCTGCGCGACAGGGATCTCCGCGTCGGGCCAGGCAAGCAGCAGCGGGACCCAGGCCCCGTGATCGAGCCCCTGCCCCGGATCGCCGGCAGCCGCGAGGCCGGCCGCGTCGAGCAGCGCCTTTGCCTTCGCCGCGACTTCCGGCGCGCCCGGTGCCGGATAGCTCATCGCGTAGAGTTCGCGCGGGAAGCCGTAGAAATCGTGGACCGTCTCGGGCTTCGTCGCCAGCGACACCGCGGGTGCCGGCGTTTCCCAGTGCGCCGAGGCGACGAGGATCGCCTTGGGTGCGGGAAACAGCTTTGACAGCCCGCGCAGGAAGTCGCGCGCCGGAACGTCGTCGAGCGGCAGCGTGGGCGCGCCGTGCGAGACGAAGATTGCGGGCAGATCGCTCATGGCACTTTCATACCACGCGCGACGGCCGGGCGCGCGGCGATCGCCTCGCGCCAGCGCGCGAAGTTCGGCAGCTTCGCGGGATCGGCGCCGAACCAGTCGCCCGCGACCCACGGATAGACCGCCATGTCGGCGATCGAATAGTCGCCGGCAAGGTAGGGCGCCTCGCCCAGCCGCCTGTCGAGGACGCCGACGAGCCGGTCGACCTCCTTCTGGTAGCGGTCGATCGCGTAGGGCACCTTCTCGGGCGCAGACTTGGCGAAGTGCCAGAGCTGGCCGAACATCGGACCGATGCCGCCCATCTGCCACATCAGCCATTGATGCGTGATTGCGCGCGCCGCCGGATCGGCCGGCAGGAACTTCCCGGTCTTCTCGGCGAGATAGAACAGGATCGCGCCCGATTCGAACAGCGGCAGGGGCCTGCCCCCGGGGCCGTCGGTGTCGACGATCGCGGGGATCTTGTTGTTGGGCGAGATCTTCAGGAAGTCGGGCGCGAACTGCCCGTTCGTCGAGAAGTCGATCCGGTGCACCCTGTAGGGCAGCCCGGTCTCCTCGAGGAAGATCGCGACCTTGCGGCCGTTCGGCGTGCCGGCGGTGTGGAACTCGATCATCGCGCTCAACCCTTCAGCTTCTTGGCGAACTCGGCGACGCGCCTGCCGAGGGCCGCACCGGAAGCCTGGTCGTCCTTCGACGGGTTGTTCTCGCCGGGGGCGGCGTTCTCCGACGTCGCCATCGTGCCGCCGTAGGCCGACAGGCGGTTGAGCGTCAGGTCGCCTTCCTTGGAGCCGACCATCAGGCCCTGGCTCACCCAGATCATCGAGTGCTGCATGGCGAGCGTCCACATCGTCACGAGCGTGTTGAACTTGTCGCCCGACGGGCCCGAGCTGTTGGTGAACCCGGCTGCGAGCTTGTCCTTCCAGCCCTGCCCGAACCACGTCTTCGCGGTCGTGTCGGCCCACGTCTTGAAGGGGCCGGAGACGTTGCCCATGTAGGTGGGCGAACCGAAGATGATCGCGTCGGCCGCGTCGAGCGTGGCGGCCTTCGCCGCGGCGTCCTCGACGGGAACCAGATCGACCTGCGTGCCGGCGACCGACGCCGCACCCTTGGCGACGGCTTCCGCCAGGACCTTCGTGTGCCCGAAACCGCTGTGATAGACGATCGCGACCTTGGCCATTGTTCGACTCCTCGAAGTAGGTTACATTTCTATACCGACACCATATCGCGTCTTCGATATGGTTTGTAAAGTAGGTACCGTTTGGTAACTACCCGCCGGCGGAAAGGAGCCGACATGCCGTTGCCCAAGAGCCCGATGGGCTGCCCGATGGACGCGCTGCTGCGCCTGCTGATGGGCCCGTGGACGACCTATATCCTCTGGGTCCTCAAGAACCGCGGCCCGACGCGCTTCGGCGCGCTGAAGCGCCACGTCGCCGGCATCTCGGCCAAGATGCTGACGGAGCGGCTGCGCCTGCTGGAAGGGGCGGACGTCGTCGCGCGCGCCTACGAACCCACGATCCCGCCGCAGGTCACCTATTCCCTCACCGCGCGCGGCGAGGAGCTGTCGGACGTGTTCAGGAAGCTCGACACGATCGCGCGACGCTGGCGCGACGAGGACACCAAGCGCGGCAGAAAGGCCGCCTGAAACGAAAAAGGCCGATCCCGAGGGACCGGCCTTTCCGCGTTCGATATTTCCCGAACCGTCAGCGCGAATAGAATTCGATGACGAGGTTCGGTTCCATCTGGACCGGGTACGGCACGTCCGACAGCTTCGGCGTGCGCACGAACTTGCCCTTGAACGCCTTCTGGTCGACGACTTCGAGATAGTCGGGGACCTGGCGCTCCTGCGAGGACACGGCCTCGAGGACCTGGACGTTCTCGCGCATCTTCGGATTGAGCTCGACGACGTCGCCTTCCTTGACGAACATCGACGCGATGTCGGCGCGCTTGCCGTTGATCAGCACGTGGCCGTGGCTGACGATCTGGCGCGCGGCGAACACGGTCGGTGCGAACTTCAGGCGGTAGACCACCGCATCGAGGCGGCGCTCGAGCAGGCCGATCAGGTTCTCGGACGTGTCGCCCTTCTTGCGGATCGCCTCGGTGTAGATCTTGCGGAACTGGCGCTCGGTGATGTTGCCGTAATAGCCCTTCAGCTTCTGCTTGGCGCGCAGCTGGGTGCCGAAATCGGTCGGCTTCTTGCGGCGCTGCCCGTGCTGGCCGGGACCGTATTCGCGCTTGTTGACCGGGCTCTTCTCGCGGCCCCAGAGATTTTCCCCGAGGCGGCGGTTGATCTTGTATTTGGACTCTTGACGCTTCGACATGGTTTCATCGTCTCCTCGGCAGCCTCGTGGAGCCTGGCGCAACCCCGTGACGCGCCGCCGAAAAAAGTGAACGAGCGATCCCTCGGTAATGGCCCGTCGTAAAACGGGGCAAAGCCTTGCCAGGCAGGGGAACCTCGTCCGAAGGCGGCGGAGTATAGTGATCGCCGGGGTTCTGTCAAACGTGGGATTCGCATGCAGGATGAAGGGGTTGAAGGGGGTTCCGGGCGCTGGTCGATGGCCGGCGTGCTCGGCGTGTCGATCGCGGGACTCGTCGGGCTGGCGCTGGCGGTGGTGCTGGCCATCCAGATTTCGGTCGGCCGCCATGCCACGAACGACCTGTTCCAGGCCAAGGGGGCGCTGACGATCGACCTGATCGCCAGCCGCGTGCGCGCCCAGCTCGATCCGGCCTCGGCCCAACTCTCGTTCATCGCCGAAGTGCTCGCCCAGCCCGGCGTCGATTACGGCCGCAGCCGGATCGCCGACCTGATGACCGGGGCGCTGGCCGGCGCCCCGCAGATCCAGCGCCTCGTCTTCCTCTATCCCGACGCGAAGGCCGTGATCGTCGAACGCGGGATCGACGCGGCCAACGTGTCGTTCCCCGACCTCGCCGCCCTGCCGGTCGTGCAGGAGGGCCTTCGCCAGGCCAACGCGCAGACCGGCGGACACTGGGGCGAGTTCATCTTCGCCGACATGGATTCCGGGCCGGCGGTGAACCGGCGGCACGCGGTCTGGCGCGACGGGAAGTTCGTCGGCGCGCTTGCCGCACTCGTGCCGCTGCGCGAACTGTCGGTCATCGTCGAGCAGTCGATCGCGGCCGAGTATGGCGGCGTCCCCTTCATCCTCTACGGCGAGGATTCCGTGCTGGCGCACCGGCGGCTGATGTCGCCCTTCCCCGGCCTGTCGCCCGAACATCCGCTGCCCTCGCTCGCCGAGCTCGGCGATCCGGTTCTGGAGCGCATCTGGTCGGGCCGGCGCGCCGCCCCGCTGATCGCGCAGGCCAGCGGCATCCGCGCGGTCGATGTCGGCGGCCAGACCTACATCTTCCTTCGAAAGCAGCTGCCCGAGTTCGGCGCCGTGCCGTGGAACGTCGGCGCCTATTTCCGCGTCGGCGATTTCGCCGACGACGTCCGCTCGATGGCGCTGGCGGGTCTTGCGGGCCTGATCGTGCTCGCCTTCGCGCTCGTCTGCGCGGTGATCCTCGCGCGCCGGCTCGCGCGGCCCACGCGGCGCTTCGCGCGCGCGGCCGCCCAGCTCGCCGACTTCGATTTCGCCAGCGCCGACGCGCTGCAGCGCAGCCGCATCCGCGAGATCGACGAGCAGGCCATCGCCTTCAACCGCCTGATCGCGGCCCTGCGCTGGTTCGAGGCCTACGTGCCGCGCAAGCTGGTGCGCCAGCTCGCGCACAGCCCCGACCGCGGCGGCGTCGTCTCCACGACGCGCGACGTGACGATCATGTTCACCGACCTGGTCGGCTTCACGGCGCTGTCGCAGGCGATGACGCCCGAAGCGACGGCCGACATGCTCAACCGCCATTTCGCGCAGGTGATCGCGGCGGTCGAGGCGACCGGCGGAACCGTCGACAAGTTCATGGGCGACGGCGTGATGGCGTTCTGGGGGGCCCCCGAGCATCACGACGCGCACGCGCGCGGCGCCCTCGACGCCGCGCGCAGCATCGCGGCGACCGCATCGGAAGGCGCCTTGCGCATGCGCATCGGCGTGCATACCGGCCCGGTCGTCGCCGGCAACGTGGGCAGCCGCGAACGGCTCAACTACACGATCCTGGGCGACGCCGTGAACGTCACGCAGCGCATCGAACAGCTCGGTCACGCGCTGATGGAACCCGGTGCCCGGACGTGCGTGCTGGCGAGCCGGGCGACCTACGAGGCGGCGGGTGCCCCCGCCGACTTCGTGCCGGCCGGCGAGTTCAGCCTTCGCGGCCGCGAGGCCCCGGTCGAGGTTTTCCGGCTTTCGCCAGATGGGGCCGCTCGACCAGGCCCGTGAGCATGCCGTGCGCGGTGCGGATTTCCTGCGCGTTGGGACGCGCGCGCAGGAAAAAGGCACGCAGGTTGCGCACCGCCGCCGGCCGCATGGCCGGGTTCCGCAGGAAGCCGCACGCGTCGAGTTCTGCCTCCAGCCGCTTGAGGAAGCCGTCGATCTCTTCCTTCGTCGCCGCCTCGCCCTTTCCCGTCCGCACGCGGCGTGCCGGCGTTTCGTCGTGGGCGCGCGCCCATTCCCAGCCCACCAGCAGGACCGCCTGCGCGAGGTTCAGCGAGTCGAATTCCGGATTGACCGGGAACGGCACCATCGCGTCGGCGAGCGTGACCTCGTCGTTCTCCAGCCCCGTGCGCTCGGCACCGAACAGGAAGCCGACGCGCTCGCCCGCCCCCAGGGCCGCGCGCGTCGCCGCGATCGCCGCCTGCGGCGTCAGGACCGGCTTCACCATATCGCGGTCGCGCGGACACGTGGCGTAGACGCGCGTCAGGCCGGCGATGGCGCTTTCGACGTCGTCGAACAGGCGCGCCGAAGCGAGCACCGCATCGGCGCCCGACGCGGCGCGGTTCGCGCGCTCGTCCGGGAACGGGCAACGCGGCTTCACGAGGCGCAGGTCGGTCAAACCGCAATTGAGCATCGCGCGCGCCGCCGTGCCGATATTCTCGGCAAGCTGCGGCCGGACGAGGACGATCGCGGGGGCGGCCGCCGGCAGCGCCATGTCAGGCCCCCGGGGCCGGCGTGCCGTCGCGATAGAGCTTCCAGGTGATCGAATCGTTGAGTGCCGTATACGACGCGTCGATGACGTTCTCCGACACGCCGACCGTCCCCCAGGCGCGGATCTCACCATGCGCGTGGCCGTCCGCACTCTCGATCATCACGCGCGTGACGGCGGCCGTCGCGCGCTCGGGTGCCAGGATGCGCACCTTGTAGTCGACGAGCTTCAGTTCCGCGAGCGACGGGTAGAACGGCAGCAGGGCGGCGCGAAGCGCCCGGTCCAGCGCTTCGACCGGGCCCTTGCCCTCGCCCACCGTCAGCCGGCGTTCGGTGCCGACATCGAGCTTCACGGTCGCTTCCGACATCGTGATCAGGTCGCCGCGCGCGTTGAATCGCCGCTCGGAGATGACGCGGAAGGACTGGAGCCTGAAATAGTCCGGCACGCCGTGCATCAGCCGGCGGGCGAGAAGTTCGAACGAGCCGTCGGCGCCGTCGTAGGTGTAGCCCTCGTGCTCGCGCGCCTTGATCTCGTCCAGCAGCTTGCCGATGAACGGGCTCTTCGCGTCGATCTCGAGGCCGATGTCCTTGAAGCGCGCCAGCAGGTTCGAGCGGCCCGACTGGTCGGACACGACGACGTGCCGGCGGTTGCCGACCGTCTCGGGCGGGATGTGCTCGTAGGTCCGCGGGTCCTTCTCGACGGCCGACACGTGCAGCCCGCCCTTGTGCGCGAACGCGCTCTCGCCGACATACGCGGCATTGCGCGCGGGCGGCCGGTTGAGCCGTTCGTCGAGCAGGCGCGAGATCGACGTCAGATGCGTCATCCGTTCGGCGTCGATGCCGACGTCGTAGCCCATCTTGATCACGAGATTCGGGATCACCGACACGAGATTGGCGTTGCCGCAGCGCTCGCCCAGCCCGTTGAGCGTGCCCTGCACCTGGCGCACGCCCGCGCGCACGGCGGCGAGCGAGTTCGCCACCGCGTTCTCGGTGTCGTTGTGGCAGTGGATGCCGAGCAGGTCGCCCGGCACGGTCTTCGCGACCTCGCCGACGATGCGCTCGATCTCGTGCGGCAGCGTGCCGCCGTTGGTGTCGCACAGGATGATCCAGCGCGCCCCGGCCGCGTGCGCGGCCTTCAGGCAGTCCAGCGCGAAGCCCGGGTTCGCCTTGTAGCCGTCGAAGAAATGCTCGGCGTCGAACATCGCCTCCTTGCCGCGTGCCTTCGTCTCGGCGACGCTCTCGGCGATCATGTCGATGTTCTCGGCCTTCGTGATGCCGAGCGCCAGGTCGACATGGAAATCCCACGTCTTGCCCACGAGACAGGCGGCCGGCGCCGGCGTGCCGAGGACCGCAGCAAGGCCCGGGTCGTTGTGCACCGAACGTCCGCTGCGCCGCGTCATGCCGAAGGCCGACACGCGCGCATGGTTGAGCTTCGGCAACTGCGCGAAGAACGCGTCGTCGGTGGGGTTCGCCCCGGGCCAGCCGCCCTCGACATAGTCGACGCCGATCCGGTCGAGTGCCCGCGTGATCGCGACCTTGTCGGCCACGCCGAAATCCACGCCCTGCGTCTGCGCCCCGTCGCGCAGCGTCGAATCGTATATGTAAACCCGCTCGCCCATCTTATCCGCCCCGCTTCCAAGTCGTTCCCTTCGGGCCGTCCTCGAGGACGACCCCCTTCGCCTTCAGATCGTTTCTAATTCGATCCGCTTCGGCGAAGTCCCGGGACTTGCGCGCGGCGAGGCGCGCGGCGATGGCCGCTTCGATCTCGGCGTCGCCCGGCCCCGCGCCAGTCCCCTGCTTGAACCAGCTTTCGGGGTCCGACCGCAACAGGCCAAGCAGATGGCCGGCATCGAGCAGCGCCGCTTTCGCGTCGGGCGAGCGGGCGGTATTGAGCTGGCGCGCGAGTTCGTGCATCTCCGCCAGCGCCTTGGCGGTATTCAGATCGTCGCACAGGGCCGCCTGAACGGCATCCGCCTTTGCCGCCGACGGCTTGACGTCCGCGGCTGCGCGCAATGCCGTATAGAACCGGTCGAGATCGCCCTTGGCCTCGCGCAGCCCGTCCTCGGTGAAATCGAGCGGGGCGCGGTAGTGCGTCTTCAGTAGCAGCAGGCGGATCGCCTCGCCCGGCCACTTGGCGAGCAGGTCCTGAACCGTGAAAAAGTTACCGAGGCTTTTGGACATCTTCTCGCCGTTCACGACGAGGAAGCCGTTGTGCATCCAGTATTTCGAGAACTGGACGCCGCCATGCGCGCAGACCGACTGCGCGATCTCGTTCTCGTGGTGCGGGAAGATCAGGTCGTGCCCGCCGCCGTGGATGTCGATGGTCGTCGCCTTCAGCACATCCTTGGCCATCGCCGAGCATTCGATGTGCCAGCCCGGCCGGCCGCGGCCCCACTTGCTGTCCCAGCCCGGCTGCTCGGGCGTCGACGGTTTCCAGAGCACGAAGTCGCCGGGGTCCTTCTTGTAGGGGGCAACCTCGACGCGGGACCCGGCGATCTGCTCGTCGCGCGACCGGCCGGAGAGCTTCCCGTAATCCGCGAAGCTCGTCACGTCGAACAGCACGTGCCCCTCGGCCGCATAGGCGTGGCCCTTGTCGACGAGCGTGCCGATCATCTCCAGCATCTGCGGGACGGTACGCGTGCAGCGCGGCTCGGCATCGGGCGACAGCGCGCCCACCGCCGACATGTCGGCATGGTAGGCGGCGATCGTTTCCTCGGTGATCGTGTCGATATGCACGCCGCGCTCGAGCGCGCGCTCGATGATCTTGTCGTCGATGTCGGTGATGTTGCGCGCGTAGGTGACGCGCGGATAGAGGCGCTTCAGCAGGCGGTAGAGCGTGTCGAATACCACCACCGGGCGGGCGTTGCCGATATGCGCGCGGTCGTAGACCGTCGGTCCGCACACATACATGCGCACATGCGACGGGTCGAGCGGTTCGAACCGCTCCTTCTTGCGCGACATCGAGTTGTGGACGTGCAGTTCCATCACGCGACCCTGCCTTCGAGGCGCGCGAGGGTACGCGATCTGCCCAGCATCGGCAGCAGGGATTTCATCTCCGGCCCGTGTTCGCGCGCGGTCAGCGCCAGCCGCAGCGGCAGGAAAAGCTCCTTGCCCTTGCGACCCGTCGCCGCCCCCAGCGCCTTGGTCCATGCGCCCCATGTCTCCGGGCCCCACGGCTCGACGGGAAGCAACCCGGCTGCCTGGGCCAGAAACGCCGGGTCGCCGGCGACGGGGGCGACCGGCTCGCGGCACAACGCCCACCAGTCGGCCGCCTCGCCGATCTTGGCCAGGTTCGGGCGCACCGTTTCCCAGAAGGCCGCGTCGGCGCCGGCCGGCAGGCGGGACGCCACCGCATCGAACGGCAGCTGGTGGACGATCTTGGCGTTGAGGCGGACGATCTCCTCCGGGTCGAGCTTCGGCGAGGAGCGGCCGAAGCGCGCGAAGCCGAAACCGGAAACCAGATCGGCAAGCTTCGTCTTCGGCTCGACCGGATCGGCCGTGCCCAGCCGCGCGATCAGCGAGGAGATCGCCATCGGCTCGATCCCGTCGGCGCGCAGGTTCGCGATCGACAGCGAACCGATGCGCTTGGACAGGCTGTGCCCGCCCGCATCCGCGATCAGCGGGAAATGCGCGAAGGCCGGCAGCTCGGTCTCGCGCGCCAGTGCCGCGAAGATCTGGATCTGGACGGCCGTGTTGGTGACGTGGTCCTCGCCGCGCACGACATGGCTCACGCCCAGTTCGATGTCGTCGACGACCGACGCAAGCGTATAGGTCGGCGAACCGTCGGCGCGCACCAACACGGGATCGGAAACCTTGCTGGCGTGGTAGCCGCAATGCCCGCGGATGCGGTCGTCCCAGCCGGTCTCGACATAGTCGAGCAGAAACCGCCAGTGCGGCTTGCGGCCTTCCGCCTCGAAGGCCTTCTTCTGGGCGGCCGACAGGCGCAGGGCCGCGCGGTCGTAGACCTGCACGCCGCCATCCGAAATCTGGCCGAACCGGCGCATCTTCAGTTCTTCGGGCGTCTCGTAGCAGGGATAGAGGCGGCCCATCTCCTTCAGCGCTTCGGCCGCGGCCGCATAGCGGTCGAGCCGGTCGGACTGGCGGGCGAACTCGTCCCAGTCGAGGCCGAGCCAGCGCAGGTCCTCTTCGATCGCGGCGGCGAACTCGGGCGTCGAACGCTCGCGGTCGGTATCGTCCAGGCGCAGCAGGAACACGCCGCCGTTCTTGCGCGCGAACAGCCAGTTCAGCAGGGCCGCGCGGACGTTGCCCAGATGCAGGCGCCCGGTCGGCGACGGGGCGAAGCGCACGCGCACCGACATGTCAGCCCCGGAAGCCGTTCGTGATCGGATAGCGCCGCTCGCGCCCGAAAGACCGGCTGGTGATCTTGACGCCGGGCGGCGCCTGCCGGCGCTTGTATTCCGACAGGTCGAGCATGCGCCAGATGCGGCGCACCTCGGCCTCCGCGAAGCCCTTCGCGACGATCTCCTCGACCGTGCGCTCCTGTTCGACCAGTTCGCGCAGGATCGCGTCGAGCTGCGCATAGGGACCGAGCGAGGCTTCGTCGGTCTGCCCTTCGCGCAGCTCCGCCGTCGGCGGCTTGGTGATGACCCGCTCGGGCATGACGGGCGTGCGCGGATCGAGCGAGCTTGCCGGGACGTGCGCGTTGCGCCAGCGGCACAGCTCGAACACCGTCGTCTTCCAGACGTCCTTCAGCACGGCGAACCCGCCGCACATGTCGCCATAGAGCGTGGCGTAGCCGGCACTCATCTCGCTCTTGTTGCCGGTCGAGACGACCATGTGGCCGAACTTGTTCGACAGCGCCATCAGCGTCAGGCCGCGGCAGCGCGACTGGATGTTCTCTTCGGTGATGTCGGGTTTGGTGCCCTCGAACTGCGGGGCGAGCATCCCGCCGAACGCGGCGACCGCCGGCTCGATGTCGATCCGGTCGAGCCGGATGCCCAGCAGGTGCGCGCATTCGGCCGCGTCGTCGAGGCTGTCGCGGCTGGTGAAGCGCGAGGGCATCATCACCGAATGGACGCGCGCGGGTCCGAGCGCGTCGGCCGCGAGTGCGGCCGTCAGCGCGGAGTCGATGCCGCCGGAAAGACCGAGAATCACGCCCTTGAAGCGGTTCTTGTCGACATAGTCCCGCAGGCCCAGCATCAGGGCCGAATAGGTTTCCGCCAGCGCCTCCAGCGGGGTCGCGACGCGACCTCCGGCGCAGACGAGCCCGCCCTTGGCGTCGCGCGTCCACTGCGAGACGGCCATGTCGTTCGCGAACGGTTCGAGCTGGACGGCCAGCGATCGGTCGACATTGATCGCGAACGACGAGCCGTCGAACACGAGCTCGTCCTGTCCGCCGACCTGATTGACGTAGACCAGCGGCAGGCCGGTCTCCGCCATGCGCGCGAGGGCGAGCTGCAGGCGCTGGTCGCGCTTGTCGGTCTCGAACGGGCTGCCGTTGGGAACGACGAGGATTTCGGCGCCGCTTTCGACGAGGCACTCGGCCACATCGGCGAACCACATGTCCTCGCAGATCATCAGGCCCAGCCGCACGCCGCGGAACGCGACGGGGCCGGGCAGCGGGCCGGCGACGAAGACGCGCTTCTCGTCGAACACGCCGTAGTTCGGCAGGTGGTGCTTGTAGCGGACGGTCTGGACGCGCCCGCCGTCGAGCACGCAGGCGGCATTGTAGACGTTGCCGTTCTCGACCCAAGGCGTGCCGACGATCAGGCCGGGGCCGCCGTCGGCCGTGTCCGCCGCGAGCGCTTCGACCGCCCCACGGCATGCCGCCTGGAAGGCGGGCTTGAGGACGAGGTCTTCGGGCGGATAGCCGGAGACGACGAGTTCGGGCAGCAGGACGAGCGTGGCCCCCGCCGCCGCGGCCTGCGTGCGGGCCGCGCGGATCTTCGCCAGATTGCCCGCGACGTCGCCGACGGTCGGATTGATCTGGGCGAGTGCGAGGGCGAGCGTCGCCGTCAATGCTTTTCCCCGGAATCGGCCTTGTGGCCGACCATCTTGTCGAGATAGGCGAGCAGCAGCGCCGAAGCGATGAACGTCACGTGGATCGCGATCAGCATGACCAGCTTGTCGTTCGCGATCTCGTTGACGTCGAGGAACGCCTTCAGCAGGTGGATCGAAGAGATCGCGACGATCGACGAGGCAAGCTTGATCTTGAGCGAGCCCGCGTCGAGCTTGCCGAACCAGGAGAGCTTGTCCTCCGCCTCGCCGAGATCGAGCCGGCTGACGAAATTCTCGTAGCCCGAGATCACGACCATGACGATCAGGTTGGCGACCATGACGACGTCGACGAGCGTCAGGACCGCGAGCACGACCTTGGACTCGCCCATCGTCCAGATATCCGCCGAAAGATGGACGAGCTCCAGGACGAACTTCACCGAAAGCATGGCCAGCACCGCGACCAGCCCCAGATAGAGGGGCACCTGGAGCCAGCGGCTGGAGAAAATGATCTTCTCGACGGCACGTTCGACGAAATTCATCGTGTTCCTCGCAATGCGCCGAGAACCGCCTCGGCCTGTTCAACCGTCTCGGCCACGATCTGGGCCGCGGGCCGCGTCGTGGCCATGCGCGCGCCCTGCCCGGCCCACATGACCATCAGGTCGGTCTTTCCCTGCTTGGCCGCTTCGGCGCGAAGCTGCGTGGTCAGCGCGTTCGTCACCGGATAGGCAGGCAGTTCCGCCGCATGCGGCGCCATCTCGTCGAAATAGCGAGTGCGCACGCCGCGCGCGTGACGGCCGGAAACCGCGCGCGTGACGCCGGTTCCCGTGTCGTCGATCTTGCCGAGCGCTTCCTTGTGCAGGGCGTGCGTACCGGCCTCGGGGGCCGCGAGGAATGCCGTCCCCATCGCGGCGGCCGAAGCGCCCAGCGACAGGGCGGCGGCAAGGCCGCGCCCGTCCATGATGCCGCCGGCCGCGATGACCGGGACCTTCACCGCATCGACGATCTGCGGAACCAGCACCATCGTGCCGATCAGCGAATCTTCGAATTTGCCCACGAACGTGCCGCGATGACCGCCGGCTTCCGCACCCTGCGCCAGGATCGCGTCGACGCCCTGGGATTCCAGCGTCTTCGCCTCGGCCACGTTCGTCGCCGTGCCGATGACGAACACGCCGCGCGCCTTCAGCGCCGCCGTCTTGCGCGCACCGATGGCGCCGAACGTGCTGCTGAAGACCGGCGGGGCGAGGTCAAGCACCGTCTCGAACTGCGCTTCGAAATCCTCGGCCCACTTGGCCGGCGGGGCGGCATTCGTTTCCATGCCGAGCTCGAGCCGGTACTTGGCGAGCAGCGCGTTGGCGAAGGCGACTTCGGACGGTTTCGCCTCGGTCGGCGCCAGCACGAAGAGATTGACCGCGAACGGACGGTCGGTCGCCGCGCGGATCGCCGCGACCTGGCTGCGGATCGCGGCCGGTGCGGTCGTCGCGGCGGCGAACGAACCGAGCGCGCCGGCATTCGAGACGGCGGCGACGAGCTCGGGCGTCGTCATGCCGCCGGCCATCGGGGCCTGGACGACGGGGTGTGCGATGCCCAGAAGCTGCGTAAGCCGTGTGGCCAGTGCCATCGCGCTCAACCCGGCTTGCGCAGCAGGAACTCGCGGCCGACCTTGACCGACGGACGGCCGTCGTACTCGACGATATCGGCCGTGGCGTAGGTTTCCGTCCAGACCTCGGGAAGGTACGAGCCCGTCCCGACGGTATCGATCGGCGCGTTCGCGACGGCCATCGTCTTGCACTTGGCCGGCGTGAAGCCCGACGAGGCGACGATACGCACCTTCGCGAAGCCCGCCTTGTCGAGCGCTTCGCGCATGTGCCAGATCGCGGCGGCCGAGACGCCGGTACCCGTCAGATAGCGCAGCTCCTGCTCGGTCCGGTAGCCGCGAAGCGACAGCGGCGCGTTGCGTTCGAGCACGTCGTAGGATTTCGCGAGATCGAGACCTTCGATGTAGCGGCCGCCATGCGTGTCGAGGCGCACGGCAAGCCGGCCGGACTGCGCCACTTCGGGAAAGCGGCGGCAGACTTCGAGCGAGTCCGTCACTTCGCGGCCGAAATAGTCGACCAGCACCGTGACGTTCTCGGTCGCGAAGACCTCGAGCAGCATCTCGGCCGCGCGCAGCGTCGAGCCCGCGTAGCCGATCAGCGCGTGCGGCATCGTGCCGTAGCCCGCCTTCTGGCCGAAATAGTGCGCGGTCGCGTCGGTCGCGTTGCCAACGAATCCCTTCGCGCCCACTTCGCGGCGGGCCGCCTCCGACCCGACCGACGCGGCGTAGGCCATCATCTCGGCCATCTCGGAGCCGGCGCAGTGGCGCGCATCCATCGCGAGGAACGCCGTGCGCGGCAGGTCGACGCACATCGTATAGGCGTTGTAGGCCGCCACGCAGGCGGGGCCGAGCTTCTGCAGGTAGAGCGTTTCGAGATCGACGAGATGGAACAGCGAGCCCGAGATGTACATCAGCGGATCGCCCGCACCCGTCCACTCGCCTTCCTTGTGGCGCAGGTCGATGTCGAACTTCGTGCCGCGCGCGGCGGCGATGCGCTCGAGCCACTCGACCGCCAGACGCGGGGCCGACACGACCGGGCGGCGCATGAACACCGCATAGGTCACGCGCTTGTCGCCGAAGCGGGCGACGGCCGCCTTCGTCTTGTTGAAATAGTGGTCGGTCAGGCCCGCGACGGCGCTTTCGTCCGGGGTGCGGCCGAGCTGGCTTGGTTCGGAATCGGGTGCGCGTCCGTCGGCCATTCTCGGGCCCTTTCCTTGACGCCGGCGACCGGCGGCGTGTCAGTCGTCGTCGCCGACCGCGCGCAGGCGGGTGTCGTCCGCGCGCTGGGCGCGGAGCTTCTCCGCGATCAGGAAGGCCAGCTCCAGGGCCTGCGTGCCGTTGAGGCGCGGGTCGCAGTGCGTGTGGTAGCGATCGCCGAGTGCGGCGTCCTGGATCGCCTCGGCCCCGCCGATGCATTCCGTCACGTTCTGGCCCGTCATCTCGAAATGCACGCCGCCCGCGTAGACGTTCTCGGCGCGGCAGACGTCGAAGAAGCCGCGCATCTCGGCGAGGATGCGGTCGAAGGGCCGCGTCTTGTAGCCCGAGGCCGACTTGATCGTGTTGCCGTGCATCGGATCGCAGCTCCACACGACCTTGCGCCCCTCGCGCGCGACCTTTCGCACCAGCGGCGGCAGCTTGGCGGCGACCTTGTCGTCGCCCATGCGCGCGATCAGCGTCAGGCGGCCCGGCTCGTTGTCGGGATTGAGCGCGTCGATCAGGCGGATCAGTTCGTCCGGATCGCTGGTCGGCCCGCACTTGAGGCCGATCGGATTCCTGATGCCGCGGCAGAATTCCACGTGCGCCCCGTCGAGCTGGCGCGTGCGGTCGCCGATCCAGACCATGTGCGCCGAGCAGTCGTACCAGTCGCCCGACGTGGAATCGACGCGGGTCAGCGATTCCTCGTAGGGCAGCAGCAGAGCCTCGTGGCTGGTGAAGAACGAGGCTTCGTGGATCTGCGGCACGGCTTCCGGCGTGATGCCGCAGGCCGACATGAACTGGAGCGAGTCGGAGATGCGGTCGGCGAGCTCGCGGAACTTCTCGCCCGCCGGGCTGCGGTCGACGAAGCCGAGCGTCCAGCCGTGGACGCGATGCAGGTCGGCGTAGCCGCCGCGCGCGAAGGCGCGCAGCAGGTTGAGCGTGGCCGCCGACTGCGAATAGACGTTCAGCATGCGCTCGGCGTCGGGCACGCGCGCCTTGGCGTCGAACTCGATGCCGTTGATGATGTCGCCGCGATATGTCGGAAGCGTCACGCCGCCGACCGTCTCGTCGTCGGACGAGCGCGGCTTGGCGAACTGGCCGGCCATGCGCCCGACCTTCACGACCGGCAGGCCGCCGGCATACATGAGGACGACGGTCATCTGCAGGATGACCTTGAACGTGTCGCGGATGTTGTTGGCCGAGAATTCGGCGAAGCTTTCGGCGCAGTCGCCGCCCTGCAGCAGAACGGCCTTACCTTCGGCAACGCGGGCGAGCTGGGCCTTGAGCTCGCGCGCCTCGCCCGCAAAAACGAGCGGCGGGTAGGACGCGAGCTTCTTCTCGACCGAAGCCAGCGCCGCGGCATCGGGATAAGCGGGCATCTGGCGCGCAGGACGGTTGCGCCAGCTGTCGGGCGTCCATTTGGCAGGCATGTTTGTCCCCAAGTTCGGTTGGGGATAAACTACAGAGCCGCTTTCGCATCTGCAACCGATGAGAATTCTATCGACAAATCAGCCGGTTGGGCTGCACTCTTCAGGCGCGCATAACGGATGTCGGCCATGTTGCAGGACCTGCTCTTCGTCGTCTCGAAACTGCTCGGACCGCTGGTCAACCCGCAGGTCGGGCTCTACTACGCGCTCGTCGTGGCGGTGGCGCTGCTGTTCACGCCGTGGGCGCGCGCCGGGCGGCGGCTAGCACTCGCGACCCTGCTGACGGCGGGGATCCTCGGCGGCTCGCCCCTCGGCGACTGGGCCCTGCACACGCTCGAGGAACGCTTCCCGCCGCCGCCCACCCTGCCCGAGCGCGTCGACGGCATCGTCGTGCTCGGCGGCGACGCCGACAACGCGATGCTGCGCGTACGGCCCTACTCGCCCGGCCAGATCCCGCCGCGCCAGCTGGCCTTCGCCGACCTCGCGCGGCGCTGGCCGGACGCGAAGCTCGTCTACTCCGGCGGTTCCGGCAAACTCGGCGCGCCGGAGGAAACGGACGCGGGCGGCGCGAAAGTGCTGCTGCCGATGCTCGGCCTCGACCCGGCGCGCGTTCTGTTCGAGGACCGGTCGCGCAACACGCACGAGAACGCGGTCTTCTCGTTTGCGCTCGCGATGCCGAAGGACGGCGAGACATGGCTGCTCGTCACCTCGGCCCGCCACATGCCGCGCGCGATGGGCAGCTTCCGGAAGGCAGGCTGGCGCATGACCGCCTTTCCGACCGGCTACGCCACGCCGCCGGCGATGGCGTACGAATGGAGCTGGCCTTCGACCTTCTCGAACGACATCGGATGGCTGTCGATGGCGATCTCGGAGTTCGCCGGCCTCGCCTACTACTACCTGCTCGGCCGCACCGACGCGCTGTTTCCCGCTCCCTAGCGCGCGGGCCCTGCGAGCAATGCGCGGGCCTTGCGCGCCTCGACCGCGACGAAATCCGCGAATACACGCAAGCGCGCGAGTTCGCGCACGTCTCGGTGATAGACGAGCCACAGGTCGGCCCGCTGCACGCGTGCAGGGGGTAGAAGACAGACGAGCCGCCGGTCGGGCTCAGCCAGATAGCTCGGCAGCACGCCGGCACCAATACCGGCCGCCACGGCGGCATACTGGCTGGCAAGCGAATTGCTGACCAGGACGGGGCGCGCACCCACCGGCGCGCATGCCGCCGCAAGCCAGCGTGCCAGACGCATGTCGGCGTAGCTCTCGTCGAAGCCGACGACGGGATAGACGTCAGGCTCGAAGGTTCCCGGCGTGGCCGAATGCTTCCGGCAAAAGGCCCGCTCGGCATAAACACCGTAGCCGATCTCGCCGACCGACCGCGCCACGAGCGAACCGCCCGTCGGGCGCGCGAGCCGAAGCGCCACATCCGCTTCGCGCCGCGCGAGGCTCAGCGTCGAGTTGTCGGCGACGACTTCGATCCGCAGGTCGGGATGGCGCGCCATCAGCTGCGGAAGGCGCGGGATCAGGAAATGCGACGACAGCGTCTCGGTCGCGGTCACGCGCAGCGTTCCGCCGACGCGCGTGTCGCCGCCCTCGGCGCGGCGCGTCAACGCGTCGGCGGCCGTCTCCATGTCCTCGGCCAGCGCGCGGATTTCGGCGCCGCGCGCGGTCGGCACGTAGCCGTCGCGCGACCGGTCGAACAGGCGGCTTCCAAGTGCCTTCTCGAGAGCGGCAATGCGCCGGCCGACCGTCGTGTGCTCCACGCCCAGCGTGCGCGACGCCGCCGACAGGCTGCCCGCCCGGCAGACCGCGAGGAAAAAGGCGATGTCGTTCCAGTCGATGCGGGCCATCCGCTAATGTGCATTTTTGCACGACAATTTTGCAATACATATCATTTAAGTGCACATCATCCGGGCCTAGCTTCGGGACATGCCTTGACCCGAGGAGTCCTTCCATGGCCGTCGTCCACAGCTTCCCGCGATTTCTCGTTCCCCCTCCCGTCCCGGCCGCAATGCCCGAGCCGCGCGACCGCTCGCTGCTTTACGGCACGCTCGGCGGCATTGCCGCCGCCACGCTCTATGCCGGCTGGGCCGTCGTCTCGCGGATGGGCACGCTGCAGAACGTCGACACGTTCGACCTCACGGCGCTGCGCTATTTCGTCGCCGCGATCGTGCTGCTGCCGGTCTTCGTTGGCCTGAAGTTCGATGCGAAGGGCATAGCAGGCGTGACCTGGCCGCGCGTCGCGGCGCTTACGGCCGTCGCCGGCCTTCCCTACGGACTCGCGGTCTATTCCGGTTACCAGTTCGCCCCCGCCGGCCACGGCGCGGTGCTGATCCCCGGCACCATCGTCGTGTTCTCGACAATCCTCGGCATCGCCTTCCTTGGCGAGAAGCTCGCCGGCTGGCGCATCGTCGGCCTTGCGGCAATCGTCGCGGGGATACTCGCGCTCGGCGGGGCCAGCTTCGCCGACGGCGTGCCGGGCCAGTGGCGCGGCCATGTCCTGTTCGTGGCCGCGGGTGCCGCGTGGGCCGCATATACGGTCGCCGCGCGCGCGTGGAAGGTGCCACCGGTCGCCACGACTGCCGTCGTGACCGTGATCTCCGCCGCCGCCTACCTACCCTTCTATCTCGCGGGGGCCGGCGCACGCCTACTCGAACTGCCGGCGGCTACCCTGCTGTTGCAGGCGGGCTATCAGGGCGTCGCCGTCGGCGTCGTCGCGGTGATCCTCTATACGCGCGTCGTCGGCTGGCTGGGTGCGGCGCGTACGTCGGCCTTCACAGCACTGGTCCCGGCGATCGCGACGCTCATGGCCGTCGCGCTGCTCGACGAACCGCTGCACGCGGCTGGCATCGCCGGCCTGGCACTGGTCTCGCTCGGAATGGTCGCGTCGGTCGCAGGCGGCCTTGGCGGCGCGAGGCGCTGATCAGCGCTTCACCTTCTCGCGCATCAGGACGAACTCTTCGGCCGCAGTCGGGTGGATCGCCACCGTGCGGTCGAAGTCCTTCTTGGTGAGGCCGGCCTTCACGGCGATGGCCACGCCCTGGACGATCTCCGGCGCGTCGGCGCCGACCATGTGCACGCCGCGCACGCGGCCCGTCGCCGCCTCGACGACGAGCTTCATCATCGTCCTTTCCTCGCGGCCCGAGATCGTGTGCTTCATCGGACGGAACGTCGCGCGGTAGATGTCCACGCCTTCGACGCCGTAAAGGCGTTCGGCTTCGGCCTGCGTGATCCCGACGGTGCCGACCGGCGGCTGGCTGAAAACGGCCGACGGCACGTCGGTGTGGTCCATCGACATCGGATTGTCGTTGAACAGCGTCTCGGCAAGCCCCCGCCCCTCGGCGATGGCGACGGGCGTCAGGTTCAGCCGGTTCGTCACGTCGCCGATCGCGTAGATGCCGGGCACGGTCGTGCGCTGCCATTCGTCGACGGCGACGGCACCGCGCTTGTCGAGATGGACGCCGACGTCTTCCAGACCCATGTCGCGCGTGTTGGGGACGCGGCCGGTCGCGTACATGATCCGGTCGGCCTCGATCGTGCCGCCGCTCGCCAGCGTCGCGCGGTCGCCCGCCGCCGTCCGGTCGATGCGCGCGATGTTCTCGCCCGTCCGGATCGCGATCCCCTGCTTCTTCAGTTCCGCCGTCAGATGGTCGCGCACGTCCTCGTCGAAGCCGCGCAGGATCTTGTCGCCGCGGATGACGATGGTCACCTCAGCGCCCGCGGCCCGGAAAATGCCGGCGAACTCGACCGCGATGAAGCCGCCGCCGGCGATGACCACGCGGCGCGGCAATGCGGTCAGGTCGAGCGCCTCGTCCGACGTGATCGTGTGCTCGATGCCCGGGATCGCCGGGCGCTCGGGCCGGCCGCCGCTGGCGATCAGGATGTACTTGGACGTGAAGGTCTTGCCGCCGATCTCGACCGTGTGCGCGTCCTTCAGGCGCGCATGGCCCAACATCGCCTCGACCTTGGCGCCGGACAGCAGGTTCTTGTAGATGCCTTCGAGCCGGTCGGTTTCGCGGTTCTTCGCGGCGACGAGTTTGCCCCAGTCGAGCGAGCCTTCGACCGTCCAGCCATAGCCGCGCGCGTCCGCCATCTCGTGCGCGAAATGCGTTCCGTAGATCAGCAGCTTCTTCGGCACGCAGCCGCGTAGCACGCAGGTGCCGCCGATTCGCCAGTTCTCGGCGATGGCGACGCGTGCGCCATAGCTTGCCGCCCGCCGCGACCCGGCAACGCCGCCGGACCCCGCACCGATCGTGAAAAGGTCGTAGTCGTAACCGCCCGCCATCAGATCCCGCCCATGCAGAGGTATTTGACCTCCATGAACTCGTCGAGGCCGTATTTCGAGCCTTCGCGGCCGATGCCCGACTCCTTGACGCCGCCGAACGGCGCCACCTCGGTCGTGATCAGACCCGTATTGATCCCGACCATGCCGTATTCGAGCGCCTCGGACACGCGCCACACGCGGCCGATGTCGCGGCCGTAGAAATACGCCGCAAGACCGAACTCGGTGTCGTTGGCGAGCCGGATCGCCTCTTCCTCCGTCTTGAAACGGAACAGTGGCGACAGGGGCCCGAACGTTTCCTCGCGCGCGACGGCCATGTCGGTCGTCACGTCGCGCAGCACCGAAAGCTCGAAGAAGTTGCCGCCCAGTGCGTGGCGCTTGCCTCCGACGACGACTTTCGCGCCCTTCGCGACGGCGTCCTGCACGTGGCGTTCGACCTTCTCGACCGCTTTGGCGTTGATCAGCGGGCCGTTGGTCATGCCTGCTTCGGTGCCCGGCCCGACCTTGAGCCTGCCGACGGCGGCGGCCAGCTTCTCGGCGAACCGGTCGTAGACCGCGTCCTGCACGTAGAAGCGGTTGGCGCACACGCAGGTCTGGCCGCTGTTGCGGTACTTGGAAATGATCGCCCCTTCGACCGCCGCATCGAGGTCGGCGTCGTCGAACACGATGAACGGCGCGTTGCCGCCCAGCTCCAGCGACACCTTCTTCACGGTCGGCGCACTCTGCGCCATCAGCAGCTTGCCGACGGCCGTCGAACCCGTGAAACCGATCTTGCGCACGACCGGATTGCCGGTCAGCTCCCTGCCGATGGCAGGGGCGTCGCCCGCGACGATGTTGAACACGCCCTTTGGCACGCCGGCGCGCTCGGCCAGCACCGCCAGCGCGTAGGCCGAATAGGGCGTGAACTCGGACGGCTTCAGCACGACCGTGCAGCCCGCCGCGATGGCAGGACCCGCCTTGCGCGTGATCATGCTGCAGGGAAAGTTCCACGGCGTGATGGCGCCCACGACGCCGATGGGCTCCTTGACCACGACGAGGCGCTTGTCGGGGAACGTCGTCGGAATCGTATCGCCGTAGGCGCGCTTGGCTTCCTCGCCGAACCATTCGAGATAGGCGGCGCCGATGGTGATCTCGCCCTTCGCCTCGGCCAGCACCTTGCCCTGCTCGCTGGTCATGATCAGCGCCAGATCATCGACATTGGCCATCATCAGGTCGGCCCATTTGCGCATGATGCCGGCACGTTCCTTGCCGGTCTTCTTGCGCCAGGTCACAAGCGCCTTGGCCGCCGCGTCGATCGCGCGCTTCGTCTCGGCCGCCCCCATCAGCGGTGTGGTGCCGAGCGTGGCGCCCGTCGCAGGGTTGTCGACCGCGATGGACTTCTTCGAGTCCGCGTCGACCCACGCGCCGTCCACATAGCATTGCTGGCGGAACAGCGACGGGTCCTTGAGGGCAATGCCGGTCGATCCGGCGGTGCGGGCGGGTTCGGCCATCGGAATTCTCCAGTCGTCGGCGAAAATAAGCGAGGCCGAGACTACTCGACCGTGACGCTCTTGGCGAGGTTGCGCGGCTTGTCGACGTCGGTCCCCCTCAACAGGGCGACGTAGTAGGCGAGCAGTTGGACCGGTATCGAGTAGAGGATCGGCGTCACGAACGGATCGCTCTCGGGCAGTTCGATGGCCGCGACGGCGAGCGAGCCGAGCTTGTCGATTCCCTTCCTGTCGGCGAACAAGATCACCTGCCCGCCGCGTGCGCGCACTTCCTGAACGTTCGAAGCGGTCTTCTCGAACCATTCGTCGGTCGGCGCCACGATGATGACGGGCACGTCGGACGCGATCAGCGCGATGGGACCGTGCTTCATCTCGCCCGAGGCGTAGCCTTCGGCATGGATGTAGCTGATCTCCTTCAGCTTCAGCGCCCCTTCCATCGCGATGGGATAGGACGTGCCGCGGCCGAGATAGAGCACGTCGCGCGCGCGCGCGACGATCTCGGCGGCCGCCCGGATCTTGTCGTCGGTCGCGAGCACCGCCGACACCTTCTCCGGCACTTCGTAGATCGCATTGGCGAGCTTGCGCAGATGTACCGCGTCCAGCGTCTTGCGTTCGCGCGCGGCGGCGAAGGCGAAGCTCGCAAGTACAGCAAGCTGCGTCGTGAACGCCTTGGTCGACGCGACGCCGATCTCGGGCCCCGCCTTCGTCGCAAGCACGACGTCCGATTCCCGCGCCATCGAGCTTTCCGGCACGTTGACGATGGACGCGATCTTCTGCCCGTTCGCTTTGGCGTGGCGCAGCGCCGAAAGCGTGTCGATCGTCTCGCCCGACTGCGAGACGAACATCGACATGCCGCCCTTCTCGAAGATCGGGTCGCGGTAGCGGAACTCCGACGCGATGTCGATGTCGCATGGCAGCCGCGCCAGCCGCTCGATCCAGTAGCGGCCGACCGACGCGGCGTAATAGGACGTGCCGCACGCGACGATCTGCATGCGCGGCAGCGTCGCGAGATCGACAGGCATCGCGGGCAGCGAGACATAGCGCGTCGCCGGATTGACGTAGCTGCGCAGCGTGTCGCCGATCACCGCCGGCTGCTCGAAGATTTCCTTCTGCATGAAATGCTGGAAGTTGCCCTTGCCGATCAGGGCGCCGGACATCGCGGTTTCCTTGACCGCACGCTCGACCTTGCGGTCGCCGCTGTCGTAGACCTGCGCGCCCGAAGCCGTGACGACGACCCAGTCGCCGTCGTCGAGATAGCTGATCCGCTTGGTGAGCGGGGCGAGTGCGAGCGCGTCGGACCCGACGAACATCTCGCCATCGCCATAGCCCACGGCCAGCGGCGAACCGCGCCGGGCGGCCATCAGCAGTTCCGGATGGCCCGCGACGACGACCGCGAGCGCGAACGCGCCGTGGAAACGGTGGAGCGAAGCCGCCATCGCCTGCTCGGGCGTCTTGCCTTCGGCGAGCAGCACGGTCAGCAGATGTGCCACGACCTCCGTGTCCGTCTCGGTCTCGAACTTGCGGCCCTTGGCCTCGAGTTCCGCCTTCAGTTCGGCGAAATTCTCGATGATGCCGTTATGGACGACGGCGACGCTCTCGGTGGCGTGCGGATGGGCGTTGGTCTCGTTCGGCGCGCCGTGCGTGGCCCAGCGCGTGTGACCGATTCCGGTCGATCCGGGAAGCGGCTCGCGCGCGAGCAGCGCTTCGAGATTGGCGATGCGTCCTTCCGCACGCCGACGGTCGATCCTGTCGCCGACCAGCGTCGCGATGCCTGCGGAATCGTATCCGCGATACTCGAGGCGCGTGAGCCCGTCCACAAGCCGCGGAGCGGCCTTCCCCTTGCCGACGATACCGACGATGCCGCACATGCCTACTTACCCTTCTTCTTCGCCGCTTTTTCCGCCGCGCGACGGTCGCGGAACTTCTTCGCCCAACCCGGCGACGTCGCCGGCAGTCCGCGCGCCACGACCAGCGCGTCCGCCGGAACATCCTGCGTGACCACGGATCCGGCTCCGACGAGCGCGCCGTCGCCGACTTTCACGGGTGCTACGAGCGCGCTGTTCGATCCGACGAAGGCGCCGGCACCGATATCGGTATGGAACTTCTCGAAGCCGTCGTAGTTGCACGTGATGACGCCGGCACCGATATTGGCATTGGCGCCCACGCGCGCGTCTCCGATGTAGCTGAGGTGGTTCACCTTGGCGCCGGCTTCGACCTTGGCGTTCTTGATCTCGACGAAATTGCCGACATGCGCACCCGAACCGACGTTCGCACCGGGTCGCAACCGCGCGAACGGGCCGACGGTTGCGCCGTCCGCCACGCGCGTGCCTTCGAAATGGCAGAAGCCCTTGATCGTCACGTCGCGGCCGATCGTGGTTCCCGGCCCGAAATGGACCGAAGGGTGGACGACCGTATCTGCCCCTATGACGGTGTCGTAGCTGAACCAGACGGACGCGGGATCGACGAGCGTGACGCCCGCCAGCATCGCCGCCTTTCGGGCGCGATCCTGGAACACGGCTTCCAACGCCGCCAGTTCGACGCGGTCATTGGCGGCGAGCCAGTCTTCGGAAGTGCCTTCGACCGCGCGCGCGTTGCGGCCAGCCTTGCGCGCCAGCGCCACCGCGTCGGTCAGATAGAATTCGCGCTGCGCGTTCGTCGGCTCGATGCGCGACAGAAGGTCGAAGAAGCCCGCTCCCTCGAACGCCATGACTCCGGTATTGACCAGGTCGATCTTCCGCTCGGCCGGGCTCGCGTCCTTCGCCTCGACGATGCGCTCGAGCGCGCCTTCGCCCGTCGTGACCATGCGCCCGTAGGGGCCGGGATCGGCGACGCGCACCCCGAGCACGCAGACCGCCGGGCGATCGGCGCCGCGAAGCCCGTCGCGAAGGCGGCTGAATGTCGCCGCCGAAACGAACGGCGCGTCGCCGAGTGCCACGACGACGTCGCCCTTGAAGCCTTCGAGCGCGGACTTCGCCTGCATCGCGGCGTGGCCGGTGCCGAGCCTGTCGCGCTGGACGACCGCGTCGATCCTCAATCCCGGCGCCGCCGCACGCGCGGATTCCAGCACCGCATCCATGTCGGGGCCGACGACCAGCACGACCCGCGATGCGCCGAGAAGCGCCAGTTCCGCCGCGATGTGCCCGATCAGCGAACGGCCGCCCACTTCGTGGAGCACCTTCGGATGCTTCGATTTCATCCGCGTGCCCTGGCCGGCGGCCAGGACGATGACGGCAAGATCGTTGTCGGGCGAAGCCATGCGTGCGATATCCCTTCCGAATCGGGGGGCACCTTTCCATACAGCGCCCGTCGGGCAAAATCACGAAATGTTGCGAGCCGTTACGATCCGCATGACCAGGAAATTCAAGGCCAAGGCCATCGTTTTCGACCTCGACGGAACGCTCGTCGATTCCGCGCGCGATATCGTCGCCGCCCTCGACCGGCTGCTGGTCGAACGCGGCCGCCCGGCCGTCGGCTTCGAAGCGGGGCGCGCGATGATCGGCGACGGCGCGCGCGTGCTGATCGAACGCGGCTTCGCGGCGACCGGCGGCCCGGTCGGCGACATCGACGGCGCGCTGAAGCGCTGGTTCCAGCTCTACGCCGCCGACATCGCCGGCCATTCGCAGCCCTATCCCGACGTGCGCGAAACCCTGGCCGCGCTCAAGGCGAGCGGCATCGCCCTTGCCGTCTGCACGAACAAGGCCGACGCCCCTTCGCGCCAGCTTCTCGCCGAACTCGATCTCGCCGCGCCGTTCGCGGCGGTGGTCGGCGGCGACGTGGCGCACCGCAAACCCGATCCGCGCCACATCCTCGACACGCTCGCGGCGCTGGGTACGGCGCCCGGGGACGCATTGATGGTCGGCGACTCCCCGAACGACGCGAAAGCCGCACAGGCCGCCGGCGTTCCGGTCGTGCTCGTCGATTACGGCTATAGCCACATTCCGGTGCGCGAGCTGGGCGCGGACGCGGTAATATCGCGGTTCGGACAACTGCTGGAGCTGGTCGGATGATACCGGGCCTCACGGACAGCGAGTCGATCGCCCACCTGATCCAGGTCGCCATCGCGCCCGTCTTCCTTCTCAACGGCCTCGGCATCCTCCTCAACGTCTTCACCGGCCGGCTCGCGCGCGTCGTCGACCGGATGCGCATCGCGGCGAACCATCTGCGATCGAACACCGACGTCGCCCGCCGTCCGCAGCTCGAGCGCGAACTCGCCTACCAGCGCAGCCGGCTCAAGATCGTGAACGGCGCCATAGCACTCGTCGCGATGTCAGCTTTCCTGACCTGCTGCGCAATTCTGGCGCTGTTCGTCGGCGGCGTGACGCGCGACACCGCTTCGTCGCTGCCGCTCGGCCTGTTCGCGGCAGCCGTGACCGCGGTCATCGTCGCTCTGGGCCTGTTCCTCGCCGAAGTACGCGTCTCGGGGAAGGCGCTGGTCGCCGAAACGGACGACCTCAAGGCCTGATCGACCGGCGTCAGTCGACCGAAGCGGCCTGCTCGAGCTTGCGCACTTCGCGCAGATGGCCGACGACGGTGCCGAACCACGCTTCGAATTCGATGCGAACCGGCGCCTGCGCGGAGCCTGCGCCGAATTCGGCCATGAAGGCGCGGCCCCCGCGACGGTCGCTGTCGGCCCGTACCGGCATGCCGGGCCGTCGCAGGCGTCCGGCGATCGGCACCCAGTGGAACTCGCAGATCCGCGCCGCACCTTCGAAGATCGACGATGCGTTGGAATCGACCGTCCCCAAGCCCTTGTCGGCGAACACGATGTCGTAGCGCTGGCGTCCGTCGAAAACGGGCGTGCGCGCGTCGCATCCCTTCCCTTCGTTGATCTGGCGGATCACCGACATGATCGCCGAAGCCGGATCGATCGCGCCTCGGCGCAGTTCCTCCGGCACTTCGTCGCGGTCGTCGGCATGGTTGGGCGGCACGGCGTCCACGCGGACCAGTTCGCCGTCGCGATAATCCATCTCGACGCTGCGAGTCTTGCCGCGGGACTGGCCGTTCACCCGGAAGACCTCCGGGCGGGTGGCGGGGCCGACGAACCTGCCGCGGACATCCGAAATCGACTGCCAGGGCCAGAACCAGCGCAGCACGCCGGCCGAGGCCTGCCGCGTCGAAATCCGGTAGCGGTCGCCTGCCACGCCGAATTCCAAGGTCATCTCCGCGATCCGCCCGCCGGCGAACACGTCGTAGACAAGCTCGACGCGTTCACCCGGCACCCAGGCGCGCAGCTCCCCGCCGACGGCCGGTCCGGCCATCGCCAAAGCCATCGCAAGTCCCAGTGCCGAACGCAGATTCGCCATCGGACCTCCGAAAAAAAACTAGCACATGAAAGGAGATATGTCGTCCCGACGGAATTGGAAGCCCGGACGGTTCCTTGACACCCGGGAATCGCCCCCTTATACCCCGCTCCGACGAACCGGGACGGGCGCTTAGCTCAGCGGCAGAGCACGGCTTTCACACGGCCGGGGTCGTAGGTTCAATCCCTACAGCGCCCACCAGTTCTTCTACTTGAAACTCAACGGTGAGCACCGCGCGGGCGACTTCCGCGGGCGGCCGGTTAACGCTTGATTCACTCCTTGGCGTCAAGATGCCGGGACGGTTCAACGCCTCCCGGATTCGCACAAAGAATGTCCGAAACGCTCATCAACGACCGCATCTACATCGGCTCGAATTCGGTCGCCCAATGGTTCGTCACGCTGGGCGACAACGAGAACAAGCCTTGTCTGGTCGCCCATCAGGTCTTCATCGACGCGCCCAAGCAGATGAATGCCGTCGCGCGCCAGCTCGCCGGCGGCCGGCTGTTCTTCTCGCTCAAGCAGCTCGAAACGCTCATGCACATCCGTCACGGCGTCGAGGTCACGCTGGCCGACAGCGACCGTATGCGGATCGACCGTCATATGCGCGGGCTGACCCCGACGATGGCCGCACCGGCGCCTCAGGATCCCACGCCCTCGGCGGCTTGACGCGCAACCTTTCGCACCCCAATTTCGAACCGGGTGCAGACAGGAGGCCGCCATGTTCGCCTTTACCCGCAAGAAAGCCGCGATGCCCCGTCCCGAGGACGCGCCCAAAGGGCGCGCCGGCCGGATGCCGGTGCCCGAAAAACATTTCGTCAACGGACGGCCCCTGCTGCCGCCGTATCCGGCCGGCACGATTCCAGCCATGTTCGGTCTGGGCTGCTTCTGGGGAGCCGAACGCAAGTTCTGGCAGTTGCCCGGCGTCCATGTGACCGCGGTGGGCTATGCCGGCGGATTCACGCCGAACGCGACTTACGAGGAGGTCTGCAGCGGGCTGACCGGCCACAACGAGGTGGTCCACGTGGTCTTCGATCCGTCGAAAATCGCCTACGACGCCCTGCTCAAGGCTTTCTGGGAGTCGCACGACCCCACCCAAGGCATGCGGCAAGGGAACGACGTCGGGACCCAGTACAGGTCTGGGATCTACACGTACTCGGCGGCACAGCACGCCGCAGCCCTCGCCTCGAAGACCGCCTATGGCGCGCAACTCGCGAAAGCGGGCTACGAGCCGATCACGACCGAGATTCTCGAAGCGCCTGAATTCTACTACGCCGAGGCGTATCACCAGCAGTATCTGGCGAAGAACCCGAACGGCTATTGCGGCCTCGGTGGAACGGGAGTCGTTTGCCCGATCGGGACCGGCGTTGCGTCCGGCTAGCGCCGCGCGGCCGTTCGCGAAATGCAAAATCCACGGAAAACTTTATGAAATAACGGAGACTAATCGCTTCTTGTGTGACGGCAGTCACCGCAATTCACGTGACTTCGGGCTATAAAATCCGCAAATCTTGCACTGCACACTGCCGACTCCGTCGTCGACAGGCGATGCCCGTCGAGCCATGTCCGATACCGAACTCGAAGACGTAAAAAAGTACCTTGCAGCAACCAAGGCGGCCCTCGCCGGCGCGCCTCAGAAGCCGCACGACCTGTCGCATAAGAATCTCGCGAAGGCGAATTTCGAAGGCCGGTCGATGATCCGCGCTCGGCTGATGGGTTCGAATCTCCGCGAAGCGCGCCTGGCGCGTGCGGAACTGACCGAAGCGGACCTGTTCGGCGCCAACCTCACCTTCGCCGACATGAACGGCGCCAACCTCAGCGGCGCCGTGCTGCGCGGTGCGGCACTCAAGGGCGCCAACATGAACGGCGCCAATCTCTCGGGTGCCGACTTCCGCGGCGGCGTGATGATGGGCGCCTCCGGCGCCGGGCGCATCGGGCTCGACGTGACGGACCTGACGGACTGCCTTGCCGAGTACGCGACGGCATCGCGTGCGCAGATGGCCGGGGTCGACCTGTCGGGCGCCAGTTTCCAAGGCGCCAATCTCGAGGGCGCCATCCTGTTCGGCGCCAATCTCGCGAACACCAACCTCGCCTATGCCAACCTGCGCGGTGCCGACCTTTCGGACGCGCGGATGGGCAAGACGTCGCTGATCGGCGCCGACCTTTCCGGCGCCAAGCTCGCGAACGTCAAGGCAGACGGGGCGAATTTCTCCGGCGCCAAGCTCGCGAATGTTGAGACCAAGAATCTCGATCTTTCGAAATGCATCGTCGAGTCCAGCCCGCCGCTCGTCGGGCGCGACAAGCTGCCGGCACAGTTGCGCACCGCACTCGATGGACACGCGGAATGGCTTGCCTCCGTCGGAAAGAAGGGCGCGCCCGCCCACCTCGAAGGGGCGGATTTCAGCTTCTTCGACCTCTCCGGGATCGATCTCAGCGGGGCGATCCTGCGTAACGCCAAGTTCGTCGGGACGCGGCTTGCCGGCGCCATCCTTCTCCTGACGAATCTTCGCGGCGCCGACCTGTTCCATGCCGACCTGTCCGGCGCCAAGCTCCACGGAACGATGTTCGATGGCGCCAAGCTTCGCGAGACGGATCTGGGCGATGCGATCGCCGGAACGCTGCCGATCGCCAACAGCGACGGTTCGCAGTCCAACCGCGCGCAACCGACCAGCTTCATGCATGCCGACCTGACGGGCGCGCGCGTCAAGGGCTTCAACATCGGGCACGCCAATACCGAAGGCGCGCGACTTCCCTGAAATTCAGCTTGCCGGGCGCACCAGCGTCAATTCGGCGTGCTGCAGGCCGCAATAGTACGGATCGACGCCGTCGAGAAATGCGTTGAGCTTCATGTTGAAGCAGAAATGCTCGATGCCGTGCTTGTCGACGACGCGGATCTTCTGGCGCTGGAAGCGCCCCTCCGGCATCCGGCGCCCCGTCAGGTAGAGCGACGTGCGCTCGATCCTGGACCCCATGACCGGAAGGTCGATAAGGCGCGCGAGGCCGCCCGCGACGCGTTCGACGAACTGCTCCTCGTCGATCCACACGCCATTGACGTCGTCCCAGCGATGGAAGGCGCCGACAAGAATCTGATCCGCCCGGCAATTGGCGATGAGACGCGCGACCTGGATCGTCACGTCGCCGACGATGAACTCGTTCCGGCTGGTACCCGTCCGGTCCGGCTGGTGATAGTTGTAGTGACTGCCGATGCCGAGAGCGGTGCGGAGCGCGGGCACGGCCTCCGGGACGGCGACCGAGCGGCGCAGCGCGGCATGGAAGATCGCGAACAGGATATATCCGAGAAAGAGATCGATGTCCGCTTCGAGACCCTTGCGCTCGTTCCAGATGTAGAAGCCGTCGCCGGTCGTCGAACGGCACATCCGGAAGCCGATCTCGTGGGCCAGCGCCGTCTCCGCGGCGATGTTCAGGGCGAACTCGAGCGTGGCGAGCTGGCTGGCCTGCTGTTCGGGCTGCAACTTGGAAAAGCCGACGATATCGACGAGCAGGACCGCGCGCTGGTCGGTCTTCGTCACTGCGAAGGGGGCGAAAACCTCCTCGACGACCGAAGCCGGCGTCTGTCCGGGTCCGTCGCCCACCGCCTGTGTCAGGCGGATGTCGAGGGCGCGCGACTGCAGCACCTCGGAAACTTCCTCGAACGTCTTGTCGCCCATCTGGCGCGCGCCGACGAAGATCCGGCGCGGCGCGTCCTTAAGCGCGAACAGGCGGATCTTGGGTGCGGTGATGATCTCGATGCCGGTGGAGGTCGGCCGCCAGCCGACGAGCGCATTCGACCCGAAGCGCCACACCGCATAGAGCGTGCGATGCAACTCGGCCCGGATCTCCGGCGCGGCTTCTGCGGAAGGGGCAATATCTGTCGGCATCGGAATTACACCAGAATACACCGAATCTCGGGAACTAGAACCGGTTCGTCTTGGCGATTACCGATACGGACAACCCTTTGTAGTCTGATATGAGGACTTTTATATCCTATCTGAAGCTCATCCGGTCCCGAGTTCGACGAAGAATCCGCCACCCGGCGGGTCGGCCAGCGGCGCGAACTGCACCACCCGCTCGCGGCGCCGGGCATCGAGGAGGAAGCGCCCGACCGGATGGAACAGCGTTTCCCCGCCGCCCGGTACGGGCGGATCGATCCGGACGGCGTAGCGCACGGGTCCCGGGCGAACCGGCTGGTCGACCAGACGCTTCAGGCGCGCCAACGCCTCTGCCTGCGGCAGGCCGCGCAGGTCGAGTTCCGCCTCGGCCACCCCGCCGCCACGCAGCAGATGCCGGGCCTGATCGGGATCGAGGTGCGGCATCAGAGCCCTGCCCGGACGGAGTCCAGCACGCGCCCGAACCCCTCGACCCAGGGGCCGATGGCATGGTTGCGCTCGACATGGTCGCGCCCGGCGCGCGACAGGGCCAGTCGCCGCGCGCGATCGCGCGCGAGTTCTTCCATCGCAGCGCCCAGATTGGCGGCGAACTCCGCGTCGTAGGATCTCATCATCGGCTCGAAGGTCTGGTTCAGGAATCCCCACGCGTCGTACCACGAAGTGCGCCCTAGGCGTCCCTTGACGGCGATCCCGGTCTCGCCGTCGGCGATGAACTCGTCGACGGCCGGCGCGTCCGACGCGATGGTCGCCGCGCCGCAGGCCATCGCCTGCAGGAGCGAAACCGTGTGGAGGCCGCAGGACGGGATGAGGAACACGTCAGCGCGCAGGAAAAGATCGACGAAATCCCCGAAGGCAAGCTTCGTATCGACGATCTCGACATTCGGGATCGAGCGCACGAACTTCTCGAAATCCGGCCCGAACAGCTTGGGCACCTGCGTGCGCAGGATAAGCCGGCAATCCGGTCGCCTCGCGACGAGAGCTCCGAACGCCGCCAGCGTTTCCATCCCGCCCCGCAGAACGAAGCTTTCGTCGTGCTGGCCCCATGAATTCGTGAACAGGAACGTGCACCCAGAACGTTCCGCGCGCGCTTGTTGGGCGGCCTCGATGCGCGCGCGGACATCCGGCGGGAAATCGATGCCGAAGGGGATGTAGTGGGACTTCGCCCGGATCTTGGGGCTGTCGAAAAGCTTTCCGATGAACTCGTGGCTGTGCCGGAGGTGCGAGGAGATGGCGCGGCACCGGTCGCTTTCGAGCATTGCGCGCACGAGCGCCCAGACCGGCATCGAGCGGACGTCCGCATTGGCCGTCTTCCCGTGCCAAAGGAACGGAGCGAACAGCGTCATGAGCTCCTCGATATGCGCGAGCCACGGCCGCTGGCCGAAAACGAACGGCATCGAATGCGGCAACGCCAGATCGGCTTCGGCGGCCGCAAGTTGGGCCTGGCTCTCCAGATCGCGGCTTTCGGCGAATTTGACGATCGCCTCGCGCGGCACCCCGGGTGCCGCTGCGGCAAGCTCGGCGACCAGCGCGTCGCGCTCGGCCGCGGCCTGGGCGCGATGCGCATCCGTCGGCTCCGGCATGTCGAGCAGGAACTCGTAGCCTGCGCGCGGCGCCAGTAGGCTCGTCATCATCGGATGGTCACCGCCGAGCCACTGGAAGATCGGCGTCCGCCACGGTGCGGCGACGCGGCAGGTCACGCGCGGTCACCGAGCCGCAGTTCGACCTGCGCAGGCGCCGGAACCATAGGTGGGCGCGCGCGCATCGTCGCGTGCAGGTCGCAGGTTCCTACGCCCGGCCGATAGACGGGCTTGGGCGATGCGGTCGCATAGGGAACCGGTGCGGTGTCGCCGCCGCGGGCGAAATCGTCGCGCAGCAGCGTCGCGTATTCGAGGTTCCAGGTCGCCTGCTCCATCAGCGTTTCCTGCGGCAGCGTCGGCCGGTGGCCGGTGGCGCGCGCCACGCAGGCGAAACGGACAAGATGGTCCCCCGCCGGCAGCCAGCACGCGTCGAGCGGCATCAGCTTCAGGAAGCGCAGGAAATGATCGAGCAGCGGAACCGTCGGAAACCACGTGTCCGATGGGCCGAGCACGTAGCCCGTCCCGGCGAAGTTGTACTGCATCATGTACGCGTCGAGCGGCAGTGCGGCCGTCTCGATCACCATCAGGCCACCCTGCCGCAGCGCGCTGCGTGCCGAAGCGAGCACATGGAACGGCGAGAAAACGTGGTAGAGGACACCCGAGCAGACCACGACATCGAAGCCCTGACGGGGCTCCGGTGCGCCCGTGTAGCGATGGCGCGTGATCTCGCCCGCATGCCGTTCTTCGAGGGCCCGAAGCAGCGATCCCGACATGACGTTGGGCAGATAGGCGAAATCGGTCCCGTAGGCCGCCTTCACGCAGGCGATCTTGTCGGAAAAGTCGAGCCCGTCGACGGCGACGACGTCGGCGGCCCCGCGCCGTTTCAACAGAACCGGAACGAGCCCCTCCATCGTGCCGATATCGAGGCAGCGCGTGCCAGAAAGGTCGATGCGCGAGATCAGGTCCCGCGTCAGCGCGACGTTCGGAAAGCGCTGCCCTGGCGTGACGATTCCGTCGCCGAGTTCCATCGCGTAGTACCAGTATTGTCCGAGGAACGCGCGCTGGCGCTCTTCCGTCGCAAGCCAGGGAAGTCCGGTCACGTCGATCACTCCGCCTTGATGCGTGGCCAGCGCCGGATGGCGCCGGGATTTTCGGCAAGCATCCGTCTGTACCAG
>JAEUKY010000160.1 GCA_016794005.1 Rhodospirillales bacterium
CGCCAGGCACGAGAAATAGAGGCCGGCCTTCGCGCGCGGGGCGCGGCGCTTCATGCCTTCGAGCATTTCGGCGAGGTCCTGTGCCGCCGCCGCGCGGTCGCGGCGCACGAACATGATGCGGTCGCCCGGCTCGACCGAAGCGCCCACCGCGACGAGCCCCTCGCCCGGATCGATGCCGGTGAGGTTGCGCACCAGATAGTCGGCCGAATCCGAACCCGGCACGGGCAGTGCCGCATGGATCTGGCCGGCGATCTGGCGCAGGTCGCGGCCCAGCATGTCGCCGATGTCTTCCTTGAACACGTCGAGCGCGCGCCGCCCGTCGATGCCGATCAGCACGTTGCCGTCGGCCGCGTTGACACGGTGCATCGGCCCGATCGGCGCGCAGCCCTGCGTGAGGCCCGTCGCGACCGCGACCTGATGGGCGAACAGCACGCCCGACACGCCGCCCTCGACGACCTTGCCGGCGATCTGTGCCGTCGCCCGCTCGCCCGAGGAAAGCCCGCCGACGAGGAACGCGTCGCTCGCTTCCGCGATGCCCGCGATCATATCGCCGAGTTCCGGGCAGCGCGGGTCGCCATGCACGACGCCGAAGGCCGGCCGCTTGGCCGCGATCCACGGGCCGAGCGGGGCGAGCGGCGAAAGATCGTCGGTCAGGTTCGGCAGCACGCGATAGGAATCGGCCGGCAGGTCGAGCGCTATCGCCGCGAGAGCGGCGGTGTCGAACACTTCCTCGTCGCCGAGGACGCCCATGCCGATGGCGCCGACCCAGTCCTGGATGCCGGAAACGCGGCGCACGACGGCGAGCACTTCTTCCAGTCGGTCGGCGAGCACGTCGGTCGCGTAGAGGAACCCGAGGCGCGCGGTCGGCAGGTTGCGCGACAGCGACTCGCCGATCTCGATGGCGAGCTTTCCCCAGTCGAGGGGATCGGCGCTGCGCGCCTGGGCGAAGGCGATCTGGGGAGCGATCTGCGGCATGGTTCCGCCATCCTGACGGAAACGCGCCGCGGACGCCAACCGGATTCCGGTAACCGCTCCCCCGTCGCGTCAGTCCATGCAGACGGCTTCGACGTTGTTGCCGTCCGGATCGAAGACGAAGCCCGCATAGTATGTCGGGCTGTAATCCGCGCGCAGGCCCGGCGCGCCGTTGTCCTTGCCGCCTGCCTTGATCGCCGCCGCGTGGAACGCGGCGACTGCCTTGCGGTCCTTGGCCTTGAACGCGACATGCGTGCCGCCCTGCGTCTTCTTGGCCTCGTAGAGCCACAAGGCCGGCGCACCCGGCGGGCCGAAGCCCGTACCGGACGAATCCGGCACGAAGCCCAGCGGCTTCAGGACGGCGGTGTAGAATTCGCGGCTGGCGGCAAGGTCTTTCACCTTGAGGCCGATATGGTCGTACATGCGTGGTCCTCCTTGGATGGAGGCCCAGTGCTAGGCGATGCCGGCGAAGCGTTCTTGGAGAATCTTGCTGTCGCGCCCGCGCGCCTGCCGGCGGAACGCGCGCGGCGTCATGCCGGCGGCGCGGCGGAAGCTGCGCATGAAGTTCGACAGGTCGGCGAAGCCCGATTCGTAGGCAATTTCGGTGACCGGCGAATCCGCCTCGACCAGCAGGCGGGCCGCATGGCGCAGGCGCGCGCGCACCAGATACTGGTGCGGCGTGACGCCGACCACGCGCGTGAAGACGCGCAGGAAATGGAACGGGCTCAGCCCCGCCTCGGAAGCCGCGTCGGCAAGGTCGATCTCCCTGCCGGCATTCGCGTCGATCCACAAAGCCGTCTCGACCGCGCGGCGCCGGTCGCGCGGCGTGCCGCCGGCCGATGCGCCCGCCCGGCCGCCGGCGAGTTCCACGAAGCGCGCGGCGAAGGCGTGGCCGATCTCGTCGAGGCCGAAATCGTTGCGCCCGTCGGCCGCCGCCTGCGCCAGCTCGCCGAGCATCGCGGTCTGCGCGAGCGGCGGCAGCGCGCCCTGCCGCCAGATCGCCGCGCGCTCGCCGAGATCGGCGACGAGCGCGGGCGACAGGCGGAACGACAGGCATTCGTCGCCGCAGGCGTGATGGTCGTGCGTGCACGTGTATTCGTCGCCCGGATGGCCGACCAGGATCGAGCCCGCGACCAGCTCGTGCGTGCGCCCGCGATAGCGATAGCCGAAGCTGCCGCGCCGGACATAGGCGAGCGAGTTCGACGAATGCTGTTCGGCGAACGGCTTGGCCCCGGGCCCCGCCGTGCAGCGATATTCGGTGACCGTCACGCGTTCGGTGCGGGCGAGCGTGCGCGCGAACATGTCAGCCCGCCGTCAGGAACGCGCGCAAGGCCGGCAGCAGGCTCGCGACGATCTTGTCCACGCCCGCCGGGTTGGGATGGATGCCGTCGGCCTGGTTGAGCGCCGGATCGGCCGCGACCCCTTCGAGGAAGAAGGGATAGAGGGCGGCCTTGTGCTTGCCCGCCACGCGCGGATAGACCGCGCGGAAACGCCCGGCATAGTCGCTGCCCATGTTGGGCGGGGCGAGCATGCCCGCGAGCATCACGCGGCTGCCGCGCGCGGCGAGCTTCGCGACGATGCCGTCGAGATTGCGTTCCATCGCGTCGACGTCGAGGCCGCGCAGCCCGTCGTTCGCCCCCAGCGCCACGAACGCGAATTCCGGCGCCCGGTCGCCGATCGCCCAGTCGAGGCGCGCAAGCCCGCCGGCCGACGTGTCGCCCGACACGCCGGCATTGACGACCTGCACGTCGATCCCGGCCGCGCGCAGTGCCGCTTCGAGCTTCGCCGGGAACGCCTGCGACGCGGGCAGGCCGTAGCCGGCGGTCAGGCTGTCGCCGAGCAGCAGCAGGCGCGGCTTCGCCTGCGCGGCCGCCCGATTCGCCCATGACGCGCAAAGGCTTGCCGCGGCTGCGTTGAAAAGCAGCCGACGCCGCCCATATGTTGGGGACCCCGGCCCCGATCCCGAAAGCGCGTCCATGTCACTCGCTCCTGCCGCACCGATCGTCGAGCTTCGCGGCGTCCATCTCAAGTTGGCGAGCCAGGCGGGCGAGGTCAATATCCTGCGCGGGGTCGATCTCGACATGGCGCCGGGCGAAAGCCTCGCCGTCGTCGGCCCGTCGGGTTCGGGCAAGTCGACGATGATGATGATCGTCGCCGGCCTCGAACGGCCCACGCAAGGCTCGGTGCGCGTCGCCGGCCAGGATCTCGGCGCGCTGGACGAGGACGGGCTCGCCCTGTTCCGCCGGCGCAACGTGGGCATCGTGTTCCAGGCGTTCCACCTGATCCCGACGATGACGGCACTGGAGAACGTCGCGATCCCGCTGGAATTCGCGGGCGACGCCGACGCGTGGGACAAGGCGCGCGCCGCCCTCGATTCGGTCGGGCTTTCCCACCGCACGACGCACTATCCCGGCCAGATGTCGGGCGGCGAACAGCAGCGCACCGCACTCGCGCGCGCGTTCGTGGCGCAGCCCGCCCTGCTGCTGGCCGACGAACCCACCGGCAATCTCGACGCGACGACGGGCCACTCGATCGTCGACCTGATGTTCGACCTCAAGGACAGGCTCGGCACGGCCCTGCTGCTGATCACGCACGACGCCAAGCTCGCCGCGCGCTGCGGGCGCGCGGTGCGCATGGAAGACGGCAAGCTGTCGCCGGCCCCCGCCTTCCGGTCGGCGGCCCAGTGACGGCGGCGGCCGACCGCTACGCGCTTGCCTGGCGGCTCGCCGGGCGCGAGCTGCGCGGCGGCATCAGGGGTTTCCGCGTGTTCATGGCCTGCCTGATGCTGGGTGTGGCCGCCATCGCGGGCGTGGGCTCGCTCGCCGAAGGCGTGCGCGAGGCGCTGCGCCAGGACGCGCGCCTGCTGCTGGGCGGCGACGTCGAACTTTCCTTCACGCACCGCACGACCACGCCCGACCAGCGGCGTTTCCTCGAGGAATCGGGCCGCGTTTCCGAGATCATCGAGATGCGCGCGATGGCGCGCACGGCGGCCGACCGCACGCTGGTCGAGCTGAAGGCGGTCGATGCCGCCTATCCGCTGGTCGGATCCGTGCGCGTGACCGGTGCCGCCGATCTCGCCGCCGCGACCGCGAAGGGTGCCGACGGGCGCTGGGGGGCGGCCGTCGAGGCCGCGACCTTGTCGCGCCTCGGGATCGCCGTCGGCGACACGATCGAGGTCGGCGACGGGAACTTCGTCGTGCGCGCGACGGTCGACGTCGAGCCGGACCGGTCGGCGAACCTGTTCACGCTGGGGCCGCGCGTGATGGTCGCGCGCGCGGCACTCGAAGGTACGGGGCTCGAACAGCCGGGTGCCTTGATCCGCTACCAGTCGCGCATCGTGCTGACGCCCGGCACCGATGCCCCGGCGTGGATCGAGGCGCTGAAGAAGCGCTTCCCCGACGCGGGCTGGCGCATCCGCGGCGAAAGCGAGGCGGCACCCGGCCTGCAGCGCTGGATCGACCGGATCGCGATGTTCCTGACGCTGGTCGGGCTGACGGCCCTGCTCGTCGGCGGCGTGGGCGTGGCGAACGCGGTGCGCAGCTATCTGGAAGGCCGCACGGCGACGATCGCGACGATCAAGTGCCTCGGCGCCCCCGGCCGGCTCGTGCTGCGGCTCTACCTGATCCAGATCCTCGCCCTTGCCGGGCTCGGCATCCTCGCGGGGCTCGCGGTCGGCTCACTGGTCCCCGCAATCGTCGCGCCACTGCTCGCCGACCGGCTGAGCCTGACGGCGCGCGGCGGGCTCTATGCGCTGCCGCTCGCGATGGCGACGGGCTTCGGCGTCCTCACCGCACTCGCCTTCACGCTGTGGCCGCTGGCGCGCGCGCGCGAGGTGCCGCCGGCAGCGCTCTTCCGCGATCTGGTGGCGCCGGTCCGGCGCTGGCCGCGAAAGGAGTACGTCGTCTACACGGCCGCCGCGGTGCTCGCCCTCGCCGCCCTCGCGATCGTCACGTCGATCGACCAGAAGCTCGGGGCCGCGTTCTGCGCGGCCTCCGTCGTCACCTTCGCGATCTTCCGGGGGGCCGCCGCCCTCGTCGCATGGCTGGCGAAGCGCTTCGGCCACGTGCGCAACCCGGCCCTGCGCCTCGCACTCGCCAACATGCACCGGCCGGGGAGTGCGACGCCGGGCATCGTGCTGTCGCTGGGGCTGGGGCTGACGGTGCTGGTGCTGATCGCGCAGGTGCAGGGCAATTTCGCGCGCCAGCTCGCCGAGCAGCTGCCGCAGATGGCGCCGTCGTTCTTCTTCATCGACATCCAGCCGGACCAGATCGCGGCGTTCGACCGGCTGGTCGAGAGGCATCCCGGCGTGGGCGAGGTGCGCCAGGTGCCTTCGTTGCGCGGGCGCATCGTGCGGCTCAACGGCGTGCCGGTCGAGCAGGCGGTCGTCGCACCTGAGGCGCAGTGGGCGATCGGTTCGGATCGCGGGCTTACGTATACGGGGCCGATGCCGGCGGGCACCCGGCTCGTCGCCGGCGAATGGTGGCCGGAGAACTATGCCGGGCCGCCGCTGGTGTCGTTCGACGCGCAGATCGCGCGCGGCATGGGGCTGGGCGTGGGCGACACGATCACGATCAACGTGCTGGGCCGCGAGATGGACGCGCGCATCGCCAACCTGCGCGCGATCGACTGGACGAGCCTCGGCATCAATTTCACGCTGACCTTCGCCCCCGGCATGCTGGAAGGCGCCCCCCAGACCTGGATCGCGACGGCACAGGTGGAAACCGCGAACGAGGACGCGCTGGAGCGCGCCGTCACGGCCGAGTTCCCGAACGTCTCGTCGATCCGCGTGAAGCGCGCCCTCGCCACCGCCCGGCAGACCGTGACCGGGATCGCGACGGCCGCGCGCGTGACGGCGGCGATCACGCTGGTCGCGGGCACGCTCGTGCTGGCCGGCGCCATCCTCGCCACGCAGCGCCGGCGGACCTACGACGCGGTCGTGCTGAAGGTGCTGGGTGCGCGCCGGCGCGACGTGATGCGCGCCCTGCTGGCCGAATTCGCGCTGACCGGCGCGGCGGCGGCCGGCGTCGCCGCCATCGTCGGCACGACCTGTGCGGCCCTGCTGATCGGCGCCTACATGCGCATCGAGTTCGTCGTGCTGCCGGGCACGCTTGCCGCCACGATCGTCGGAGCGGCCCTCGCCGTCGCGCTGCTGGGGCTGGCCGGGACGTGGCGGGCGTTGGGCCAGAAGGCGGCCCCGCTGCTGCGCAATGCCTGACGGATCGAGGTATCCGGCCTATTTCACACGCGAACGACGTATTAAGACGCTGAAAAGCCATATTTATCAGTCAATATGGGGGCATCCGGCATATTGAAATCCGGGTCGGGAGCCCCCATTATCCTGATAGTCCGGTTCCGGCATCCGCCGGTTCCGTCAATTTTCCGGGAGCCAGATGTCCATGTACGAGACCGAAAGACAGTATATGCCGCGCGCCGGCGTCGATGCCGCGGCATTCGACGAAGGGCTGCGCAGCTATATGCTCGGCATCTACAACTACATGGCCTCGGCCGTGGCGTTGTCGGGCATCGTGGCCTTTCTGGTGGCCGGTTCGCCGGCCGTTTCGCAGCTGATCTTCGGCACGCCGCTGAAGTGGGTCGTGATGCTCGCCCCGCTCGGCTTCGTGATGCTGATGTCGTTCCGCTTCGAGAAGATGTCGAAGCCGGCGCTGCTCGCCATGTTCTGGGTCTTCGCGGCCCTGATGGGCGCTTCGCTGGCGGCGATCCTGCTCGTCTTCACGGGCGCTTCGGTGGCACGCGCCTTCTTCATCGCGGCCGGCATGTTCGCCGGCGTCAGCATCTACGGCTACACGACCAAGGCGGACCTGTCGAAGTTCTCGACCTTCCTGATCATGGGCCTCATCGGCGTCGTGATCGCGGGTCTGGTCAACATCTTCGTCCAGTCCTCGATGATGCAGTTCGTCATCTCGGTCGCCTCGGTTCTGGTGTTCTGCGGCCTGACCGCGTGGGACACGCAGCGCCTGAAGGACACCTACGCCGAAACGGCGGGCACGGAACTGGAAGGCAAGCTTGCGGTGATGGGCGCGCTCTCGCTCTACCTCAACTTCGTCAACCTCTTCCAGGCGCTGGTCTCGCTGTTCGGCCAGAAGGACGAGTAGTCAACACTATACATTCGTAGTACAGGAACCCCGGACCGGAAACGGTCCGGGGTTTTTCTTTTCAGCCCATCCAGAGGATCTGGCGCACCACGTCGCCGGCCGCGAGCCGTTCGAACGCGTCGTTGAGGCCGTCGAGACCGATCCGGTCGCTCATCAGCCGGTCGACCGGCAGTCGGCCGCGCCGCCACAGGTCGATGTAGCGCGGGATGTCGCGCAACGGCACGGCCCCGCCCACGTACGAGCCCTTGACGGTCCGCTCCTCGGCGACGAGCCCGACGGGCGACAGCGACCACATATGCGCCGGGTTGGGCAGGCCGGCCGTGACGGTCGTCCCGCCGCGCCGCGTGATCGCGTAGGCAAGCTCCATCGCCTTGACCGATCCCGCCATCTCGAACGCGTGATCCACGCCGCCAGGTACGAGCGCCTTCACGCGCTCGGCGGCGTCGGCTTCGCGCGCGTCGACCGCGTCGGTGGCGCCGAGCTGGCGCGCGAGATCCAGTTTCCTCGGATCGAGATCGACCGCGACGATCGCGCGGGCACCCGCGACGTTCGCACCCAGCAGCGCGTTGAGACCCACCCCGCCCAGCCCGACGACCGCGACCGTGTCGCCGGCCCGCACGCGCGCGGTATTGACGACGGCCCCCACGCCGGTCAGCACCGCGCAGCCGAAAAGCGCTGCCACGTCGAGCGGCACGGACCTGTCGATGCGGATCGCCGAGCGGCGCGACAGCACGGCCTGTTCGGCGAAGGCCGACACGCCCAGATGATGGTTGATCGCGACCCCGTCGCGCGCGATACGCCGCGCGCCCGTCAGCAGCGTGCCCGCCCCGTTGGCCTTGGCCCCGGGCTCGCACAAAGCGGGCCGTCCTTCGGCGCACGGCAGGCAGCAGCCGCACGAGGGGACGAACACCATCACGACGTGGTCGCCGACCGAAAGGTCGTCCACACCCGCACCCAGCTCCTCGACGATGCCGGCCGCCTCGTGGCCCAGCGCCATCGGCATGACGCGCGGCCGGTCGCCGTTGATGACCGAAAGGTCCGAATGGCAGAGCCCCGCCGCCACGACGCGCACGCGGATTTCGCCCGGGCCGGGG
>JAEUKY010000256.1 GCA_016794005.1 Rhodospirillales bacterium
AGCCGACGAGCGGGGCGAAGGCGAGCGAATATTCGGTCATCGCTTCAGCCTGTCGAGGATGGCTTCGACATGCACCTGGTCGCCCTTGTAGTTGCCGGTCAGCGCGTACATGACGAGATTGACGCCGAAGCGGATCGCGAACTCGCGCTGGCCTTCGCCGCCGGGCACGGCCGCGTACATCGCGCGGCCGTTGGCGTCGAGCGCCCAGGCCGCCGCCCAGTCGTTGGCGCCGATCAGCACCGAGGTGACGCCGTCGTTGTCGCGCGCGTCGGGCTGCTCGATCCACAGCGGCGCACCGGCCAGCCGGCCCGGGAAGTCCTGCAGCAGATAGAAGGTCTTCGTCAGAACGTGGTCGGCGGGCACGCGCGCCAGGCGCGGCAGGTCGAGCGGGCGCAGGATGTCGCGCAGGCGCTGGGCGGCCGGGCCGCCGCCGGCAGGGCCGATGGAACCGGCCTCGCGCGTGTCGAACAGGATCATGCCGCCGTCGACCAGATACTGCTTCACGCGCGCCATCGCGTTGGGGCTGGGGCGCGGGCCGGCCGGCGCGATCGGCCAGTAGACCAGCGGGAAGAACGACATCTCGTCGCGCTCGATATCGACCGCGACGGGCGCACCGGGATCGACCGCCGTGCGCCGGGCGAGGATCACGCCCAGCCCCGCAAGACCGGCGCGGCTGACCTCGTCGATGGCCGGATCGCCGCTGCGCACATAGGCAAAGCGCGTCTGCATCGCGTTGCTCAACGCCGTCGCCTCGTCGACCGGCTGGGCGCGCGCGTCGCCGGCCGCGACCAGCGCGCCGAACGACAGCGCGATGCCGCCGAGCCTGCGGCGCAGGGATGCCGGAACCGCAAGTCCGCGCAGGACCAGTGCCACGATCAGGTCGGCGAGCAGCAGCAGCAGGGCGGCGACGAACAGGGCGGGCTTGAAATCGACCTCGCGCGGCTGGGCATAGGTGGCGCGGTCAACGCCGCCCGGCAGGTTGCGCACCGCGCGCGGTGCTTCGACGCTCTGGCCGAGATTGAGCGCGCGGCGCGCGATCTCGGTGCCGTAGTGGCCGGGCGGGCTGCGCGGGCCGACCGTCTGGCCCGCAAGCGCGCGCGCGGGAATTCCCGTCGCGGCCGGGAAGGGCGCCTGCAGCCGGCCGAACGCGTCGAGCGTGGCGATGGGGGCGAGGATCGCGTCGCCGCCGGCGTCGCCCGAAATGCCCTGCGCCAGCCCGATCAGCCGGCGCAGCATGTCGAGATAGAGGCCCGAGAGCGGCAGGTCCGACCATTCGGGGGACGCGGTCACGTGCACGAGCACGAGCCAGCCTTCGCCGCGCTTGTCGGCCGTGACGAGCGGCGTGCCGTCGACCAGCCGTGCCCAGGTTTTCTGGGCGAGGTCGAGCGTGGGTTCGGCCAGCACCTGCCGGCGCACCTTGATGTCGGTGGGCACCTCGAGCCCGGCGAAGGCCGAGCCCGCGTCGAACGGGGCGAGGCCCAGCGGCTGCTCCCAGCTCATGGCGCCGCCGAACGCGCGGCCGCCCAGTCGCAGCGGCGCCGGCACGAAATCGTCGTCGGCCTCGGCAAGGCGGGGGCCCGCGAAGCGCACGACCACGCCGCCGCGCTTGATCCAGTTGTCGAGCGCGGCGCGCTCGGCCTCGGCGAGCTGGCCCACGTCGGCGAGGATCAGCACGGCGATCTCGCGCTGCAGGAGCTGGGCGATGTCGCCCTGCCGCACTTCGCTGAAAGGCTGCAGCGCGCGCTCCAGATAGAACGTGTCGGCCAGCAGCGGCTGGTTGTTGCGCTCGACCGTGGCGCCCGAAACGATGCCGACCGGGCGGCGGCGCCAGCGCTCGTCGATCAGCGCGGTCGCGCCGGCCGACGGCTCGCCCTCCACCTCGATGCGCGCCACGCGGTTGCGCAGTTCGCTGGGCAGCGTGACGCGCGCCACACCCGTGCTGTCGCCGTCCTCGAAGCGCAGGCGTTCGCGCGCCAGCGGGCGGCCGTCCTCGCCGCGCGCGACGAGCATGGCGTCCTGCGCGGGCGCGGTCACCGGGCGCGCCACCGTCACGGCGATGGCGCCGGCTTCGGAAACCGGCGGCAGGACGAGGCGCGCGAGCCGTTCGGGCGCGTCGGCGAAATAGGTGACGGGCCCGATGCGCTGCAGGCGTTCGACGAGCGGGGCCAGATGCGGATCGTCGAGCCCGTCGGCGAAATACCGGATCGCGGCGGCCTGCGGCGGGGCGACCGCTTCGAGCGTGGCGAGGGCGGCCTGCCGGTCGGACGGCCACGGCTTGGGTTCCAGCGCCCCCACCAGCGTGCGCGCTTCGCCCGCCGTCATCAGGCGCGAGGGGTGCGGCGGATCGCCCGAGAGCGTCGGTGCCGTCGGCAGCACGATGACGGGCCGAGCGTCGCGTTCCGCGCGGTCGATGAACTGGTCGATCGCGTCGCGCCGCGCGCGCCAGTTGGGGGCGGCCGCCCAGCCGTCGTCGACGACGACGATGACGGGCCCGCCGCCCGACAGGCGCGCGGCCGGGTTCAGCACGGGCTGGGCAAGGGCGAGGATGATCAGGAACGCGATCAGCAGGCGCAGCAGCAGCAGCCACCACGGGGTCTGCGCGGGCGTTTCCTCGGCCGGCTTCAGGCGCGCGAGCAGGGCGATCGCCGGGAACGACGTGCGGCGCGGGGCGGGCGGGGTCACGCGCAGCAGCCACCACAGGACCGGCAGGCTCGCGAGGGCCAGCAGCCACCACGGCGTCAGGAACGCGAAGCTCGACAGCAGGCCCATCAGCGCTTCCCGTCGTTGGCGAGGGCGAGCCACAGCGCCATCAGCGCCATCTCGGGCGCGCGGTCGGTGCGGTGCTCGACATAGTTCCAGCCATAGGCGCGCGCGATGTCGCGCAGGCCCGCGACGTGGTCGACGAAGACCCTGCGATAGTCGCCGCGCACGTTCTCGACGCGGCTCACCAGCAGCGAATCCTCGTTCTCCAGCCCGTCGAAGCGCGTGCGCCCGTTATAGGGCAGGCCCTCCTCGGCCGGATCGATCAGGTGCACGACATGGCCGCGCGTCCCGCCGGCGGCGAGCGTGCGGATCGCGGCGTCGGTCTCGGCGAGCGGGGCGAGGAAATCGCCGACCAGCACGACGGTGGAATGGCGCGCGAGGCGGGCGGCTGGTGGCACGCCGGTGGCCGGATCGTTGCGCGCGAAGACGGTGTCGGCCAGCCGGTTGACCGCGAAACGTCCGTGCAGCGGGCGCGGGCTTGCCCCCAGCACGCCGACGCGCTCGCCGCCGCGCGTCAGCAGCGAGGCGAGCGCCACGAGCAGCAGTTCCGCGCGGTCGAGCTTGTGCGGCAGCTTCGCCGACGAGGCCCACGCCATCGACGGCGAGCGGTCGCGCCACAGCCACACGGTCTGCGCGGCTTCCCATTCGGTCTCGCGCACGAAGACGTGGTCGGTCTTGGCCGTCTGGCGCCAGTCGATGCGGTCGACCGTGTCGCCGGGCATGTAGCGGCGGAACTGCCAGAACGTCTCGCCGGGGCCGGCGCGCCGGCGCCCGTGCACGCCTTGCGCGACCGTATTGGCCACGCGCTGGGCCGCGACGAGCAGGGCGGGCAGGCGGCTTGCGGCGGATTCCGCGGCAAGGCGGCGGGCATGCGCGTCCTGCGGCGGGCCGGAAACGACCGAAGCGGTGGCGGCGAAGATCGACACCGGGGGGCTTTGCGTCCTTCGCCTAGGCGAGCGGCGCGCAGAGCTGCGCGACGATGTCGTCGAGCGTGACGCCGTCGGCGCGCGCGGTGAACGACAGCGCCATGCGGTGGCCGAGGATGGGCTTGGCCAGCGCCACGACGTCGTCGACCGACGGGGCGAGCCGCCCGTCGAGCACGGCGCGCGCGCGTGCCGCCAGCATCAGCGACTGGCTGGCGCGCGGGCCGGGGCCCCACACGACGTGCTTGTTGACGGCCTCGATCGTGCTCTCGCCCGGACGGCCGGCGCGCACGAGCTTCAGGATCGCCTCGACGACGCTTTCGCCTACCGGCACGCGGCGGATCAGTGCCTGCGCGCGCTGGAGGTCGGCGGCCGTCATCGCCTGCACGGGCTTCTCGTTCGTCGAACCGGTCGTGGCGATCAGCATCTGGCGCTCGGCGTCGATGTCGGGATAGCCGACGTCGATCTGCAGCAGGAACCGGTCGAGCTGGGCTTCGGGCAGCGGATACGTCCCTTCCTGCTCCAGCGGGTTCTGCGTGGCGAGCACGTGGAAGGGGGCGGGCAGGTCGTGATAGCTGCCGGCGACCGACACGCGGTGCTCCTGCATGGCCTGCAGCAGGGCCGACTGCGTGCGCGGGCTGGCGCGGTTGATCTCGTCGGCCATCAGAAGCTGCGCGAAGACCGGGCCCTTCAGGAACCGGAACTGCCGGCGGCCGGCGTCGCCGTCCTCCAGCACTTCGGAACCGATGATGTCGGCGGGCATCAGGTCGGGCGTGCACTGGATGCGCTTGGCGTCGAGGCCCAGCACCGTGCCCAGCGTCTCGACCAGCTTGGTCTTGGCAAGGCCGGGCACGCCGATCAGCAGCAGGTGGCCGCCGGCCAGCAGCGTGATCAGCGTCTGCTCGACGACTTCGTTCTGGCCGAAGATCACGCGGCCGATGGCGCCGCGCACGGTCCGCAGCGTTTCGCCCAGCGCCTCGATCTCGCCCAGCAGGGCGTCGGTCTGGATGGGGGCAGGGGGAGCGTTCACGGGGTGCCTCGCTTTCCGGCCGCTGCCGTCGACGACGGCGGCGCAACCGGTGGGATATGGACCGACGTTTTTCCGGGACAAGTGTGCGATGCCCGGGGGGCTGGCGTCCAGCGCGTGCATGTTACGTCCGTCACGGTGTAGACTCCGTCCGTTCCGATGACCGACGAACGATCCGCCGATCCCGCAAATTTGCGCCTCGACAGCCTGCGCCCCGACGGCCTTGCACGCGGCGTACCGTCGGCGATTCCGCCTGTGGATCGTTCGGGCGAACCCACCGAAATCTGTGGCGATTTCGACCTGCGAATCGCCCGCGACGGGGTCTGGCACTATCGCGGCTCGCCGATTGGACGCGCCGCACTCGTTAAACTTTTCGCCCGCGTGCTGCGCCGCGAAGCCGACGGCCGCTACTGGCTGGTGACGCCGGTCGAGAAGGGCCTCGTCACGGTCGACGACGCGCCGTTCGTCGCCGTCGACTTCGACTCGGACGGCGCCGGGGCGGCCCGGCGCCTGACCTTCCGCACCAATCTCGACGAGACGGTGGAGGCCGGCCCCGACCGGCCGATCCGCGTGGCCGTCGCCGCGGACGGCGAACCGTCGCCCTACGTGCTCGTGCGGCCGGGGCTGGAAGCGCGCATCGCGCGCGCGGCGTTCTACCGGCTGGTCGAACTTGCCGAACCGCGCGACGGCAAGCTCGGCGTATGGAGCGGCGGCACGTTCTTTGAACTCGGATCGGCCGCATGATGCCGTCCGTTCCCACCGCCGACCAGATCCGCGCGACGCTCGCGCGCGTGGCGCCCGGCCTGCGCCGTTCGGCGACGATCGGGCGCGTGCGCGGCGACCACGACGGCAATCCCGGCATGGCGCCGGCGGGCGAACTCCGGCCGGCCGCCGTGCTCGTCCCGCTGGTCGAGCGGCCGGACGGGCTGTCGGTGCTGCTCACGCAGCGCACGGCGCATCTCCACGACCATGCCGGCCAGATCAGCTTTCCCGGCGGGCGCATCGAGCCGGACGATCCCGACCCGGTCGCCGCCGCCCTGCGCGAGACGGAGGAGGAGATCGGCCTGCACCGCCGGCATGTCGAGATCGTCGGCCGGCTCGACACCTACCAGACGCGCACGTCCTATGAAGTGACGCCGGTCGTCGGCCTCGTGCGCCCGCCGTTCGATCTGGTGCCCGACACGTTCGAGGTCGCCGAGATCTTCGAGATCCCGCTTTCCTTCGTGCTCGACCCGCGCAACCGCGAACGCCGCTCGCGCCACTTCCAGGGCACCGAGCGGCATTTCTGGGTGTTGCCCTATCCCGACCGCTATATCTGGGGCGTGACGGCGGGCATGCTCGTGAACCTCGCCGAAGTGCTGCAGGGGGAAGACGCGCCGTGATCCGCATCCTGCTCGAATTCGTCGTGCCGCTCGTGCTGCCGCTGGCGGTCTACGCCGCGTGGATGGCGATGGAGAAGCGCCGCGCCGACAAGCTCGGCCACGGCGAAGCGCCGACCTGGGCCGAAGCGCCGTGGGTGTGGCTGTCGCTCGCCGGCGTGCTGCTCGCGGGCGTCGTCACCGTCGGTCTCGTGCTGATGCAGGGTTCGCAGGA
>JAEUKY010000277.1 GCA_016794005.1 Rhodospirillales bacterium
ATACTTGTCGGTCACCGCGTCGGTGACGACGAGGATGCAGACGTCGATCGTGTTGAACTCGCGGTCGACGACGGCACCCTCGCCGACGAAGCCGCCCAGCCGCAGATAGCCCTTGATCAGCGGCGGCAGGGCCGCGACCACGGTGCGCGCGTCGAACGCCTTGATCGCGTCCTCGTGCCCGGCCGCACCCGCCGGCAGCAGGTCCATCGCGACATGCCGTTCGGGCAGCGCGCGCGCGCGGATGGCCTCGGGCGCCAGATGGTTGTGATGGAGATACGACAGGGCCGCCGCGTGTTCGGCGGGATCCGTACCCGGCAGGCTCGCGCAGCCGAACATCAGCTTGATGTCGTGCGCGAAGACGTAGGCCGCGATCCCCTTCCACAAAAGCTGCATCGTCGGGCGGTTGCGGTGCTGCTGGTCCACGCACGACCGGCCGAGTTCCAGAAGCTCGCCCGGCAGCGCCAGCAGGCGCGAGATGTCGAATTCGGTCGCCGTGTAGAAGCCGTCGTGCCGGTCGGCGACCGACCGGCGCAGCAGGCGATAGGTGCCGACGATCGATTCCGGCCCCTCGCCCTTCGCGTGGTCGATCACCAGCAGGTGGTCGCAATAGCCGTCGAACTTGTCCGCGTCGCGGCGGGTCTCGCGCGCCAGCGCGCTGGGCGCGGCGCCGAGCTCTTCGTAGAAGACCCGGTAGCGCAGCGCCTGGGCGGCGTCGATGTCCGCCGCGTCGCGCGCCAGGCGCACTTCGAGATTGCCCGAGCGCAGCGCGTCGCCGAAGCCGAGGAGGTCCTGGGCTTGCGTCCTGGGAAGTGCCTGTGCGGTCATTGCGATCGTTCCTTCTTTTCCGGAGGATCGGACTCGCGGGCGCCAAGCGGAACGCCGTACAGCTCGAGACGGTGCCCGACCAGCTCGTACCCGAGCCGGCGCGCGACCTCGCGCTGCAGACGTTCGATTTCTTCGTTGTGGAACTCGATCACCGTTCCGCTCTTCACGTCGATCAGGTGATCGTGGTGCTCTTCGGGCGCTTCTTCGTAGCGTGCGCGCCCGTCGCCGAAATCCAGCCGGGCCAGGATGTTGGCTTCCTCGAACAGCTTCACGGTCCGGTAGACCGTCGCGATCGAAATGCGCGGGTCGATCGCCGCGGCGCGGCGGTAGACCTGCTCGACGTCCGGATGGTCCGTCGCTTCCGAAAGGACCCGCGCGATGACGCGGCGCTGGCCCGTCATCTTCAGACCCTTTTCGACGCAAAGCTGTTCGATTCGCTGCGGCATCGACGTCATGCTCCTTGACCCTTCCGGCATGCCGATCCCCATCCTTTGCCCGGATCCGGATTTCGCCACGTGCGAATCGGACCCGCGAACCGATGGGAACGGTGTACGCGCATTATATTGCGGCGCGATGACGGGAACACTTCCGTTTTCCCGCCCGCCCGGTACCGCGATTCGCTCAATCGTTTCCGCGACGGCGCTTGGATTTGGTGCCGAGCCCCAGATCGCGCGCAAGCTGGCTGCGCTTCTTGGCGTAGTTGGGCGCAACCATCGGATAGTCCGGTGCCAGACCCCAGCGCTCGCGATACTGCTCGGGCGACATGTTGTAGGCCGCCTTCAGATGCCGCTTGAGCATCTTCATCTTCTTGCCGTCCTCGAGGCAGACGATGAAGTCGTTGCTGACCGACCGCTTGACCGGCACGGCCGGCTGCGGCCGTTCGGCCTGCGCCGTCGTGGTGCCGACCGTCGACAGCGTCTGGTAGACCTGCCGGATCAGGCCGGGCAGCTCGTCGGTCGCAAGCGCGTTCTTCGAGACATGGGCCGCGACAATATTCGCGGTCAATGCGAGAACATCGTTGGACTTCAATTCGGACATTTTCATGTTCCTCAACAAATCGGGGCCGGTCCCGTCGGGGAGCAGCGTGTATAGAAAGAACGGATTTACTCGGCAAGGACGAATACAGCCGTCGGCCGAAAGAAATTTTACTTGGCTATATTAGCAGGTATTGCCGACATTGTCAGGGCGGCGACGCGCGCGCCCGGCCCGCGCTGGTAGTAGTCGGCCCGCCGTCCGACAAGGACGAATCCGAGCCCCGCATAGAGCGCACGCGCGGCCGGGTTGTCCTCGCCGACCTCGAGGAACAGCGCCCGCGCGCGCGGCACGCAGGCGGCGATCCCCACGATCAGGGCGCGGCCGATGCCGTAGCGGCGACGGTTCGCGAGAACGCCGATGCTCAGAAGTTCCGCCTCGTCCGCGGCAAGACGCCCGATCGCGAATCCGGCCGGCTCGCCGTGCGCCAGCGCCAGCAGCGCAAACACGCCGGGCGAGCGCAGCACCTCCGACATCGCGTCGACCGACCAGCCGTCGGCGAACGTCTCGCGATGCAGCTCGGACAGCAGCTCGGCATAGGCGCGGTCGACGGGATGGATCTCGATCATGGTCGCCTGGGCGCCGTCGTCGCCGGCGGATGGATGTAAAGCGGAACCAGCCGCCCGACCGGCTCGGCCGTCGCGGCGAGCCGCGCGATCGTGCGCGCGTCGGGCAAGGCGGGGCCGGCCGCGATTCGCGCACGCTTGCCCGCCTTCGCGAGCGCATCGGCGAAGACGGCCGCCAGATCGCCGGCGACGAGGAACGAGTCGCCGGCGGGCGCGAAGCCTTCGGGCGACGCCGCGAACGGCGCTTCGTCGTCGAGCATCGCGAACGCCTCGGCGCGCTTGGAATCGAGCGCGATCAGCCGCCGCTCGCCCGCGCGTACCGGCTCGAGGCCGCCGGCGACGGCCGCGAAGCTGGTGATCCCGACGAGGGCCGCACCGGTCGCAAGCCCCAGCCCCTGCGCGGCCGCAAGCCCGGCGCGCAGGCCGGTGAAGTGGCCGGGACCCAGCGTCGTGGCGATGCGCGTCATGTCCGGCACCGCCAGTCCGGCTTCGGCCAGCACCTCGCCGATCATCGGCAGCAGCGCTTCGGCATGGCCGCGCGCCATCTCGACGCGCCGCCAGGCGAGTACCTCGCCGTCGCGCGCGACGCATGCCGAGACGGCGGCAAAGGCGGTGTCGAAGGCCAGAATTTTCATGCTAAACAGGCCCCATGACGCTCGTCGCCATCACCCCGCCGCAGTTCGACGTGGAAGTCGATATCCGCTACGCCACGCCGGCCAATTTCACCGGCAAGCCCGTCTACGGGCGCGCCGCCGCGTTCCTGCATCCGGACGCGGCCCGCCATCTTTCCCGCGCGATCGAGCTTGCTGCCGCACTCGGCCTGCGCTTGCGGATCTTCGACGCCTTCCGCCCGTCCGAGGCGCAGTGGGCGCTGTGGAACTTCCGCCCCGATCCCGACTTCCTCGCCGATCCGCGGCGCGGCTCGCCTCATTCGCGCGGCGTGGCCGTTGACCTCACGCTGGTCGACGCGGCCAGCGGCAAGGATCTGGAGATGGGCACCGAATTCGACGCCTTCACCGAACTGTCGTACCACGGCAACACCGAGGTCGGCGTCGAGGCGCAGCGCAACCGGCACATGCTGCTCGGGCTGATGTCGGCGGCCGGCTGGGATTTCTACAGGCGCGAATGGTGGCACTATCAGCTCTTCGAATCGAGGCGCTATCCGGTGCTGTCCGACAGCGCGCTGACGCCGGGCATGATGGGGGCCGCCTGACGACGGCGCGGCCGGAGCGCGAATCGGGAGACGCAAGCTTGACCCGCCTTGCCGTAATCGTCAAAGGCTGGCCCCGCCTGTCCGAGACCTTCATCGCCCAGGAGCTTGTCGGGCTCGAGGCGCTGGGTCTCGAACTGGAATTGTGGTCGCTGCGCCATCCGACCGACACGCGCCGGCATGCGCTTGCCGGATCGCTGAAGGCCCGGGTCAACTACCTGCCCGAATATCTGTGGCGCGAGCCCGGTCGCGTGCTGGCGGGCTGGCTGCGCGCACGTCGCCTGCCCGGCTATGCCGCAGCCCTCGCGACGTTCCTTGCCGACTGGCGGCGCGATCCCACGCCCAACCGCGGGCGGCGCTTCGGGCAGGCCTGCGTGCTCGCGGCCGAGATGGGCCCGCAGACCGCGCATCTCTACGCGCACTTCATCCATACGCCGGGTTCCGTCGCGCGCTATGCCGCGATGATGCGCGGGCTCGGCTGGTCGGCCTCGGCGCACGCCAAGGACATCTGGACCACGCCCGACTGGGAGAAGCGCGAGAAGCTGGCTGCAATGGAATGGTGCACGACCTGCACGAGGGCGGGCTTCGCGCATCTCGAAGCGCTCGGCCCCGGCAAGACGCGGCTCGTCTATCACGGGCTCGACTTCGCGCGCTGGCCCGATCCGCCGGTACGCGCCCGAAAGGACGCCAACGCACCCGTCGTCGTCGTGTCGGTCGGCCGGCTCGTCGCGAAGAAGGGCTACGACGACACCATCGCGGCACTGGCGCGCATCGGGACCACGCGTGCGTGGCGCTTCGTGCATGTCGGCGGCGGCCCGCTGAAGGCGCAACTGCAGGCGCAGGCGAAGGCGGCGGGCATCGCCGACCGGATCGAGTGGCGCGGTGCACGCGACCAGGCCGACGTGCTGGCGGCCCTGCGCGGAGCGGACCTGTTCGTGCTGGCGAGCCGTATCGCGTCCGACGGCGACCGCGACGGCCTGCCCAACGTGCTGATGGAAGCGGCAAGCCAGGGCCTGCCGCTGGTCGCCACCGACGTCGCCGCGATCCCCGAACTGGTCGGGCCGAAATGCGGCGTGCTCGTCCCGCCCGGCGACGTTCCGGCACTTGCCGCGGCGCTCGACGGGCTCATCGGCGATCCCGCGCGGCGCGCGGCACTCGGTACCGCCGCCAACGCGCGCGTCCGGCGCGACTTTCCCTTCGCGCGCGGATTGGAGACGCTGTACGACTTGCTGCACGCATGCGTATCGCCGCCTATGCCCCGCTGAAGCCGCCCGACCATCCGGTGCCCTCCGGCGACCGGCGTGTGGCGCGGCTGCTCGACTCGGCCCTGACGCGCGCCGGGCACGAGGTCGAATGGGCCGGCCGGCTGCGCAGCCGCGACGGCACGGGCGATCCCGCCCGCCAGGCGCGGCTTGCGCGGATCGGCGGCTATCTCGCCGCGCGCCTGATCCGGCGCTGGAAATCCGGGCCCGCGCATCTGCGCCCCGATCTCTGGTTCACCTATCACCTTTACTACAAGGCGCCCGACCATCTCGGGCCGACGGTCGCGAAAGCGCTGGGCATTCCCTATGTGGTCGCCGAGGCGTCGGTCGCGATGAAACGCGCCGGCGGGCCGTGGGACGCGGGCCACCGTGCCGTGCTCGCGGCACTGGCGCAGGCGTCCGCGGTCGTCTCGCTCAATCCCGGCGACGCGCCGGCACTGGCCCCGTATCTGGCGCCGGACGCGAAGCGGATTCTGCTGCCGCCGTTCCTCGACGCGCGGCCCTATGCGTCGGCGGCCGCGAACCGCGACATGCACCGCGACGCATGGGCGCGCCGCCTGAAGCTCGATCCGTCGAAGCCGCTGCTGCTGGCGGTCGGCATGCATCGGCCCGGCGACAAGCTGCGCTCCTACGGCGTGCTCGCCGACGCGCTCAAGCACCTCGCCGCGCGCGACTGGCGGCTTGTCGTCGTCGGCGACGGACCCGCGCGGACCGATGTGGAAGCCGCATTCGCGCCGTTGCGCGCGCGCGTCGTGTTCGCGGGCCTGCTCGACGAGGAGTCGCTCGCCGGCCTGATGGCCGCATCCGACGTCTTCGCGTGGCCGGCGATCAACGAGGCCTACGGCATGGCGATCCTCGAAGCGCAGGCAAGCGGCCTGCCCGTCGTCGCGGGGCACGGCCCCGGCGTGGCCGCGATCGTCGCCGACGGCACGACGGGCCTTCTTGCGCCGGCGGGCGATGCGGGTGCGTTCGCCGAAGCGCTCGCCTCGCTGCTCGACGATCCGGACCGTCGCGCCGCGTTCGGCCGGCAGGCGGCCGCGAAGGTCGCGGCGTCGCACGGGCTGGCCGGTGCCGCGGCGATGCTCGGCGAGGCGATCGCGCGATGACGGTGCGCATCGCCTTCATGCGCCACGGGCCTACCGCATGGAACGGTGCGAAACGCCTGCAGGGCCGCGCCGACATCGAACTCACGCCGCGCACGCTCGCGTTCCTGAAGGCGCGCCGGCTGCCGCGCGAGTTCGCCCACTGGCGCGTGCTGTGCTCGCCGCTGCTGCGCTGCCGGCAGACGGCCGAAGCGCTCGGCCTTGCCGGAGAGATCGATCCGCGTCTCGTCGAGATGGACTGGGGCGCGTTCGAAGGGCGCACCGTCGAACAGCTGCGCCAGGAACAGGGCGACGCGTTCGCGACGAACGAATCGCGCGGGCTCGACTTCACCCCGCCGCGCGGGGAATCGCCGCGCATGGTGCAGGCGCGCGTCGCCCCGCTGCTGTCCGAGATCGCCGCCGCCGGCCGCGACACGCTTTGCGTGACGCATCGCGGCGTGTTCCGCGCCGTCTACGCCGCCGCGCGCGGCTGGGACATGACGGGCGAATCGCCGGACAAGCTCGATCTCTACGCGCTGCACGTCTTCACGCTTTCGCCGGACGGCGCGCCGTCGGTCGAAACGCTCAATCTCGCACTGAAGCGGCGATGGCGAAAATCCTGATCCACGTCCAGCACCTGCTCGGCACCGGCCACGCGCGACGCATGGCCGCGATTGCGGCGGCCTGCGCGACGGCCGGCCACGACGTCGTGCTCGCGAGCGGCGGCGGGAAGCTCGGTCTCGCGACCGGTGCGGCGAATCTCGTCCAGCTTCCGGCGATGCGCGCGACCGACGCGACCTTCGCCACGCTCGTCGATGCGCAAGGACGCACGATCGACGATGCGTGGCGCAAGGCGCGGCGCGAAGCCACGCTGGCGCTGTTCGATTCCGTCCGTCCCGACCTGCTGGTGGTCGAGCTCTATCCGTTCGGCCGGTCGATGCTGCGCTTCGAGCTCGACCCGCTGCTCGAACGCGCGCGCGGGATTCCGCGCCTGTGCTCGGTGCGCGATGTGCTGCAGCGGCCGGACGGGCCGAAAGCCGTCGCGCGCGTCGAGGCCGCGAAGCGCTTCGACGGCGTGCTCGTGCATGGCGACGAAAGCCTGCTCGCGCTGCCGGAAAGCTGGCCCGAATGCGCCGGTCTGGGCGAGCGGCTGCGCTATACGGGCTACGTGCCGGGCGACGCGGGCGAGCCTGCGGCCGCGCGCGACGAGATCGTCGTTTCGGTCGGCGGCGGTGCGGCGGGGGCCCGGCTCGTCGCGGCCGCCCTCGCCCTTGCCGCCCGGCGCGCGCATGCGGGCGAACGCTGGCGCATCCGGACCGGCGAAGGCGGCGCGCCCGCCGCC